>NZ_CAMZFB010000011.1 GCF_947305955.1 uncultured Brevundimonas sp.
TCAAATCAACCTCGGACTCTCGTTATGGCTGGATGAGAAACGGGGGTCACGTCACAATCTATCGCCATAGCGCAGACAAAATGTTCAATCTGGCAGGATCTCTGCCAAATAGTGCTAGATTTGCTGGGCCTACTGGTGTGTCCAGAGATAAGATGAGACCGTAAAGCTTCCGTCGACAGTGGGATCAGTAAGCACAATCAAGCTGGCCGCGCCATGCCCCGGTGTTACATAAACGGCCGCTATCGGCTGCGACGTTCGCGTCAACACCGTCGCGCTACCGAAGCTAGCATCTCCAGGAAAAGTAGCTATTATTCGTTCAGAATCCGATCGGGTTGAGGTCCAGACTCCGATGTAGCGACCAGACGGCGAAGCGAAGCCAAATCTAATGCTCTGCCGCAGTTCGTATCCCTCGATTTGCGGGGGATTCACCGGCGGAGGCTGCAAATAGGACCTCATCTCTTTGCCTGTCGACGCAAGATTTGGGGCCATCCATAAGCAAGTTACTTGCGGCACCCCAGCCTCGGACGAATAACCGTACTTCCAGGACACGACTCGCTCATCATTACCCAAGGCAAGATCAGGATTGCTGCGAAAGTCAGCCCAATAGGCCGGAAGATCCTCATCTATCCGAATCTCTAATGACCAAGAGAGCTTCAGACCCATTAAATCCGCTGGCAATGGTCCGGCGTCTAATCGGGTTACAGAGTAGGCAACCTCATGCGCTTCAACGGGAGCTGGCGACACTTCCTGCGTACAGGCAGGAAGTGCGGCAAAGATGGCTAAAGCAGTACCTATCATATCAATTCACGATATTTTCATTGCTAGGAATTTCATCTCTACCAAAAAATGTGCGGCCACTGCCGCTATCACCGGACGAACCACCGCCAGACGATCCACTACCGGCCGCACCACCGGAGGTCGCGCTGCTAACAGTAGCTGGTTGAGAGTCCACGCCGTACGTCGGAGAGAAGCCTCCAACGGAAACGCCCGCAGCATTGGCAATTCCCGTTGCAAGCGTATTAGTCCACCGTTCCAGATCTTCACTAACGCTACCCAATTCGTTCGTTTTCGCTACACCTGCACTAGTAACGTGCGCAAGTTCGTGAAGAATATAAAAATTTAGTCCGTCTTGACCATTAGCTGCATACCCCATCAAGCCCATATTACTGGAGTTGTTTGCGCCATTGATGTCAATTACGAACAAAGGGTCGCCATTTTGATGAAACGCTCCGCCAGTTCCGTTATTTCCATAGGGATCACCATTAGGTACATCAACGATCTTAAAATCTGTTTTTGACCAAAGTTCCTTCAGTTCATTTCCCGTAAGCTGACTCCCGTCAGGCATAGTGATCACCACGGTAGATGATAGACTGTTGATGGAAGCAGTGACTTCTCTAATTGCCGCTTTGAGGTCCTCTATAACCTTTTTCTCTTCAACAGTAAGGTCCCGACCGATATCTACATCAATGTCAATAGAATCAGTATCTTGAGCAACAATGCTCACACCACTTCCACCATAGAAACTGTCTACCACTTCAGATACGGCAAACATTTCAGCTCTGCCATATTCAGGCAATACCCATCCCTCTGGCGTTCTCTTTCGTGCCGTAACTTTAATCGTTCCTAAATCCGTTACATCGCCTCCACCAGCGACAGCACGAACTTCCTCAAGTGTAAGAACACGCATATCAGCACCCACCGTGTAGAATTAAATATTCCAAGACATAGGACGCACTAAAGACCTCAGCTTCGAATATCTTCTTTGCATTAGGTAACAAAAATAAGTTTCATCAATATCTGAAATTTAAACCTTGGTAAATTACTTATGTCGTTAAGTTATTGACTAAAGATAATATCAGCTAGCCACGTTATTTTCGTTTCCGTTACATTTTACTACAATATGAAGTGTAGATCTTTTGCATATGAAAAAATTTCATACCTATGCCAACCAAAGAGGAATAGGGTAAGAATCAGATAAGTTGAATTAAGATAAGAAAGTTTTAAGCTGCACCTAGAATGCCCATCTTTACTTATCAGATATACTACATTTCAGCCATATCAGCTTAATTTGAAAATCGATTTTATCGGTGCTAGATCATGCGGCCTCAGTACTGAGGAGAATTTAATCAGCTGTTAGTGTATATTCAGGTCGGTTCAGTGCCACAAGGAAGCCTACCAAGGTCGCAGCAGCGACTACAGTAAACTGCAGTGCCCCATGATCTTGTATTAACCTGAAGGATTGTCATGCCCATTGCGGAAAGCTGATATGCAAACCGAAAGGATTGAGGGCACCATAAGATGCGCCCAGAACGCGGGTCGAATTCCGCCTTGAAGATCCATGTACGGCATCAACGTGGCCGCCTTAAGCGCGAACCTAGAAATACTTTGCGATGCCTATCTTGTAAGTTCGAGCCCCATTAGAAATTGGGTATCTCCCACCGAAAATGAGCACGCTTTAAGTGGTTTTGCTCATTTTTGAGCAGCTCTTAGGTGGTCGACTTAAGTGGTCAGATTTCTAAAGCCCAACGTTGGCGGGCCCAAAGTGAGCAGCTCTTAAGTGGTCCCGACAATCCCTTGTCGAAATCACTCAACACCTGCGCAAATGCACTTAAGAGCTGCGCAGCTCAGGTTAATGCCGCCCATCGACAACTGCGCGAGACGTTGGTTCTCCCAAACACAGAACGCGCTAGTGACTGTGGAGGTCTCGCCAAATCCGCCTCGAAAACTTGCGCTCTCTGTCAAATACCGCTCAGCTGGCAACGAATTTGATGGTGGGCTGTTGCTACCTCAAGGAACAATCGAACCTTTCGGTTGGCCCGTTCAATCGAGTTCGGATCATTGCCGATGAGACCTTTGCATTGGACAAGTTGTGAGTCGGAAAGCGCCTATCTGCGTGATCTTGGACGGGCTTTCGGGGGCGCGCTTTTATTCGCCCTGCCGCTGCTCATGACGATGGAGATGTGGGAGCTGGGCATGGTGCTCGAGCCTTGGAGGCTGCTCCTTTGCCTGTTGGCTGGCCTTCCTATTCTCTACGGCCTGTCCCACTACGCAGGGTTCTCCGACCGAAGCGGTCCCGTTCTCAACCTGCTGGATACTTTGGGCGCGGTGTTTGTCGGGGCCATCACCGCTTGCGGTCTGATGCTGCTGTTCAATGTTTTGGAAGTCGACAATCTACGCATCGCAACCGGACAGATGACGCTTCAAATCGTCCCTGCCGCCATGGGGGCTCTGGTCGCCAGAAAGCAGTTGTCATCCGGGCGCGGCGACAAGGTGAAGAAGGGCGATTACGTCGGTGAGCTGTTTCTTATGGCTGCAGGCGCGCTCTACCTGGGTCTGAACCTGGCCCCGACCGAAGAAATGCGCCTGATCGCCTATCGCATCGGTCCTTTGGCAGGATTGGGCATCATGGCCCTCTCACTGGTGCTCCTGCATCTGATCGTCTTCGAGGTTGGCTTTGCGGGACAGGAAGAGAAGTCCAGCCCCATGGGTGCGCTGATGCACTTTACCGTTCCGGGCTACGCCCTTTGCCTGTTGATCAGCGCAGGCATCCTTGGCCTGTTCGGTTCGCAAGACGGACACGAGATGGCCGCCATGGCTACCAACACCGTTGTGCTGGCCTTCCCCGCCTCTCTTGGCGCAGCCGCAGCGAGGCTTCTGGTATGAAACTCTTCAAACGCTCTGTGAAAAAGCCCAAGCACCAGAACGTGTCGCGTATCCAGCTTGCTGCCGCCTGTCTTGGAGTGGCCGTCATCGCCTCATGTTCGGCCATATTGGTCATCGAGACCCTTGAGGCATCTCCCGATGCGGTCCCTGTAATCGGCGAAACTGCAATCACACGCCTTGGCGGGTCGCAGAAGGTCGATGTGACAGTGATCAACCCTGCCAGTCACACCCTTTCGGATGTCGCTGTCACCGCATCAAGCGGGGAGCTTAAGCAGTCTGTCGTCCTCGACTACCTGCCCGCAAAAGGCAGACGCACCATGACCTTCATCATCCCTACCGAAGACGGCGTGGCATTGTCGGTAGATAACTGGACCAAGCCATAAGCCTATAGGCGTGAAAATGGGGCGCGCTTTGTTAGCGCGCCCCATCGCATCAGTCGGGCTTGGCAACCGGCGTCGTCGTTCCGGCACCCGGCCCAGCACCGAGATCCGCCCCCGTAAGCGGTTGGGCCGTAGGATCGGATTGGGTGCGGTCGGCAAAGGCCTTGACGGTCTTGGCGTCAAACCCGCTGAGCTTGACCTCGCACGAGCCATCTCCGCCATCGACGGCCATTTGGGAATCCCGATCGGAAACCACGTCCCACTGCTCTCCTGTGTTCCAGGGCCCCTCGCCCGTCGGTTCACCCTGCGACATGTCGAAATAGGTGTCGGCGAATTTGGGATCAGCGGGCAGCTTACCCGGGGGGAAGTTGTCCGGAATGGCATAGAGGGCTTTCTCGAATGCCTTCTGGTGCGCCACCTCGCGGCTCATCAGGAAGCGTAGTGCATCCTTGATGCCCGGGTCATCCGTGACATTGATCAATCGCTCATAGACGATCTTGGCCCTCGCTTCGGCCGCAATGTTGGAGCGCAGGTCGCAGGTCGGATCGCCGATGGAGTCGACATAGGCCGCTGTCCACGGCACGCCTGCCGAGTTGATCAGAGGCGCTCCGCCGCCATACAGCAAGGTGGTGGTGTGGCTTTCCCCACCTTGTGTCATGGTGGCGTACAGATCGGCCTCTTCCTCGACTCCTTCGGCCAGACGGCCCTTCGCCCCGCGATTGAGCATGCTGACGATCGAACCGATGATCTCGAGGTGGCTCAGCTCCTCGGTCGCGATGTCCATCAGCAGGTCGCGGCGGTTTATATCCTCATCGGCAAGACCCTGGGTGAAATAGCGCATGGCCGCCGCCAGCTCGCCCTGCGGTCCGCCGAACTGTTCCAGCATCAGGCTCGCCAGCGCCGGATTGGGTTCGGCCACGCGCACCGTGTACATCAGTTTCTTATTGTGTATGAACATGGGTCAGTCCTCCCGATTAACGGCTGTGTTCAGCGTCGCTACGCTTCAGGGCGAGGAATTTTTCGGTGATCATGGGCAGGCTTTGATCCACCCATGAGGCCATCCTCATTTCCTCGTCAAGCGAGGCGTTCAGCGGGTCGTAGGCCGCCGAATATTCCCCGTGCCGGGCCAGCAGGATGAGCCCGCGATAGGATGCGACCTCGAAATTCTCGAAGGCGAAGTTGGCGAACGAGTTCTTGAGGATTTCGTCATCGGCAAACATGTGGCCGAGAGCCGCCATATTGCCGCTGAGGGACAAGGCAGTGTCCTTGATCGTGGACGGCTTCTCGTCAAAACCCTCCAGTAACTGCTCCAGCCGCTCGATTTGCTGCTCGGTCTCGGTCCGGTGAGACTTCAGCATGTTGGCGACTTCGGTGAAGCTTTTTGCACGCTCGATCTGTCGATCCATCAACGCCAAGGCCTGATGCTCGACCGCATGGGCATTCTTCAGGCCGCTGACGAAAACGTCGCGCCAGATGTGATCATTATTCATCTCGATCTCCTCGGAGCCCCCGAAGACAACGCGAGGAGGAGATGACGGTCCGTCTCTGTCCATCGTTGAACTAAGCGAGCCGGAAGATGCGCGGTAGCGCGGGCCAAATGTCTCGGAACAGGCCCTCAGGAACGCCCCCAGCGTGGGGGCATTTCCTTTACAAAGGAGATTACAATGTCAGGTACCTACGGCGACCCCAAGGGCTCGAAATGGCATACACCCGGCAAGGTGGACCATTCGACGGGCTCCACCAAAGACGTGCTGGTTGATGGCAACAACAACCCCACCAAGATCGGCATAGAAACGCTGGAAAACGGCGATGCGGGCGAACAGAGCCGTGGCGTCGGTCAGGTCAACATCAGCGCCGAGCCGCCCGCCAACATTCCTTCTGAGGCCTCTATAAGAGATCACCCGGACCGCGGGGCAAACAGCAAGGATGAGCGCCTCGCCACCCGCGGCGCGCAAGATCGCAATGCCCCGCCCCCGCTCACTGTCGAACGCGAACAGCGCCAGTATCCCGAAGGAAACAAGCCCAATTCCGACAAAAGCTGAGGAAAGGGGAACAGGTATTTCCGACCCGATTTGTTGCCAAAAGACCGTCGCCCGACACAACACGCTCCAGGGCAACCGGACGTTCTCAAGAGCCTTTTCTTATCGTTAACAACAGGAGAGGCCCCATGACCGATACCAACCAAAATCCTCAAGTCGATCGTCAGCAACAAGGCCAAGACCAGCGTCAACAACAAGGCCGCGACAGCCTTCAAGATCAGGCCCGCGCCGAAGCCAATAAGAACGACGTCGACAACATTTCTCCGGAAACAGACATCGACCGGGAGCAAGAGGAACGTCAGCCGGGTACTGACCCTCAACAGACCAACCCGAACTGACCCGAGCCCCGCCTTAACCGGCGGGGTTCTTTTTATGGGTGATTTTGAACTGCGCCGCGATCCGAATGGCCGCGCTTGCGTTGAGAAGGATGCGGAACAACGCCCATGAAGCAGAGGACCCCAGAAGACATTGGCCACTGACGCTACCCCCTCCGGCCTACGCTGGTGCTCCGATGAGATGGAGGGCATACGGCGCAAGAAGGCAGGACGCGGCTTCTGTTATGTGGGAGCCGACGGGAAACGCATATCCGACGCGGCAGAGCTCGCCCGAATACGGGCCTTGGCCATTCCCCCTGCATGGACAGACGTCTGGATTTGTCCGCACAGCAATGGCCACATCCAGGCCACCGGACGCGACGCGCGCGGACGCAAGCAGTACCGCTATCACCCGGCGTGGACGCAATCCCAGTCCGAGAACAAATTCTCCCGCATGCCCGCCTTTGCCGCGGCCCTGCCCCGTTTGGAGGCCGCCATCGAGAGGGGTCTGGCACGTCGCCAGTATGATCAGGAAAAGGTGGTGGCCACGGCCATGCGCCTAATGGAACTGAGCCTGATCCGGGTGGGGAACGCCCGCTATTCGCGCGAAAACCGCAGCTATGGCCTGACCACCCTGCGCAAACGGCATATCGACGTCAGCGGCACCGAACTGCGTGTCCGCTTTCGTGGCAAAAGCGGGATCATCCACGATGTCTGCGTCAAGGATCGCCGGCTGGCGACAGGGGTCCGGCGTCTGAGCGAACTGCCCGGGCACACCCTGTTTCAGTATGAGGACGAGGATGGCGAGCTGCCCCGGCGATATCGATCAACTCGTCAGTTTGAATGTCCACTCTTCCCTCCACGTCGTTATTCGCGCCTCTGCCTTTTGACAGAACCACGCCAACGGCAGGACCATTCTCTATGGTGACCCTTAGCCGTTGTGACTGGGGGGACAGTATGATCGCACTGCGAACGCAGCCAATCCAAACTCCAGATTTCCTATAATCCCATCTTATCACGCCCGCCTGTGCCAGCCATCACGCGTAAATCCTATGGGTTTATGCACTCCCAAAGTGCCCGACACAGGCTGCCCCGTACCTTAATTGTTAAGGTTACCTCCCTTAAGGGACCACCCGAGTAGGAGTGGGTAGCGTGATCTGTGGCTCGCCCAAACCGTAACAGTCATTTGTACCGCTGTCCGCAGGTCGCAGGGGCGGTGGATTAAGGGGGAGTCGACCGCATGCCTCACCGTAAGGCTTCGATTTCGCGCGCCTATCTTCAAAACAGCACAGCTTTGGACACCGCACGCGGTAAACGCGATGCTCGATCCGGTTGGCGCGAGCGGGGCTTGGCCTCTGCCGTCGCTGCCGTGCTTGGCACCGGCATACTGGCCTTTTCCGGACAAGCCTTCGCGCAGGATGTCACCCTCGACGATGTCGGCGATGACTACGACATCTCGACCCTGGGGGCTCGAACCATTGGCGCGCTCAACGGCATCGCTGGCACCAGCGTAACCCTGGGGGCCAATACCCTGACGACCGACTCGGCCGTGGACTCGGTTTACGGTGGCACGATCAGGGGCGCTGGCGACTTTATCAAGACGGGAGCAGGCACCCTCACCCTGACCGGTACCAATACCTATACCGGACGCACCACTGTGGCAGGCGGCACACTCGCTCTGGGCCTCAATGGCTCGATCAGTGCGTCGAGCGGGCTCAGCCTCGCCCCGGGTGGCCAATTCGACATTTCAGCCAGTACCACGGAACAGTCGGTCCGCTCTCTAACCGGCCAAGCCGATACGAAGATACTGCTTGGAAGCAACACCCTTACCGTCAACGCAGCACAGTCGGGTATTTACCACGGCGTGATCAGCGGTACGGGGAGCCTCGTCAAGACGGGCGCTGTGAACCTCACACTCGCGGGCGAAAATACCTATACGGGAGACACCGTCGTACAAGAGGGATACCTGCAAATCGGTGCCTACGGCACAACAGGTTCGGTGGCAGGGAACATCGTCAACAATGCAACCGTGTATTTTCTCCGAAGCGACGACTACACCTATGGCGGCGTCATCAGTGGCACCGGTGCGATCAGCCAGAACTTCACCAGCACGCTGACACTGACGGGCGCGAATACCTATACGGGTAGGACGGGTATATTCTTCGGAACCATCGCCATTGGTGCCGGTGGATCCCTGAGTGATCGTTCCATCGTGAGCTTCAGTAATGCCGACACGACGTTTGACATCTCGGCAGCGACGACCGCCCAAGCCATCGGAGGCCTAAGCGGCACATACGGGAGCGTCATCCTCGGGAGCAACGACCTCACCGTTAACTCGGTCACCTCCACCACCTTCAACGGCACAATCAGCGGAAGTGGCGGCCTGATCAAGAATGGGACCGGGCGTCTCACCTTGTCGGGAGCGAACACCTATTCGGGCGGTACCGTTATCAATGGCGGCACCCTCGCACTTAGCCAAAGCGGTACACTGAATGCCAACAGTGCACTGTCACTCGACGGAGCAGCGTCCGTCTTCAACATCTCGGCCAGCAATGTAAACCAAACCCTGGGCGAGCTCTCAGGCGTTGCAGGCTCCGAGATCATCCTCGGTTCGCGCGATCTCAACATCCTGCAGTCCACAAACACCACCTTTGCCGGTGTTATCTCCGGCACGGGGAGCGTATCCGCGCAGGGAACGGGCGTCCTGACCCTGACGCGCGAGCAAGCCTATACCGGAAGCACCGTGATCAGCGACGGCACCTTGGCCATCGCAGGCAATGGCTCACTGGCGCATTCCTCTGGAATCCGCCTTGTGGCGGGTACAGGCACGTTCGATATCTCCGCAGCCAACGCCAATCAGACCATCAGAGGCTTGGTTGGCCTGGCGGGCGACAAAGTGGTGCTCGGCTCCAGAAGCCTGACCGTCAACACGGACCTCATCGATCCAACCGACACCTTTAACGGCACCATCAGCGGGTCCGGCTCCCTCGCCACGACTGGCACTGGCACTCTGCGTCTGCGGGGCTCCAACACCTATACCGGTGCCACCAATATCAATGGCGGCACCCTTGCCCTGCAAGAAGCCGGTTCGATTTCGGCCTCCAGCGGGATCAACCTGACCACTGCCGGTGCGGTGTTCGATATCGCCCAGAAGTATGGGGGCACCACTATCGGTTCATTGTCAGGGGTCGCGGGCACCGGGGTGGTTCTGGGGGCCAACGACCTTACGATCAATCAAGTCACGGACGCGGAGTTCCGCGGCGTGATCAACGGCATCGGCAGCATTACCAAGTCGGGCAACGGCACCCTGACCCTGCTGGGTAACAACACCTATACCGGCAATACGGTTATCAATGCGGGCGCGCTCGCCATCGGCAACGGCGGAACAACAGGGGCGATTGCCAGCTCTATCGAGACCAACAGCCTTGTGACCTTTAACCGCTCCGATAACTACACCTTTACCGGCGGTATCTACGGCACCGGTTCTCTGACGAAGGCGGGCGCAGGCACACTGACCCTCCGGGGTGTACTCAGCTACGGCGGCCAAACCCTTATCGAGAACGGAACACTGGCTCTGGCCGGAACCAGCATGCTGTCGAGTACCTCTTTGGTGAATCTGGCCAGCGCCGGAACCGCACTGGATATCTCGAATGGCCTCCCGTCGATTTCCATCGGCGCTTTGACCGGCGTCTCGGGAAGCGAACTGAAGCTCGGAGGCAACTCGCTCTATGTTAATCAACGGACGTCGCAGAACTTTGCTGGCTCGGTCACGGGTACCGGCGGCATCGTAAAGGTGGGTAGCGGAACCCTCTACCTGACCGGCGACAACACCTATTCCGGCGGCACGGTGATCAGCGGGGGCACGCTCTCCATCGGTAACGGTGGCACGACAGGGTCCATTGCCAGCAGTCTGACGAACAACAGTGCTGTGGTGTTCAACCGTTCTGACGACTTTACCTATGCCGGCAGCATTGCCGGTGTCGGCAATCTGACGAAACAGGGCGCAGGCACTCTGACCCTGACGGGACGGCACACCTATTACGGTCAAACCTACGTCAACGAAGGCAGATTGGAGTTTGCAGGCGAGGCCGGTAGCGGCCCTATGGACATCGGCGGCATCGACGTCGCGTCCGGTGCCACCCTGGGCTTCTCGAGCAGGGGAACAGCGTCGGTAGGCGGCGAGATCAATCTGCAAGACGGTACCACCTTGTCCATCCGCGCCGGAAACCAGCTGACGGCGCTGCGTGCCGATAGTCTGGTTCTGGGCCAGAACACGACCTTCAACCTCAGCGGCATTGGCGATGAGGCCCGACTGCCCCTGACGCTCGTCAGCACGCTGGGCGGCATTACCGGCGACTTTGCGAGCGTGACCGTGGGCGGCTTTGCGGGTTCGGTCGACTATATGACCGTCCATACCGGCAAGTCGGCCGATGGCCTGAGCTATACCGCGAATTACGGGCTGAGCTGGAGCGCAAACAACAATCTGGCGCACGGCACCTTTACCCTGACCGATGCCACCAACAGCTTCACGCTCGGCACGGCTCTGGCCAATCAGACGGCCAATGCTGCCACAGGCTGGAACGGCACCAGCCTGACCAAGGCCGGCGCGGGGACGCTGATCCTGACGGGGGACAACACCTATACCGGTGGCACCACCATCTCGGGCGGCACGCTGCAACTGGGCAACCAGACCGCGACCGGTTCTGTCTTGGGGAACATCGTCAACAACGGGACCCTGTGGATCGACCGCACCGGAGACAACACCTTCTCGAACACTGTCTCGGGCTCGGGTGGCCTGGTCTATAGCGGTGGCGACACCCTCACCCTGACGGGTAACAACAGCTATTCCGGCGGCACGCGTGTGCTGGCCGGGACCCTGTCGGTCAGCGACAACTTCAATCTGGGTGCCGAAAGCGGCGGTGTCGAGCTGGACGGCGGGACGCTTCAACTCACCGGTTGGGGGTTCCGCACGTTCGAACGCGCCCTGACGATCGGTACCAATGGCGGCGCCATCGACATCGATGAACTGATGCTGGAGGTCGATATCACGTCGGACATTACCGGTGGCGTGCTGACCAAGCGCGGCGCGGGTATGATCTCCCTGAGTGGTAACAACCGATATGGCGGCCTTCGTGTTGAACAAGGCATCGTCTTCACGCGCCTGGACGAGATTGCAGGCGATATCGAGGTGCTAAGCCCCGATAGCGCGCTCGGCCTCGCCCATACCGACACGACCTATCTGGGTACGATCAGCGGCGACGGCTTCCTCGGCTTCAACGGCAGTGGTCATACGACGCTGGGCAGCGACAACTCCGGCTTCACGGGCAGGACCTTCGTCAGCGGCTCCCTGATTGTTGGCACGCAACAGCATGCATCGGCCAAACTGGGTGGCTCGGTCATCGTCGAAGACGGTGGGTTGCTGGGCGGCTCGGGCACCATCGGCTCGGGCGCTGGCTCGGTCATCACTATCCACGATGGCGCGACGCTGTCGCCGGGCAACTCCATCGGCGCCCTGACCATCGATGGCGATCTGGTGCTGGCCGGAGGCTCTATTCTTAACGTGGAACTGGGCACTGCCGGTAGTGCGCTGGGCAGCGCTTCGACCAATGACCGCGTGGATGTGACCGGCAACCTCACGCTTGGCGGCACCCTCAACCTGACGCAAAGCGCCGATGCCAGCGATGGCAATGTCGGCTATGGCTATTACCGCCTCGCCACCTATGGCGGGACGCTGACCAACAATGGTCTGAGCATCGGCAACTTCCCCGCCGTCGAGGGGGGCGAGTTCCAAATCCTGACCACCTCGGCGGGCGCTGTTGACCTCTTCATCGCCGCCTTTGGTGACCAGAGCCTGCAACACTGGCAGGGCGGCGACGGCGTGTGGAATGGCACCAACGCCCAGTGGCATAACCACGACGGTCAGCTTGCCTCGACTTGGGGCGGCAATACCGCCGTCTTCCGTAACGCCCAAGGGGGCAACATTGCGGTCGAGGGTGCCGTGTTCTTCGAGGGGCTGCAGTTCGTCGATGACGGCTTCAGCCTGATCGGCTCGGGCCTGTTGGAAATGGGTTCTGACGGTGCGGAAATCCGCGTCCTCGCCAACAGCGCCAACATCGCGACCTCCATTATCGGTGCGAGCGGCATCACCAAGACCCAGGCCGGTACCCTGATCCTGTCGGGCTACAACGTCTATAACGGTGGCACCACGATCACGGGTGGGACTGTCTCGGTTTCGCGCGATGAGAACCTAGGCGCAGCCAGCGGCGGTGTGACCCTGAACGGTGGCACGCTGCAGGTCACCGGCACCGACTTCGGCACCCTGTCGCGCGGCATCACCATCGGTGACAATGGCGGTGCCATCGACGTGGCCGATGCGGCCCACACCCTGACCGTCACCTCGGCGATCACGGGCGGCAACCTGATCAAGCGCGGCGCAGGCACTCTGGCCCTGATCGGCAGCAATGCCTATGGCAACACCAGCATCGAACAGGGTGCCATGACCGGCTCGCTGTCCAACTTCGGCGGCGACATCAGGGTGAGCGCCGGTGCCACCCTGAATCTGAACCAGACCTTCGGAATGACCTTCAACGGCGCGTTCGGCGGTCAGGGCACCATCAACATTAACGGCGACGGTTACACCCTGCTGACGTGGGACAACTCGGCCTTTGCCGGCACGACCAACCTGAACGGCGGCACCCTGCTGATCGGTGATGAACAGTCGGCAGGCCGTCTGGGCGGTTCGCTGAATGTGGCCAGTGGCGCGCTGCTGGGCGGTTCGGGCATCATCGGCTCGGGCTCTGGCTCGCTGGTCACCATCGGCACAGGCGCAACCCTGTCCCCGGGCGACTCCATCGGCATGCTGGTGATCAACGGCGACCTGAAGTTCGAGGACGGCGCCCGCTATGTGGTCGAGGTCAACCCGCTGGGCCTCAACAGCGACAAGCTGATCGTCACCGGCACCGCCACCCTGAACGGCGGCACGGTGGCCCACATCGGCGCGACGGGGACCTATAACCCGCGCTCGACCTACACCATTCTGGATGCAGGCACGCTGACGGGCGCGTTCGGTTCGGTCACTTCGGACTTCGCCTTCCTCAATCCGAAGCTGGTCTATGACTATGCCGCGGGTACGGTGGATCTGGAACTGGTGCGCAATGACCGCGACTTCGCTTCACTGGCCCAGACACGCAACCAGTCGGCAACCGCCAATGCCATCGAGAGCATCGGCTATGCGGCAGGCCATGCCGTCTATGACGCCGTGGTCCAACTGGCTGACGATGCCGAGGATATCCGCCGCAGCTTCGACCAGCTGTCGGGTGAACTGCACGGCTCGGTCCGCTCGACCCTGATCGAGGACAGCCGCTTAGTGCGCAACGCGGCCAACGACCGCCTGCGCGCCGCCTTCGGCCAGTCCGCAGGCGACCAAGCCCCTGTCCTCGCCTATGCCGCCAATGGCGATCAGGTCGCCGTAGACGCCACCTATGAAGGCGCCGCCTTGTGGGCGCAGGGCTATGGCTCGTGGGGCAGCTTCGATGCCGACGCCTCCAGCATCGAACTGGACCGCCAGACCGCCGGTGCCCTTATCGGTGGTGACGTCCGCCTCGGCCAATGGCGCGTGGGTGCCATCGCCGGCTTTGGCCAGTCGGACATCGACACCGATGGCCAACGCGCCGTCATCGAAAGCCGCACTCTGGGCGTCTATGCAGGCTCGCAGTGGGGCAAGGCTTCCTTGCGCCTCGCCATGGCCCAGTCGTGGCATGATGTCGATGCCAGCCGCTCGGTCCAGCTCACGGGCCTTGCCGACTATGTGGAGGGCGAATACAGCGCCACCACCCGTCAGGCCTTTGCCGAGATCGGCTATGAGCTGATCTCGCGTGACAGCAGCCAGCTGGAAGCCTTCGCCAATGTGGCGCAGGTCCGCGCCCGTACCGACGCCTTTGGCGAGACGGGCGGCGCGGCGGCGCTGGATATCGCCAAGGCGGACAACGACGTCACCTTCACCACGCTTGGCCTGCGCGGCTCGCGCCAGATCGAACTGGGTGAAACGGCAGCCATGCTGCGCGGCTCGGCGGGTTGGCGCAGCGCATCGGGCGACCTGTCTGTCGAAGGCCTGCATGCCTTCTCGGCGGGCGGTGCCTTCGCTGTCGCAGGTGCCCCGATCGCCAAGGATGCCGCTGTGATCGAAACGGGTGTGGATGTGCGCTTCAACGCCACCACCACCTTCGGTCTGACCTACACCGGCCAGATCGCGGACAAGGCACAGGACCACGGCTTCAATGCCCGCCTGAACATCCGCTTCTAACCACAGACCATCCCCGCTTCGTTCATCGGAGCGGGGATGCCTCCCCCATCCGCTTGCGGGATAGGGACCACAAAAAAAGGGCTGAACCCGCGACGGGTTCAGCCCTTCTTTTTTAGATCGCTTGGCGCTTAGAACTTCGCCGTGATCCATGCCCCGACATAGGACTGATCGTCCGAGGTGCCGGTTTCCTTCAGGAAGTCCCCTGCCGTGGTGTGGTTGACCACACCCGTCACGCTGAGATGCGGGTTGATCACGCGGGTGACAAAGGCCGCATTGCGCCAGCCGACGTAGGAAGAAGTGCCTTCCACGCCCGAGCGGATCGGCATCCCCGAAAGGGCATAGACGCCGTCCTGATCGCTCTGACGCCACAGGCCCGCGGTCATCAGGCCGACCGTGGTCTTGGGGTTCGGCTTGAAGGTCAGTTGCGGCTGGATCGTCACAAGGTTGCTGACGCCGAAATCGGTCCGCATGGAGATCGGCGGCTGGTTCAGCTGGTTATAGGTGTTCAGCTTGCCGTCGTTGCGGTTCTTGTCGCCCGAGGCAGCGTCCAGACGCACGGCCAGACGCGGCGACCACGCATGGTCAAACGTATAGCCCGCCGTGGCCGAGACGTACCACGCCTCGATATCCAGACCGCGGAAGTCACCACGCTGGATCACGCCCTCGACGTCATAGTCCCAAGCCTGCTGGCGGCCATCCAGACGCACCGAGACGGTGTGACGGTCATCGCGTCCGGCAAGGCCGGTGTCGAAAGCCACGCCCATACGGTCGGTGTTGGCGTACAGCAGCTCCAGCTTGGGTGCGGTTGCCCCCTCGCCCAGCTTGCGTGCCGCGTGAACACCGAACAGGCGATAGTCATAATTGGTGCGGTTATCGAACGAGGTCTTGGCCTCGCGGATGCCATAGCCCGCAAAAGCGCCGCCCGACCAACCGTTCGGATTGTCATAGATCACACGCGCCAGATCCAGTGCGACGCGGGCATTGCCCCCTTCGCGCGGTTCGAACAGGCGCATGGAGCCGATGCCGAACTCCTGACGGCCGACGCGCACTCGGGTGCGGCCACCGGCAATCTTGCCTTCCACCTCGACGAAGGCCTGATGGAAGTCGGTGCGGTTTTCCTCGGTGATGGTTTCGCCGCTGTCGAGGTCGTGCGAGCGACCGTCCTGCAGTTCGACGAAGGCGCGCACATTGCTGTTCAGGTGCAGGTCACCCCACAGGCGCAGACGCTGTTGCAGCAGACCGTCATCATCCTGTGCACCACGACCGAAACGCTCGTTGCCACGGTATTCGGCACGCCAGCGGCCCTCCCCGCCAAGGCTCAGCCAAGCGTCGCCCGCGATGGGGATGTATTTCAACTTGGACCAGGTGGTCGTGCGGCTGGCCGGATCGGCAAAGCGGCTCCAGTCGTCCTCGACATTGAGCGGTTTGAAAGCGACGGGCGCAGCCGCCGGAGCGGGAGCTGCCGTGGTGGCAGCGGTCGTGGCAACAGCCGGAGATGCGGACAGCAGCAAGGCTGCGGCCGCCGTAGTGGAAAGCAGCATGAATTCCTCCATGTCGCCCGTTGGATCGGGCTTTGATGTCTTGAATAAAAAAGCCGCCTCCGACGGATCGGAGGCGGCAGGGGTCTCGGGGAGTTAGCCTTGAGACTGAACCAGACGGGCTTCGGCGCGACGCGAGCCCCAGATGTGCGCACCGATGACGGCGGCTGCGATCACAGCCGGAATGGCCAGCGATGCGAGGATGGTGGCGAAGCTCCAGCCCAGTTGCAGCAGGGTACCGCCGACCAGAGCGCCGGCGATGCCACCAAAGCGACCGATGCCCAGCGTCCACGCCACGCCCGAGGCACGGCCTTCGGTCGGGTAGAATTTGGCGGCGATCGCCGGAACGGTAGCCTGTGCACCCGAGAGCAGGAAGCCCAGCACCAGAATACCCGTCGCCAGCAGGCCGATGTTGCCCAGCCAGTGCGAGAAGATGAAGATCATCACGCCCGCGATCAGATAGGTGATCGACACCACGCCGTCGTGACGCAGGCGGTCAACCAGCCATGCCACGCCGAACGCACCGACCGTGCCACCGATGTCGAACAGGGCGGCAAGGAAGCCAGCGCGCTGGATGGATTCACCCGACAGGGTCACCAGCGTCGGCAGCCAGCTGCGCAGCAGGAAGATGACCAGCAGACCGAAGAAATAGGTCGCC
The DNA here is from genome assembly GCF_947305955.1 of uncultured Brevundimonas sp. GTDB lineage: Bacteria > Pseudomonadota > Alphaproteobacteria > Caulobacterales > Caulobacteraceae > Brevundimonas. The sequence continues at coordinate 16,895 of NZ_CAMZFB010000011.1, forward strand.
CACAGCGCCATGGTGCCAGCGATCAGGTCGCGGCGGAACAGCATGCGGGTACCGCCCTTCGACGACGGAACCTCGGCGGCCGAGTTGATGAAAACCGCGTTGGCCGGGATCGGACCGCGACGCTCGATGCGCGACAGCACCTTGCGGATGGTTTCGGTCGCCTGGGTCTTTTTGACGGTCAGGTACTTCAGCGATTCCGGCAGGAAGAACACCATGGCCAGAGCCAGTGCCAGAGGCGCAAGACCACCGGTGATGAAAGCGCTCTGCCAACCAAAGGCCGGAACCATAAAGCCGCCCAGCAGGCCACCGCCCGCCGAACCCAGTGTAAAGCCCGAGAACAGCACAGCCACCATCACCGAGCGGCGACGGTTAGGCGCATATTCAGCCATCAGGGTGGCCGCGTTCGACATCGCCGCGCCCAGACCGAGGCCCGTCACGAGACGCAGCCAGGTCAGCATCGGGATCGAGGTTGCCATGGCCGAAACCAACGTAAAGACGCCGAACACCAGCACCGAGGCGATCAGAACCCAGCGGCGGCCGAAACGGTCGGCCAGCGGACCGGCCGCCAGCGCACCGAAGGCCACGCCGAACAGCACCGAAGCCAGGACCGGCTTCATGGCGGCGGGTTCAAAACCCCATTCCTTGGACAGAACAGGCGCGACGAAGGCGGCGACTGCGGTGTCGTAGCCATCGAGGAACATGATCAGGAAACAGATGGCCAGAACGCCCCACTGAACGGGCGCGATCTTGTTATTGTCGAGGACGTCTTGGACGTCGACTTTTGGCAATGTCGTCACGACACTGACCTCCCTTTTTATATTACTTTGAAGCGACTGCTCTTTGCGGCAGTCGTCATTGTCCCCATCGGTCGGCAGCACAGGCCGCCGACCGCCCGAAAGGTGCGTCCCTATTGCGCCTCAGCCTCCGGATCACCGGCGGTCAGAAACTCCCACATGCGTTCGAAAATCCGTCCGGCGTCGGTGGCGCGCTTGGCGCAGTCCTCGGCCGAGATGACAGGGCCTTCGCCGCCGCACGAACGCACAGCCAGCTCCACGCGGGCCGCATCCTCGAGATACCAGGTCAGGCCCACGGCCTTCTCCAGCGTCTCGGCAGCGACCACGGCGCCGTTGCCACGCATGACAATGGCCGAGGCCTTGCCCATTTGCGCGACCATCTGGCGGGCCTGCTCGTCCGAGCGCAGCAGCTGGATATCGTCCCACAGCGGCGGCTGCGGCGCGAAATAGGTGCCAAAGCCGTGACGCGGCAGAGGCGTCGCCCCCAGCGTCGCCAGCGCCATCACCGACGGCGGCATGGTGCGGCACACGCCGCCGATTTCCGGGCGCGTGGCATAGATCTGCTGGTGGATGCGGACTTCGCCCAGAACGCCTTCGGGCAGTTCACCGCGAACCGGAACGACCGTGCCCGCCTCGCCCACGCGGACCAGTCCCATCGGACGGGCCGCACAGACGAGGAAATGATCCTCGTCCAGACGGGTGCTGCAGTGGCCATAGGCGTGGGCCAGATTGGCGCGACCAATGGCACGCGCCGCCATGCGCACGAGGACCTGGGTCTGTTCAGAAACGATCATCACTTGAACTCGGCGATGTCCGGCTTCGCGCCCCACATGCAGAAGCCTTCCGGCACGGCGGGGAACTGGCGCGGACGATGGTTTTCTTCGTCCGTGATGTGCGAAACGCCGGTCGAGTATTCATAAACCATGCCGTCCGGTCCCTCGAAATAGAGGAACATGGCACCCGAGGTCGGGTGACGGCCCGGGCCGAACTGGATGCGGACCTGACGGTCCTGCAGGAAGTACCAGGAGCGCATGATGTCATCGATGCTGGCAACCTGGTGGTTGATATGCTGCACGCCCTTACGCTGGGTCGGGAACAGCGCGATCTTGTGGTGCACCTCGTCGATACGCAGCAGCGGCGAGTTTCCGATGTAGTCGCTGACGCGGGCATTGAAGATGTTGGTCCAGAAGACCTCGTCGCGGGCCGGATTGGAGCTGCACAAACCAACGTGGCTGAAGCCGGTGATGCCTGCATCGCGCGACGGGAAATAGCGCCAGCCGCTGACTTCGGGACGGACGACCAGCTCGACCTTGTTGCCGTTCGGGTCGAACAGCGAGGCGAGACCCTTGACGCGGCGGCGCTCCATCTCCTCGACGGTGCCGAGGGTTATGGCATGGCCCGCCTCTTCCAGAGCTGCGCAGGCCTTGTCGAGAGCGGACTGGGTCGCGACCTCGAAAGCGACAGTATGGTCGGTCGGATCACCCTCGAAATAGCACAGGGTGTGCTCGCGGTTGTCGGAACGGAAATAGACTTCGTTCCCCTCGCGGCGCCCGACCTGAAGGCCGAGAATCTCGGTGGCGTAGCGTTCGGCTTCGGCCAGATTACCCGTGCCCAGACGGACATAGGTGATGTCTTCGAGATCGATCATAGTCCTGTTACTCCCCACTAAGACGCCGACTGTTTTCAGTCTTGCGCCGGTTGTCCCTTCGGCACGCCGCCCACGGACCAGTGGAAGGCAGGAACTTCATTGATGATGACGCGCACGGAACCGAGCGGCGCATCCAGCGTGCGCGACAGGGCCTCGGCCACTTCGCGCATCGCAGCCGCCCGCTGTTCAGCGGAGCGGCCTTCGATGATGGTGATTTGGGCGACGGGCACCGATCAGTCCTTCACGAACAGATCGACGCGGCCTAGGCCTTGGGTGTCGAGGCGCACGTGGCGCTTGCCCGCCAGAGCCACAGCGGCGGTTGCGCCACCGGCCAGAACGATGTCACCGGCCTGCAGCGGCTCACCGGCGTCGGCGGCCACGCGGGCGGCGGCGACCAGCGAACGCCACGGATTGCCGAGGATGGCGGCGGTCGAGCCGATTTCAGCCGGTTGGCCGTCCACGGTCATCACCATGCCGAGGTTCGACACGTCGGTGTCAGGCGAGGCCCAGTCACCGATGACAAAGCCCGACGACGACGAGTTGTCGGCGACAACGTCCGTCAGCGAGAATTTGAAGTTCTCATAGCGGCTGTCGATGATCTCGATGGCCGGAGCCAGAGCTTCAACAGCGGTGCGGGCTTCCATCAGCGACACGTCGCGCGGCAGCGGCTTGTTTAGCAGGAAGGCGATTTCCGGCTCGACGCGGGCGTGGACGTATTTGGCGCGGCTGACCTCGCCATTCTCTTCCACGCGCATGGCGTCGGTCAGACGGCCCCAGATCATGTCGTGGACGCCCATCTGCACCATCTTGGCGCGGCTGGTGAAGCCCATCTTGATACCGACGCGCTTCTCGCCGCGCTGATAGCGCAGGCCCAGCGACATCTTCTGGACGATGTAGGCATCTTCCAGCGACAGCGGCTCGGTCAGCTGCGGCGTCGCGGTTGCGGTGCGGGCAGCATTGTCCAGACGGGTGGCGATAGCGCCGAGGTCGATCATGTTCTCTTCGGTCACAGCTTGGCTCCCGAGTTGAAGGAAGCGCGGACGGTGCCGACGCCGTTGATACGGGCCTCATAGGTGTGGCCCGGCTTGACGTTGACCATCGGGCCAAGCGCGCCCGACAGGACCACGTCGCCAGCGCGAAGCGGTTGACCCAGTTCGACCATGCGGCGGGCGAGCCAGCGCAGGGCGTTCAGCGGGTGGCCCATGCACGCGGCACCGGCACCGAACGACACCGGATCGCCATTGGCTTCCATCACCATACCGGCCAGCGTCAGGTCGGTTTCGCCCAGCAGACGCGGGGTCGCGCCCAGCACGAACAGGCCTGCCGAGGCGTTGTCGGCGATGGTGTCGACGATGCTGATCTGCCAGTCAGCCACGCGGCTGTCGGCGATTTCCAGTGCCGGAACCATGTAGTCGATGGAGCTGATGACCTCGTGCAGGGCGGGCTGCTCTTGGGTCAGGTCCATGCCCAGAACAAAGGCCACTTCGGCCTCGATCTTGGGGGCGACCAGGGTTTCGAGGGCGATCAGCTCGCCCTCGTCACGGTTCATGTCGGCGAACAGAACGCCATAGTCCGGCTCGGACACACCCAGCTGGGTCTGAACGGCACGCGAGGTCAGGCCGATCTTGCGGCCGACGATGCGGCGGCCATCGGCCAGATCCATGGCGGTGACAGCGTCCTGAACGGCATAGGCCGAGGCGATATCGCCCAGACGGTCTTTCACCGGAGCGATCGACTTGGCGTCGATACGGGCTTGGCGCAGTTCTTCAGCGCAGGCCTTGATCACGGCTTCAGAGCTTGATGCAGACATTACGCAGCTCCGTGTAGAATTCGAGAGAGTGGACGCCGCCTTCGCGGCCGATGCCCGAGCGCTTCGAGCCACCGAACGGGGCGCGCAGGTCACGCAGGAACCATGCGTTGACCCAGTTGGTGCCCGCTTCCAGTTGCGAGGCCACGCGGTGGGCGCGCGACACGTCGTTGGTCCACGTCATCGAGGCGAGGCCGTACGGCGAGTTGTTGGCCAGAGCGACGGCCTCTTCCTCGTCGTCGAACGGACGGATATGGGCGCACGGGCCAAAGATTTCTTCGGTCACGCACTTGGCGTCGTCTGCCAGACCCGTCCACAGGGTCGGCTGGATCCACGAACCACCGGCCAGAGCCTCGTCCATGTCCGGAATGCCGCCACCGGTGATGGTCTCAGCACCCTGCTGACGGGCGGCTTCATAGTAGGACAGCACCTTATTGCGGTGCTCCTGGCTGATGAGCGGGCCAAGCGTGGTCGACTTGTCCCACGGATCGCCAACCTTCAGAGCCTCGGCCTTGGCCTTCAGACCTGCGACGAACTGGTCGAAGATCGGGCGCTGGACGTACAGGCGCTCGGTCTGCAGGCAGACCTGACCGGCATTGGCGAAGACCGAACGGGCGGTCGTCTCGATGGCGGCTTCGATGTTGCAGTCGGCGAAGATCAGGCCGGCGTTCTTGCCGCCCAGTTCGAACGAGACCGGACGCACGCCGCGAGCGGCGGCGCGCATGATGGCCTCACCCGTGCCGGTTTCGCCGGTGAAGGTCACACCGTCGACGTCCGGGTGGTTGGTCAGGAACTCGCCGGTCGAGGCACCGCCGAAGCCGTTGACGACGTTGTACACGCCATCCGGCACGCCGGCGTCGCGCATCACTTCGCCCAGCAGCAGAGCCGTGCTCGGGGTTTCTTCCGACGGCTTCACAACCACGGTGTTGCCGCAGGCCAGAGCCGGAGCGACCTTCCAGGTCATCAGCAGCAGCGGCAGGTTCCACGGGCAGACCACGGCGATCACGCCCAGCGGGGCGCGGATCGAATAGTTGATCGCCTTGCCACCGTCCGGGGTGGTCATGGTGGTGCTTTCGTTGGCGTGCTTCATCACGTCGGCGAAGACGCGGAAGTTGGCCGCACCGCGCGGGATGTCGAGGTGCGAAGCCAGCGACACCGGCTTGCCCGTGTCGCGCATTTCGGCGGCGAGGAAGTCGTCGAAGCGGGCTTCGATGCCAGCGGCCACGCGGCGCATGATCTCAGCGCGCTGGTCGTCGGACATCAGACGCCATTGGCCGCGGCCCGCCTTGCGGGCGGCTTGGACGGCACGATCCACCATCGCCTCGTCGGCGACTTCGATCTGGGCGATGACCTCGCCGTTGGCGGGGTTGATATTGTCATAGACGGCCGCGCCAGGGGCTTCGACATACTGGCCGTCGATGAAGGCGATGCCGCGAGAATACGCCGCGCCAGCGCCGAAGGGGGAAGTCTTACTGGTCATAGTTACTGAGCCATATTCTGAGTGGATGCCTTGGCGGCGGCAAGATCGAGCGCGACATCGACGATCATATCTTCTTGACCACCCACCATGCGGCGGCGGCCCAGTTCGATCAGGATGGCGCGGGTATCGAGGCCGAACTCCTCGGCGGCACGCTCGGCGTGACGCAGGAAGGACGAATAGACACCGGCATAGCCGAGGCTGAGGGTTTCGCGGTCAACGCGGACGGGGCGGTCCTGAAGCGGGCGCACCAGATCTTCGGCGGCGTCCATCAGGGCGAACAGATCGCAGCCGTGATCCCAGCCATATTGGTCGGCGGCGGCGATGAAGACTTCCAGCGGGGCGTTACCGGCACCGGCACCCATGCCCGTCAGGCTGGCGTCAACGCGGGTCGCGCCATGCTGGACAGCAGCGATGGAGTTGGCGACGCCCAGCGACAGGTTGTGGTGGGCGTGGACGCCACGCTCGGTTTCCGGCTTCAGAACGCGGTCATAGGCGTCCAGACGGGCGGCGATGTCGTCCATGGTCATGGCACCGCCCGAGTCGGTGACATAGACGCAGTTCGCGCCATAGGATTCCATCAGCAGAGCCTGCTCGGCCAGTTTTTCCGGCGCGTTCATGTGGCTCATCATCAGGAAGCCCGACACATCCATGCCCAGCTCGCGGGCATATTCGATATGCTGCTTGGAGACGTCGGCCTCGGTGCAGTGGGTGGCCACGCGAACCGAACGCACGCCCAGATCATAGGCCTGCTTCAGGTCATGGATGGTGCCGATACCCGGCAGCAGCAGGGTAGTCAGAACCGACTTGGTCAGGACGTCGGCAGCGGCCTCGATCCATTCCCAATCGGTGTGGGCCCCAAAGCCATAGTTAAACGACGAGCCCGACAGGCCGTCGCCGTGAGCGACTTCGATGGCGTGGACACCGGCAGCGTCCAGAGCCTTGGCGATCTTCTGGACGTGGTCCAGACCGTACTGGTGACGGATGGCGTGCATGCCGTCGCGCAGGGTCACGTCTTGAATATAAAGCTTCTTGGTCATGTCCGGGCTCAGGCTGCGGCCTTGGCGGCGCGCTTTTCGACGATGCGCTCGGCGGTACGCAGCGCAGCGGAAGTCATGATGTCGAGGTTACCGGCGTAGGACGGCAGGTAGTGGGCGGCACCCTCGACCTCGAGGAAGACGGTGACCTTCAGGCCCGACGCCTTTTCATTGCTGCCCGGAATGCGGACCGGCGCATCGGCAGGAATGGTGTCGAACTGCACCTTCTGCTTCATGCGATAGCCCGGAACATAGGACTGCACTTCCTTGACCATTTCGGCGATCGAGGCCTCGATGGCGTCGGTGTCTGCCGGATCGGCGAGGCAGTAGACGGTGTCGCGCATGATCAGCGGCGGCTCTGCCGGATTCAGCACGATGATGGCCTTGCCCTGCTCGGCACCACCGACCTGCACGATGGCGGCGCTGGTCGTCTCGGTGAACTCGTCGATGTTGGCGCGGGTGCCCGGGCCAGCCGAGCGCGAGGAGATGGAAGCGACGATCTCGGCATAGCGCACGCGGGTCACGCGGCTGACGGCAGCCACCATCGGGATGGTCGCCTGACCACCGCAGGTCACCATGTTCAGGTTCTGCTGGTCGAGGTTGGCCTCACCGTTCACCGGCGGCACCACATAGGGGCCGATGGCAGCGGGTGTCAGGTCGATCACGGTCTTGCCGTGAGCGCTCAGAATTTCGTTGTGGCGCTTGTGCGCGCCCGCCGAGGTCGCATCGAACACGATCTCGATGTCCTTGAAGCCTTCCATGGCCACCAGACCATCGATGCCGCCCGCGGTGATCGGCACGCCCATGCGCTCTGCGCGCTTCAGGCCGTCCGATTCAGGGTCGATACCGACGAATGCGCCCATTTCGAGCGTCTTGGACAGGCGCAGGATCTTGATCATCAGATCCGTGCCGATATTGCCCGAGCCGATAATGGCTACACGGGTACGAGGTGTACTCACGCCCTCTCCTCCCAAGAGTATTGACGGAATGGCCAAAGCCCGCTTGGACAGAAGCACAAATCGTCTGCGGTTTCGCTTTTTGTCGATAAAACTGTAAATCGTCGATTTTAACTGTCAACCCCGATACAAGGGCCGTTCATCGATGAACGTTGTGCAAACTGTTGAGCTGACCGACACCGAAAGAGCGTTCAACGCCCTGCGGCGCGCGATCCTGCACGGCGATCATGCGCCCGGTGAAAAGCTGAAAATGGAGGAGTTGAAGGCCCGCTACGGCCTCGGGGCCAGCCCTCTGCGCGAGGCCCTGGCGCGCCTGACCAGCGAGCGTCTGGTGGCGTTCAACGGGGGGCGCGGCTTCCGCGTCACCGGCGTTTCGGTCGAGGATCTTCAGGAAATCGCCGCCGTCCGCAAACTGCTGGAAGGGGCGGCCCTGCGGGAATCAATCGCCCGTGGCGGTGATGAATGGGAGGCGGGAATCGTCGCCGCGTTCCACCGTCTGGGCGTGGCGGAAAAGCGCGTACTGGAAGACTCCAGCGCCATGGACGAATGCGAGGCCCGCAACCGCGAATTCCACCAGAATCTGATGGCCGCAGCAGGTTCCGAACGCCTGATCCAGCTGGCCGAGGACATGTACGACCAGCACGAGCGCTATCGCCGCCTGTCGCGTCTGGAGCGCAGCCCCAGCCGCAATGTTCACGAAGAACACAAGGCCATCATGAACGCGGCGCTGGAACGCAATGCCGATCTCGCCGCCCGCCTCAACGACGAGCACATCGACAAGACCACCCAGCGTGTCAGCCAGATGATCGCCGAGATGGCCCATCCTGAATAGGCGACACAGCGTCCGTCAGTAGGTCAGCCGGACACCGGCCCGCCATGTGCGCGGCGCGGTGTATCCGGCAACGCCCGTGGCCGTCTCCGACGTCTCGATGTCCTCATCCATCAGGTTGTCGACGGCGACCCACAGCGCCGCATTGGGCAGCGCCTGCCATTCCGCTCGCGCATCCATCGTCCATGCGGCATCCAGCACGCGGCTGTTCAGGTCATCGTCGAAACGGTCGGATTCATAACGGCCATCGACATTGAGCTTCAGCCGCTCGGACACCTGCCAATCCAGCCCCAGCACAGCACTCCATTCCGGAGCCTGAGCGGGACGCAGGCCTGTCAACTGGGCGGCACGGGTGCCGCCATCCATTTCCGCATCCGTCCACGACACGGCCCCGCGAAGGTCCAAGCCGTCCGAAATGCGGGCCTTGGCGTTCAGCTCGATTCCCGTCGCATCGATGGTGCCCGCGTTCTGGCGCTGACGCAGCACACCGCCCGCCGGAACAAAGCCCGCCCGTGGAAAGGTACCCGGCCCCTCGGCAAGGGTCACATTGACGATGGCATTATCGATCCGGTTCCAGAACAGGCTGGCTCCAAACTCGAACCGCGCATCGGAATACGCCAGACCACCCTCAATCCCCCTCAGCGTCTCCGGCTCCAGCAAGGCATTGGCCTCGGTCAGGTCATTGCCGACACGGAAAGGGCGATGCAGTTCATTCAGGCTCGCCGGACGGAAGCCGGAATAGGCCGCGCCCCGCGCACTCCATCCCCCGCCCAGAGCCCTCCTGACAGCCAGACGCCCGCTGAACACCGTGTCCGAACGCTTGTCCTCGACTTCGTCCAGGGTCACATCGCCGGTCTGGAGATCTTCCTCAAACCGGAAGCCGTTTTCGTTGGTCCAGTGATCCAGCCGCACACCACCGGCCACCAGCCACGGGCCAGCCGCCCATGAACCATCCAGATAAAGCCCTGCCACAGAGGCCTCACCGCCCGCCTTGCGACCGCGCGTGAACTGTCCGTTCTGGAAGCGGAACAGCTCCTGCGTCTCGCTCTCGGTAAAGCGGGCATCGGCCCCCACTTCCCACTCCAGCAAGCCGCCCGCCACGCGGTCACGGCGACGCCACGCCGCATTCGCCCCCCAGCCTTCGGCGGGTGTGCGATATTGTTCGTTCGCGGGCGTCACACTGTTGCGGTCGCCCGCCACCGCGCCGGAGCTGTTGTAGAGATTGCTGATGGTCTGCCACGCCTGAAGCCGCCATCCGCCCTGCCCTTCGGACGGGTTGCGCGCGAGGGTCGCCGACAGGCTGTGGCCCGAGGCATTGGCGCGGTTGTTGCCCAAGCCGGACCCGCGGTCCTCTTCCCATTCTGCCGCACGGATCGACAGACGCACCTCATCCGTCACCCGCACATCCAGACGGCCCGACAGCGCTTGGGACGTCAAATCCATCGGCACATCCGCCGCGCCCGCATCTGGGCCGCGCACCGGCACATAGCCGTCCGTCGTCTCGTGAACGCCCGACACCGTCAACGCCATCCGCTCGCCGGAGATGGAGGCAGAGCCTGCCGCCCGCAGACTGCCGCGATCACCCACCGACATGTCCAGCACACCGCCATCGGCATCGCGTTCACGCAGTGCCACCACGCCGGTCAGCGCCCCCGCCCCATAAGGGCCCGCGCCCGATCCACGGATGACATCAATGCCCGACAGGCTCTCGGGCGCGGCCTGCGCCCAGATCACCCAGCCGCCGAACGGATCATTCAACGGCACCCCGTCCAAGGTCACCAGCGTGCGCCCTGCCCCGCTCGGCGCGATGGCCCTCAGCGAAAGCCCTTGCGTGGTCGGATTGGCCGAAAGGCTGGTGGTACGGCGAAACAGCGAGACCGCCGGAACCGACCTCAGCACCTCATCGGCCCGCACACTGGCCTCGATATCCCCCTGCCCCAGCCGCACAACAGAGAAGGCCGCCTCGGACGCCGCCGCAGGCAGCCGCGCCGCCGTGACCACCACATCCGAAACCTGAACCACTTCATCCTGAGGACGCTCAGGCAGCACGAGATAGTCAAACAACTCGGCAATCTCCACGAACCGGAACTGGCCCACCTCAATGCCAGCGCACAGAAATCATTGCTAGACGAAAGCAGGTCGCACGGCCCGACAAAAAAGCCCGGCAGAGCGATCTGCCGGGCTTTGTCCTGATCCACACGGAATCAGTAGATTTCGAACAGGCCTGCAGCGCCCATGCCGCCGCCCACGCACATGGTTACGACGCTATAGCGCGCCTTGCGACGGCGACCTTCGATCAGGATGTGGCCCACCATGCGCGAGCCGGACATGCCATAGGGGTGGCCGATGGAGATGGCACCGCCGTTGACGTTCAGCTTCTCCAGCGGAATGCCCAGAACCTTCTGGCAGTACAGCACCTGTACGGCGAAGGCTTCGTTCAGCTCCCACAGGTCGATGTCATCGACCGTCAGGCCAAAACGCTCCAGCAGCGGCGGCACGGCCTTGACCGGACCGATACCCATCTCGTCCGGCTCGACGCCCGCGACGGCCATGCCGACATAGCGGCCCAGCGGTTGCAGACCACGACGCTCGGCCTCCTTGGCCTCCATCAGCACATTGGCCGATGCGCCGTCGGACAGCTGGCTGGCGTTACCGGCAGTGACGATGCCGCCCGGAATGACTTCGCGCAGACCTTGCAGCCCTTCCAGCGTCGTCTCGGGGCGGAAGCCCTCGTCCTTGGCCAGAGTCACGTCCTTGAACGAGACCTCGCCCGTGGCCTTGTCCACCACCTTCATGCGCGAGGCCAGCGGGGCCAGTTCGTCGGCATAGGCACCGGCCTCATAGGCGGCGGCGGTGCGCTGCTGCGAGATCAGACCGTATTCGTCGCACTCGGCGCGGCTGATGCCATAGCGTTTGCCGACGATCTCGGCGGTGTTCAGCATGGCGATATAGGCGTCCGGCGCATTCTTCAGAACAGTCGGATCGGACTGGACGCGCATCTCGGGCGTCTGGACCATGGAGATGGACTCAACGCCGCCGCCGACCGTGATCTGCATCTGGTCGGTGATGATCTGCTTGGCCGCCGTGGCCACGGCCATCAGGCCCGAGGCGCATTGGCGGTCCAGCGTCATGCCCGAAACCGACACCGGAAAACCGGCAGCCAGAACGGCATTGCGCGCGATGGTGTGCTGGACGCCCTGCGGCATGGCACAGCCCAGCAGCACATCCTCGATCTCGCCGCCTTCCAGACCGGCGCGGCTGGCCGCTTCCCTCAGCGCGTGGCCCGCGAGGGTCGGCGACGGGGTGTCGTTGAACGCTCCACGATAGGCACGGCCAATGGGCGTGCGGGCGGTGGAAACGATGACTGCTTCTCTCATGATTTATCGCACCGTGACAGGGCCGGACACACCGGCTGCGGCCAGCTCTTGAGTGGCCTGTTAGAAACCGAACGCGGGTACATGTTCCTGCCCACGATCCACGACCTTGTCCCAGTTGGCAATGACCTGTTCGCCCGCATCCGCAGCGCGGCTGACCGAGAACCGGCAGCGACCTTAAATCAGCTCGCCTTGCGCGTGCGGGATTTGGTGGTTTTGGCCGCGCTGGATTTGGCGCTGGCCTTGGTCGATGCCTTGGTGGACTTCGCGGCCTTGGCGTCCAAGCTGGCGCGCAGGGCGGCCATCAGGTCGACGACATTGTCTTCCTTGGCCTCGGTCACCTTGGCGGGCTTCTTGCCCTTTTGCTTGTCGGCGATGAGGGCTTTCAGGGCGTCTTCGTAGCGGTCATTGAACTTGCTGGGATCAAACGGCCCGGCCTTCTGCTCGATGATTTTCTCGGCAATCTTGATCATGTCGGGATCGGCCTTGGCAGACGAAATGCCACCAAAAACCTCGTCGGGTTCGCGCACCTCGTCATCAGTTCTGAGCGTATAGGCCAGAATACCTTTGCCGCGCGGCTCAAGTGCCAGAAGCCGTTCACGCGTCGACATCACCACCCGCGCCAGGGCGATCTTGCCCGACTTTTCCATGGCGGTGCGGATGACCGTAAAGGCGTCCTGTCCGATCTTGCCATTGGGGGCGAGGAAATAGGGATTATCCCAATACAGGCGGTCGATATCCTTTGCCGGCACAAAGGTCTCGATATCGATCGTCTTGGTGCTCTCCAGCTTGACCGACTTGATCTCCTCGTCGGTCAGAAGGACGTACTCGCCCTTGGAGACCTCATAGCCCTTCACTAGCTCCGAGCGTGCAATCGGCCCGGTGTCCGGATCGGTTGTGACCATCTTGATCCGGTTATTGGTCTTGGGATTGATCAGGTTGAAGTGGACGTCCCCGCCGGTCGAGGTCGCCGTGTACAGGGCCACCGGACAGGTCACGAGCGACAGCTTCAGATGGCCTTGCCAACTCGGTCTGGAAACCATGGACGTACCTCTTTTGTGAACAGCCAAGCCGATCCGGCCCTTCACAAACGGCTGTTACGCCAAACGGTTCTCCTAGCCGCAGGCCTCAAGGTCGCCACTGTCGGTATCCAGCACGAAACAATGCTGGTTACCGTCCTCGATATCGGTCACCCACAGCTTCAACTCTGGCACTGGCGGCGAGGTGACAAAGTCCTCGATATAGCTGACCGCGGCAGCCTCTACAGTCGGTTCCTCGACCAGACGGGTCGGGTGTCCCGTTGCCGTGACGCGATAGCGGTTCAACTCTGAAGCTTCAGTTGCAGCCATAGCTTTCCTCCGTCCCCATTCAAACGCACAGCACGGCGTAAGGATTCACTGAGAGAACCGAATTCTGTGGATGAGGGAGCACAAAGCTTGGCTGGCCGTTAGCTACGGCGGAGGTCCTCATGCCTAATCCCCGTCTGGATACCTATCGCAAGATGCGCGACTTCTCGCGCACCGAAGAGCCGTCCGGCATCGGTGCCGAGGTCGCGCCCTCGGACCATCTGCGTTTTGTCATCCATAAGCATGATGCCAGCCGCCTTCATTTCGACCTGAGGCTGGAATGGAACGGCACCTTCCTGTCGTGGGCCGTGCCCAAGGGACCGTCGCTTGATCCCGCCGACAAGCGGCTGGCCATGGCGGTCGAGGACCACCCGCTGGATTACGGGGACTTCGAAGGCACCATCCCCAAGGGCCTGTACGGCGGCGGGACGGTGATGATCTGGGACCGTGGCCTGTGGATTCCCGAGACCGGCTTCGAGGACATCGACAAACACCTCCAGAAGGGCGAGCTGAAATTCGTCATGGAGGGCAACCGCATGCACGGCTCATGGGTGCTGGTGCGGTTGAAGCCCAAGCCCGGCGAAAAGGGCAGGCCTTGGATGCTGATCAAGCACAAGGACAAGGCGGCAAAGTCCGGCAATCGCGGCGGGCCGACCGATCGCGACAAATCGGCAGCCTCGGGCCGGACCATGGCCCAGATTGCCGCCAGTAAGCCCGCCGCGGTGGAGCCCTTCATGACCCTGCCGAGGAAAGCCGCAAAAGCGCGCCCTACCGCCACCTCTAAGGCCGCGCCCGCCCGCCGATCCAAGACTTCTGCATCGCCCCTGCCCGATTTCATCGCTCCCCAGCTGGCCGCCACAGCCAACAAACCGCCGACGGGTGATGCGTGGGCCCACGAGATCAAGTTTGACGGCTATCGCCTGCAGCTGCGCATCGCGGGGGGTGAGATCACCTTGCGCACGCGAAAGGGGCTGGATTGGACCGAGCGGTTTGCGCCCATCGCTGCCGATGCCGCATCGCTCGACGACGGCCTCTATGATGGGGAAGCCGTAGCCCTCGATAGCGAGGACAAGCCCAGCTTTGCGCTGTTACAGGCGGTGCTGGGGGGCGAAAGCGATGCGCCCCTGATCTATTACGCCTTTGACCTCCTGCATGACGGGAAGGCCGATCTGCGCGAACGCCCGCTGAAAGCCCGCAAGGAAAAGCTGGCCCAGCGCCTCGCCAAGGCGGATGGTTCGATCCGCTATGTCGACCATTTTGAGACGACGGGAACGGCCCTTCTGCAGTCGGCCTGCCGGCTTGATCTGGAAGGGATCATCTCCAAACGGCTGTCCGCCCCCTATCGGTCGGGGCGCAGCGAGGACTGGCTGAAATCGAAATGCCGACAGGGGCAGGAGGTCGTCATTGCCGGTTGGGCGACCACGGGCGATGCCTTCCGATCCCTCATTGCGGCGGTCTATCGCGAGGGCCAGCTGGAACATGTGGGCCGCATCGGCACGGGCTTCAGCCGCAAGACGGTCGAGCAGATCATGCCCCGCCTCAAGGCCATCGAGACCTCGAAAAGCCCCTTCCCCGACGGGCCGAAATCCATCGCGGGCGTGCACTGGGTCAAGCCAGTGCTGGTGGCCGAAATCGCCTTTGAAGGGTTCACAGGCACCGGCGCGATCCGTCAGGCCTCGTTCAAGGGCCTGCGCGAGGACAAGGCCGCGCGCGAAGTTGCTCTCGACACCCCTACCCCCGCTCAAAGCGCCCAAAAGCCCAAGGCCCCGGCACCCCTTCGCGGCGTGAAACTGTCCAGCCCCGACAAGGTCCTGTGGCCCGCCACCGACGACAGCCCCGCCATCACCAAGCGCGATCTGGCCGAATACTATGAGCGCGTCGGCGAGAAGATGCTGGAGCATATCCGTGGCCGCCCCTGCTCCATCATCCGCATGCCCGACGGCATCACGGGCCAGAGCTTCTTTCAGCGCCATCCCGTCAAGGGCCAGTCCCCCCTGATCGAAGCGGTCGAGATCAAGGGCGATCCCAAGCCCTATATCCGCATCGACACGGTTGAGGGGCTGATCGCCGCGGCCCAGTTCGCCGCCGTGGAAATCCACCCGTGGAACTGCGTGCCCTATCAACCCGACAAGGCCGAGCGGCTGATCTTTGACCTAGACCCCGCGCCGGATGTGCCGTTCGACGACGTCATCAAGGCCGCCAAGGAGGTGCGTGACCGTCTGACCGACCTCGGGCTTGAAAGCCATTGCAAGACAACCGGCGGCAAGGGTCTGCACGTCACCACCTATATCGAACATCTCGACATGGACTGGACCGAGGCCAAGGGTTTCGCGCGCGAGTTCGCCCGTGTCATGGCGGCAGAGGCACCGGATCGCTACCTGATCAACATGTCGAAGAAGCAGCGCGAGGGCCGCATCTTCATCGACTATCTGCGCAACGACCGCAAAGCGACGGCAGTCGCCCCCTATTCCCCGCGCGGCAGGCCGGGCGCTCCCGTCTCCATGCCAGTGAAATGGTCACAGGTCCGCAAGGGACTGGACCCTATGAAGTATCGCATCTCCACGGCCCGATAGGTGGTCAGCGCGGCCTCTGCGCCTTGGCATCGGCAGCGGGCAGAGACAACCGGAAGCAAGCCCCTGTCTCTGACGGCTCCAGCGACAGTTCGGCATGGCTGGCCTGAAGCAGGGACACGGCTATCGACAGGCCAAGCCCCGCCCCGCCCTGACTGCGTCGGGTGGTGAAGAAGGGCTCGAAGATGCGATCCACATCGCCCTGTGCCACCCCCGGTCCATTGTCGCGCACCCGCACCACAACCGCATCGTCGACAGCGACGGCGCTGATCTCCACGCGGCTTGCCCCCACCTGACGGCTGTTCTCGAACAGGATGGTCAGGACCATTTCCAGACTTTGCGGCGGCAGGGCTACCTCAGGCAGGTCGCCCGGCAGGTTCGGCCTTATCTCGATCCCGTCTCCCACAGCCGAGCGGACATGGGCCACAGCATCTGCAAGGTCAGCCGCCACCCCCGTCTCGGGCCGCGCCATATCCGCCCGCGCCATATCCAGCAGGCGCGTCACCAGATCGGCCAGTCTGCGGGCATCGGCATCGATATTGTTCAGGAAGCGGGTCCGCTGTTGCGGCTCCATATCCTCATGGTCCTGCAACAGTTCGACCGCGCCCTGAATACCGGCCAGCGGGGTCTTGAACTCGTGGCTGACGGCGGCGGCAAAGTCGCGCAGATACCGCGAGCGCCGCTCCACATTCTCGGCCATCCGCCCGAACTCTTCATACAGGTCGCGAATTTCCACGGCGGCGGTCGGCGGCGGCGGCGGCACCGTGCCCTCGCCCCGCGTCACATCCAGCGCCGCCCGTCGCAGCCGCTCAATCGGGCGGGCAATGCCGCGCGAGACCATCACCGCCACAAGGCTGAGGAAACCCAGCACCACCACAATGCCGATCAGGAACTTGCCCCGATCCTGATAGATGCCCTTGAACAGGGCGCGGGGAGACCGCGAGGTCAGGATGACGGCCTCGACCTTTCCGTTCACCACCACAGGTCGGGCGTGGTGGATACGCAGGCCCGAGGCGCGGCTCAGCCACTCCATCGAATAGCGCGGGCGATAGTTGGAACTTTGCCGCAGCACCGTCTCGGGCCGCCCCTTCAAGGCCGACTGCACCTCGGGCAGGGCCGCCCAGTTACCGCCGAACCCCGCCCCCAGAACCACCGTACCGTTGCGATCCAGCACGGCATAAGACGCCAGCGTCGTCCGCCCCGTCGCATCGATCACAGGGGCCAACCGGTCGGCCATGGCCATGGCGGCAGCCTCGGCAGGCCGCTCGGCCTTCACGGCGATGGGGCGCGGCGGCAGTATCTCGTCAGAGCGCAGATCGATAGTCGCAGGCTCGGGCCGATAATAGTCGGGTCGTTCGCGCTCGGCCTCCGTGGGGCGGACCAGCGTCCCCTCGCCCCACATAGAGGCCGCCGTCGCCGCAACGGCCGCGCTCTGGGCAATCAGCTCGGCCTCGGTCTGGCGCACGAGGGTGTTCTCGTACACCCGCAGAAAGATCGCGCTCAGCCCCGGCAGGACCGCCGCGAACAGCAGCACGCTCAACAGAATGGTCCGCAGCCGCATCGCCGGCCAGTGCGAGCGGACAAAGGCCCTGAGGCTTTCGATCACCCCAGCGATCAATGGCGCACGCCGAGGCATGGCCCCATCTGATAGCCGACGCCCGCGCGGGTCTCGATGACATCATTGCCTCCGACAGCGGCAAACTTGGCCCGCAGGTTGCGGATATGGCTGTCGATAGTGCGGTCGGTCAGTGCAAAGCCCGGCCCGTGGATGCGGTCGATGATGGCGTCGCGGGTAAAGACCTGACGCGGATTGGCAGCCAGAGCCTTGACGATACCGAACTCGGTCACCGTCAGCGGCACGGACGTATCATCCCATGACGAGCGCCAGCCGTCGGTGTCCAGCGACAGCCGTCCCACCCGCACGGCCCCCGGTGGGGGCGGCGGCGGGGCAAGGTTCACACGGCGCAGAATGGCCGCCACGCGGGCCACAACCTCACGCGGGCTGAAGGGTTTGACGACATAGTCATCCGCCCCCAGTTCGATGCCCAGAATGCGGTCGATCTCGTCATCGCGCGACGACAGGAAAAGGACCGGCAGGTCCCCCTGCGCCCGAATACGGCGGCACACCTCGATGCCGTCCATGCGCGGCATGTTGATGTCGAGGATCACCAGATCGGGCTGCTGCGCGTCAATGGAGGCCAGCGCCTGCTCGCCATCCCCCGCCTCACGCGTCGCCAGTCCGGCCTTGCCCAGAGCAAAGGTCAGAAGGTCGCGAATGTGGGGGTCGTCATCGACGACCAGAACGGAACGCTGCATGATGGCCATGTTCAGTCTCTGGCTCCAAAGGTCAACTCATCGGACGGCGGCTGCCGTGATGGATTGATGCCTTGGCTTCGAGCAGGCCCTATGGCGCACGCAGGGATTTTCAGCGCAGGGCGTGTGCAGTTTCTGTGCAGACGCCCCTGTCCCGCCTACAGCCCCTCACGGATAGCGACAGAAAACTCGGCGTCTTCGGGCAAGGCGCGGGCCTTTTCGGTGACGTGGGCCTTGGCCTTGATCTCGTCTAGCGGGCGGTCATTGGCGATCACACCGAGGTCATAGAGATAGTCCTCGGTATGCCCCGACAACAGGATGCGCCAATCCATCGGCAGGCGTGGATCCACCGTCCGTGCCAGCTTCCAGATCACCGTCGTACAGTTGGTGGTTATAGTCTGGTACCAGCGCGGGCGCGCCGCCAGATCATTGCCCAGCTTGAGATAGGACAGGAACAGCGCCTTCTTCTGTTCCGACGTCATGGTCAGGGGGAAGATCGACACATCCTCGCCCCGCGTATGGGTTCGCAGTTTGACGATGTCCTCCTCGGTGGCCCCGATCAGGACCAGTTCGAACTTTTTGAAAAAGCCGCCCAGCTCGGAAAAGGACTCGCCCTTCTCGCGGCGGATTTCGGCGGAAAAGACGATGTGTTGGCCGTCCTCAAAGCCAAAGCTGATCATGGTGTGGGCGATGTGCGGGCTGGCCCAGATCGTGCTGATAAAATCGACCGTCTCCAGCCGGTTCAGATCGACCGTCTGTTCGATCCAGCGCGCCTCGCCGTCATCGCGGGTGCGCCAGCGGAAGTCGCGCACATGGCGAAGATGGACCGTGCCACCCTCGATGTCCGCCTCGATACCGCGTGACAGTTCGGGCACCCAGTCGCGATACTGCAAGGGCCGGACCTGCGCCCACGCCACCGCGACCATGACCATCATGATGCCAAGGACCGCCCACGCCCGCTTCGCCCCCTTGGTCGAGGCCCACAGCACCAGAGCGGTCATAACCGCAGGGAACAGATAGACCCACCACCCCAGCGCCCCCAGCTGGAAATGCACGGCCATAAAGGTCCACGCCAGAAACGGGATGCTGATCAACAGGCTGCCCCATGCCCAACGACGCTTTTCGGTACGCGGTCCCAATCACAGCCCCTGTGTGACAAACGAAAACGGACCCATGCCTAGCACACAGGTCCGCAACGTCACTCTCAACTGCACCACCCTGCAAAAGGATGCATTGCGCCGGACGATCAAACGGTCCCGATACCGCGTGCCCGTGCCGTTACGCCAGCGCGGTCCGTTGGTAGGACCTAGACCTAGACCTAGACCTAGACCTAGACCAACACCATCGCCACCAAGGCGATCATGATGCCGACAATTGGCCACGCCCATTTCGGCCCTCGGGTCGAAGCCCACAGCACCACAAGGGCAACCACCGCCGGGGGCAGATAGACCCACCAGCCCAACGGCCCCAGAACCAGATGTACGGTCATAAAGGTCCACGCCAGAAACGGGATGCTGACGAACAAACTGCCCCAAGCCCAGCGGCGTTTTGCGGTATGCGGTCCCAATCACAGCCCCTCTGTGACAAACGGACCCATGCTTAACACACGGGTCCGCTACGCCACTGTAAACTGCTGCATCAGCGACACTGATGCATTGTGCCGGATGATCAGGCCGCCAGCGTCTGTTCCTGACGCGCAGACGCGGTATTGGCCGCGCTGATGACCGCACGGGCCGAGGCCGTGGCCACGTCGGAATCCATGCCAAAGCCGAACACCGTCTGGCCGTCCGAGGTCCGGCACTGGACATAGGCTGCGGCCTTGGCATCGGCACCCGATCCGATGGCGTGCTCCTGATAGTCGACGATCTCGAACGCCGGACCGCCCGCCTCGCGCATACCGTCCAGCAGGGCCGAGATCAGGCCGTTGCCGCGTCCGGTGATGTTCTGGACCTTGTGGCCGATCTTCACATCGCCGCTGAACACGCGCTGGCCGTCGCTCTTGGCGATGCCATGCTCGGCAAAGGTCATCAGCTCGAACTGCTGCGGGCCTTCGACGCGATAGGTCTTTTTGAAGGACTCCCAGATGTCGGCGCTGGTCAGCTCGCGGCTGGTCTCGTCGGCCAGTTTCTGGACCGCGCGGCTGAAGTCGGCCTGCATGGCCTTGGGCAGTTTCAGGCCCTTGTCCTGTTGCAGCACCCACGCCATGCCGCCCTTGCCGGACTGCGAGTTCACGCGGATGACAGCCTCATAGCTGGCACCGATATCGGCCGGATCGATCGGCAGATAGGGCACGTTCCAGATCTGGTCGTTGCGCTTCTCCTGCGCCTCGAAGCCCTTCTTGATCGCATCCTGGTGCGAGCCCGAGAAGGCCGTGAACACCAGCTCACCCGCATAGGGATGGCGCGGATGGACGGGGATTTGGTTGCAGAACTCCACCGTCTGGACGATCTCCTCCATGTTGGAAAAGTCCAGCTCCGGCGAGACGCCCTGCGTGTACATATTCAGCGCCAGCGTCACGATATCCACATTGCCCGTGCGCTCGCCGTTACCGAAGATACAGCCCTCGATACGATCGGCACCGGCCATCAGACCCAGCTCCGCCGCCGCCACCCCCGTGCCACGGTCGTTGTGCGGATGCAGCGAGATCACCACCGCATCACGGCGCGACAGGTTGCGGATCATCCACTCGATCTGGTCGGCATAGATATTGGGGGTCGAGCATTCGACCGTGGCCGGCAGGTTCAGGATCATCGGCTTTTCAGCCGTCGGCTCCAGAATGTCCTGAACGGCCTCGGCGACTTCCAAGCTGAAATCCAGCTCGGCGGTCGAGAAGGTTTCCGGTGAATATTCAAAGCGCCAGTCGGTGTCGGGACGCTTTTCGGCCTCTTCGCGCAGCATCTTTGCGCCTTCGATGGCCAGTGCCTTCACGCCCGCGCGGTCCATGTTGAACACCACCTCGCGCCATGCGGGCGAGACGGCGTTGTACAGGTGGACGGTGGCGGTGCGCGCGCCTTCCAGCGATTCAAACGTCTTCTGGATCAGGTCACGGCGTGACTGGGTCAGCACCTGCACCATCACATCCTCGGGGATGCTGTCATTACGTACCAGCCCCGAGATGAAGTCGAACTCGGTCGCGCCCGCAGAGGGGAAGCCGACCTCGATCTCCTTCAGGCCGATCTTCACCAGCATGTCGAAGAAACGCTGCTTCTTGGCGGCGTCCATCGGGTCGATCAGGGCCTGATTACCGTCGCGCAGATCGGTGGACAGCCAGCGCGGCGCCTTGGTGATCATCTTGGACGGCCACTGGCGGTTCGGCAGGTCGATTTGCGGAAACGGACGGTATTTGACCGAGGGGTCGCGCAGCATGGATTGCGCCTCTCTTGGATATGCGGATTTTTAAAGGGAGATGTGCGGCGCAGACACGTCGCCACCGAGGCAGCCGTTAACCCCGGCGGCCACTCATAAGTCGCCCAAGGGCGAGTCCGTTATGGAACTTCATCTCAACCATCGCCGCGTTCACTACTGCACTGCAGCGCAAAAATCCACCCCGCGAAATAGGCTAGACCGCACACCATAGGATCAAATTGCCTAAAACATAGAACATTTAGGAATCCTGTTCCGACTTCTTGCCGCAACGCCGACATCTTTCATCCGCCATCGACCGAAAAAGGCGATGATCATCCTTTGTCGATCAGCGGGTCAGAGCCTGAACGATCCGGTCCCAGCCCATGGCCTTGGCCAGATCCAGCGGCGTGCGGCCATCCGGCGTGCGGGCGTCGCGGTCTGCGCCCAGTTCTAGCAGAACCTCGACCGGTGCCAGATTGCCCGCGAACGCCTCCTTATGAAGCACCGTCCAGCCGTCCTCCATCGGCTGCGTCACCCATTCGGGGCTTGCCCGCAGAGATTCAGCGATGCTTTCGCGCGCATTCTCGCTCATGGGGTGCTCGTACGCCCGCGCATGGGCCAGCGCCTCCTGATACGGCAAGCCGGGTGATGCTGTTGCCTTCTTCCACAATCGCGACAGCCCGCTCGCAGGCTTGCTCTTCTCGGCCGCAAACGGCGTGATGTTGCACAGCGCCGGATCGGTGAATGGCAAGCCCCATGCCTCGTCATGCCCCTTGCGCTCGGCGGCATCCATGTCCGCCCGCATGGCCTGTACGGTGAACCCGCCACAGACCATCCCGTCGCAGACGTACATCCAGTCGTCCAGACGCTCGAACGGGGCCGACACGTCCCTGCCCGGCACCATGCCCGGAATATAGTCCGAACCGTTCAGCAGGGTTCCGCTGACGGTCTTGCCGTCAAACCCCACATCCGAGATCCACATGTGTTCGGTCTCGGGGGCATCGCCGCCCTTGGGCACATCAAACGACAGTTTGACCGCGCTCAGGCCCAGCGCCTTGACGATCCGCCGCTGTTCCCACGACTGCTCCCGCACAAAAAAGGGAAAGCTTTCCTTGGCGCGTCGCACCGCCTCGCGCAGGGCCGGATTGTCAAAAGCGGGATAAACCGAGGACACGAACGACTCCTACTGAGACTGGCGCACGGCCCCGAAGATCGGGAGCCGTTAACCACTTCATCACAGGGTCTCGTCAGCTCCAAGCTGAGCCGAAGCCGCTTTTCTTGCGGGCCTTAGCCCAGCCGTTCGCTCCACAGGTCGAGGTCGCTCTCCTGCCCGATCAGGGCCAGACCCGAGGCGATGGATTCGAACTCGCTGCCGCTCTCGATCCGCTCGGCACCAAACCGGCTGACGAAGATATCGCGCACCGCCGGAACAAAGGAGGTGCCGCCCGTCAGGAAGACGCGGTCAACACCGCCCGCATCAATCCCCGCCTCGGCCAAGG
The DNA here is from genome assembly GCF_947305955.1 of uncultured Brevundimonas sp. Lineage (GTDB taxonomy): Bacteria > Pseudomonadota > Alphaproteobacteria > Caulobacterales > Caulobacteraceae > Brevundimonas. The sequence goes on from NZ_CAMZFB010000011.1 coordinate 39,890, forward strand.
CCTTGTCCACGGCGGCCTCCATCGCGGCCAGATCGGGGGCGATCCAGCCCTCGAAGGTGGCGCGGCTGATGGTGGCGCGGATGTCGATGTCTCCGGCCTCGAACACGAACTGCGCCTCGTCCTGCGACGACAGGGCCATCTTCAGGTCGGACACGGCGCGGTAAAGGGCATAGCCGTGGTTGTCGTCCAGCACCTCGACCAGACGCTCCACCTTCTCCGGCTCCTCGGCATCGCGCACCAGCGAACGGATGTCCTTCATGTCGCGCGACGCCCGCAGCAGGGCCAGCTGCTCCCATTTGGCAAAGGCCGTGTAATAGCGTTGGGGAATGGGCAACAGTTTGCCGAAGGCGCGATATTCCGTCCCCTTCCCCAGCTCCGGCGACACCAGATTGTCGATGATCCGATAATCGAACGCATCACCCGCGATCCCCACACCCGCACGGCCAAGCGCCGTCGAGCGCAGCCCTTGCGGCGTCGGCTCGAACCGGATCAGCGAAAAGTCCGACGTACCGCCGCCGAAGTCGGCCACCAGCACGGTCGCAGCCTTGTCCAGCTTGCGCGCGAAGTAAAATGCTGCGCCCACCGGTTCATAGGCATAGCGGATATCCTCGAAACCCAGCTGTTCGAACGCCGCCTGATAGCGTTCCAGCGCCAGTTGCTCATTCGGATTGCCACCAGCAAAGGTCACCGGACGGCCCACGATCACGCGCGGCGGCAGGTCCGCCATAGCCGCGCCGCCATAGTGTTTGACCTGTTTCAAAAAGGCCGCCAGCAGGTCCTCGAACCGATAGCGTTTGCTGTCGATCACCGTCTCGATGAAGGCGGCGCTAGCGGCGAAATTCTTGAACGACTGGATGAAACGCGTTTCCAGAGGATCTTCCAGATAGGCCTCAATGGCCCACGGCCCCGCCGTGATGACGCGCTCGGCCACACCGCCCGCATTGTGCACCAGCTGGAACCCCAGCGCCGAGCGATAGCCCTTCTCCGGACCGTCCGGACCTTCCAGCGTCATGACGTGGGTTTCGCCATCCGGCTGGCTGATCGCCACCACCGTATTGGTCGTTCCAAAGTCGATACCGATGGTGGGAGAGGTCACAGTTTTGATCCGGCAGTCAGTCAGGGGGCGCTCCCCCTACAGCAAAACGAAACGCATTTCGCCCCCGCCAAAAGGGAAAAGGCCGCCCTCCTGACGGAGAACGGCCTTTGGAAGCAGTAAGAGAGAGAGATCGCTTACTGGTTCTTGTAGACGGTGCCGGCGCGCATGACGAAGTCGACGTCCATCAGGGTCGTCACATCTTGCAGCGGGTCGCCGTCAACCGCGATGATGTCCGCGCTGTAGCCCGGGGTGATACGGCCGATCTGGTCGCCCAGACGGAAGTGGTCAGCCGCATTGATGGTGGCCGCCTGAATGGCTTCCAGCGGGGTCAGGCCGGCTTGGACCAGCAGCTGGAACTCGCGGGCATTGGTGCCGTGCGGTGCCACACCGTTGTCGGTGCCGAAGGCGATCTTGACGCCAGCAGCGTGTGCGCGGCGGGCCATGTCCAGCATCAGCGGACCGGCTTCCAGCGACTTCTGGCGCTGGTTGGCGGTGAACTGGTTGCCCGGACGGACAGCTTCGCGGGCCACGAAATCACCGGCCAGCAGGGTCGGCACCAGATAACGGCCCGTCGACTTGAGCAGGCGGATACCTTCGTTGTCGATATAGGTGCCGTGCTCGATCGAGTCGCCACCGGCGCGCAGGAAGCTGGCGATACCGTCCGTACCGTGGGCATGGGCGGTGACCTGGCGGCCCATGAAGTGGGCGGTCTCGACAATGGCCTTCAGCTCTTCATCCGAGAACTGCTGGTTCAGACCGGCACCCGTATCGGACAGAACGCCGCCGGTAGCCGAGATCTTGATGATATCGGCACCATTACGGACGCGTTCACGCACGGCGCGGCGGCAATCGTCCGGACCCGAGCAAACGGCCGTCGAGCGCAGGATCGGCACGAACTGTTCGGCCACGCCGTTGGCGTCACCGTGACCACCGTGCGGGGTCACCATGCCGGTTGCGGCCAGAATGCGCGGACCGACGGTGCGGCCTTGCTGGATGCTGCGACGCAGGGCCACGGCCGATTCACCCGGCCCGCCCAGATCGGCGACAGTGGTGAAACCGGCCTCAAGGGTGATGCGGGCATAGTAGGCGGCGTTCAGAGCCGAGTCGGCCACGGTGTTGGTGTAGCGGGTCGCGCGGTCACCATCACCCTGCTGGCTGCTCAGGTGGACGTGGCTGTCGATGAAGCCCGGCAGGACGAACTTGCCCGACAGGTCCACGACATTGCCTTCACCGACGAAGCCGTCGCGGATTTCCTTGACCTTGCCGTCCTCGATCACCAGCGTCTGGCGCTCGGCCACGCGGCCCGTGGCCGGATCGGCCAGCACGCGGCCAGCGTGGATGTAGGACACCTCACCCGCGAACGCGGCACCGGCCGAAGCCAGCAGGGCGGCGGCAACGCCTGCGACCAGACCCTTCTTCATCGAAACTTTCATACTTCTCTCCTCCGCAGTGCATGTCGCACTGCCCCAAGAACATCACTCTCGCCTCGCCGGTGAAGGTTCGTCCACCGGAAAAGCAGGAAGGGGAGCCGCGAAGGATCGCCGCTCCCCAAGGGTCATCAGAACTTCTTCGTCACAGCGACCGAATAGTAGCGTCCCAGAACGTCGTAGTTCTGCGGATCATAGGTGCCGCGGTTGTCGCCGACCTGCGGCGGTTCCTTGTTGAACAGGTTGGTAACGGTGAAGCGCACCGAGGTCTCCCACGGCAGGTCGACACGGGCGTTCAGGTCGAACACGTCATAGGCATCGACACCGCGCGTGGTGCTGGTCGGCGAGGTCACACGCGCCGAGTTGATCATCTCGGAGGTGTGTCTCCAGCGCAGGCCGACATTCCAGCTGTCACGCGAATAGCCGAGGCTGGTGACGGCCTTCCACTCTGGGTGGGCCTGACCGGCGTTGGCTTCGATGGCGGTGCCCCACGTACCGGCATAGTCATAGACCGGCGCGCCCGGCAGAGCCTGAATCTCGAAGCTCTGCAGATAGGAGATGGCCGAGCCCAGCGTCACCGTGCCGGTATCGCCAAAGCCCAGATCGGCCAGATGCAGACGCCAGTCGAACTGGAAGTCCACGCCCGTGACATTGAACGCACCCAGGTTCAGCAGCGGCTGCTGCGGGTTGATCATATTGCCGTCGACCGTGCTGCGGCCCTGCAGCTGGCAGTAGTAGTTGTTCTTGTCGTAGGTCGGGTTGTTGCCACCGTCGTTGAAGCAATAACGGATGGCATTGTTGACCGTCAGGGTGCCCACCGCATCGGCCACCTCGATCTGGTACCAGTCGATCGAGGCGTTGATGTTGCTCAGCCACGGCGACTGGAAGTTCGGCGAGATGACCGCGCCGAACGAATAGGTGTCAGCCGTTTCCTCTTCCAGATCGGGGTTGCCGCCGGTCAGGGCAAAGACCTGTGCCGCACCGAACTGATAGGTGTCGATGATGGTTTCCGGCACGCCCAGGGCGACGCATAGGGCCGCGACCTGCTGGCCGTTCGGACCTTGGCGGAAGGACGAACGGGTATCGCACGGATCGCCGTCGGTATTGGCCGCGGTGGCGGTACCGATGTTCACCGTTGCTGTCGAGATCGGCGCATACAGCTCACCCACGCTCGGCGCACGCACGGCGCGGTTATAGCCGCCGCGCAGACGCAGGATGTCATTGACCTCCCAGTTCACGTCCGCCTTGTAGGCCTGCACGCCGCCGACCGAGCTATAGTTGGAATAGCGGTAGCCCAGATCGATCTCGAGCGCCTTGACGAATGGCAGGTCCTTCAGGACCGGAATGAGGAATTCGGCAAAGATTTCGGTCGAATCCACATCCCCCGAAGAGGCGCGCAGTTCCGAATAGCCGAGGATGTCGCTGGTGCCATCGGGCTGGGCCAGCAGCGAGTCCGGCTCGAAGGCGAAATCGTTGTAGCGATAGCCGACACCCGCGGCGAAGCGAACCTCGCCAGCAGGCAGTTCGAACAGGCCGCCGGTCACGCTGGCTTCCGCCATGCGCTGGTTCAGCTCATTGGTGTTCTTGGTACGGCGGGTGATGTAGTTCACGCATTCCGCAGACGGAACGTGCGCCCCGAACGGATTGAAACCACCGTCGCACAGTTCGCTGCCACCGGTCGGGCTGTAGAGCAGTTTCGAGATGGCCGTCCGCGACACGCCACCCGACTGGATATTCTCGAAGGCCGAGCGCGAAACCGCCGCATAGGCTTCCCACGTCCAGTCCTTATAGCCGACCTCGCCCGAAAGGCCGCCGATGAACTGGAACACATCATAGGCATAGGTCTGCAGACGCGGACCTGCGAAATCGAGGTCCTTCCAGAACGAGAAGTCCGCCGTCGGATCGGGACGCGAGGCCAGCAGGCCCGCAAAGTCCGAGCTGATATAGGGGTTGGTGACCGGAACGCTCAGGGCATAGGCCAGACCGGCCAGCGTCGGGTTGTAGATACCCTCGGACTCATAGCTGGTCAGGGTGCCTTGCAGGAAGAAGTCGATATTGGGCGTCAGCTCATAGTCGACGCGCGTAAACAGCGAATAGCGCTCATTGTCGTTCTGCACGCTGTTCTGGGTCCAGCCCCACAGCATGTTGGTGCCTGCAGCGTTCAGGAACGCCCCGTCGGTTTCTTCATCGCGCAGGTTCGAAACCGGTGCCGTGGTGCCCAGATTGAACAGGGTCTGGTCGCCGGTGTTGAAACCGATCTGGCCGTTGTAATAGCCGCCGACGCCCGCAATCGGGGCCACGCCATACTGGCCGACGAACAGGTCGTTGACGGCTTCGATGGTCGGACGGTTGGTGCCGAACCAAGCCGTGCCCTGGGCGATGATGGCGGTGTTCGACTGACGATTGCGGCGATAGTAATAGTCGCGCTCGGCCTGCAGGGCGACGTCGCGCGTGGAGTAGTCCAGCGAGATGACGGCCCGTCCACGGTCATCGGCAAAGCGGTCACCCGCCGTTACCGACAGGCGGAAGCTCTCGCCATCGCCATAATCCGAAATGCCGTACTGGGAGGCGACCGTCACGCCTTCGAAGTCGCGCTTCAGGCGGAAGTTCACCACGCCTGCGGTGGCATCCGAACCATAGGCGGTCGAGGCACCACCGGTGATGACCTCGACATTGCCGATCAGGGCTTCGGGGATGATGTTCAGGTCGACCGAACCGTCAGGGTTCGACGGCTGCAGACGCTTGCCGTCCAGCAGGATCAGGGTGCGCTTGGAGCCCAGACCGCGAAGGCTGGCATAGGCCTGACCGCCGTTCAGCGCCGTCGAGGACGAACCCGAGGTGCTCTGGCCCATGGCACCGGCGAACTGCGGCATCTGGGTCAAGGCCTTTTCAACGGTGATCTGGCCAGTGTTCTCGATAGCCTCGGCCGTGACAGAGGCCAGCGGGCTGTTGGAGGTGTAGTCACGACGGGCGATACGCGAGCCGGTGACGACGATGTCGCTGACCTGCGAAACAGATCCGTCCTCGGCAAGGTCCGGCACGTCCTGCGCAAAAGCGGCTCCTGCTGCCAGCGCGGCATAGGCACAGGCCCCCGTCAGTGCGGCACGATATGCCAGACGACCCGTCGAAAAACGTCCACCGAGGCGCATACGCGACTCCCCCATTACAAGTTGTTGGGGCAGCCATGGCACCGGACAACGCGTCCCGCCTTCGCGTTGAGAAATATATTCGCTCAATGGATAATTTCTTTGCCGTGTTTGGAACTATTTCGTTCCAATATTTTTCACTTGCGGAAATATCATTGCATAAAACGCCGAAGGTGCGACATTTCAGCCTTTCATAACGCGACTTTCCGTCTTGCCCCCTTCCGCAAGGACAAGAAGCGGCTTTTGCTTGCACCCCACAACCGCACAGCCGATGATTGGACCCTCCCCTTTGAAGACCTAAGTCTCGCGCCTCATGACCGAACTGCCCTCTCCGAAAGACCCCTCGTCGCCCTCGGCCCCCTCACGCGTGGACAGCCTCGTCGAACTGCTGACGGTCGAGACCCTGGATACGGACCTGTATCGCGGCATCCCCCTGCCGGGTGGCAAGGGTCGCGTTTACGGCGGCCAGGTGGTGGCGCAGGCCCTGCAGGCCGCACAACAGACGGTGGACGGCGGCGTCTGCCATTCGCTGCACTGCTATTTCATGCGCCCCGGTCAGGAAGGCCGCCCGATCATCTTCCGCGTCGCGCGCGACCATGATGGCCGTACCTTCTCGACCCGTCGCGTCATCGCCTCGCAAGGCGGCGAGCCGATCCTGAACATGCTGCTGTCATTCCAGGTGCCTGAGGAGGGGTTAGAACATCAGGACGAAATGCCTGTCGTGCCCCCGCCCGAAGAGCTGGTGCCCGAAATAGAAATGTGGCGTGCAGTCGCAGACAAGCTGCCAGAGGGGCTGCGGGACTATGCTCTGCGCCCCCGCTCTATCGAGTTCCGCCACGTCTATGTCCGCAATCCGATGGCCCCCAAGCCGGAAGCCCCGCGCCATGCCTCGTGGTTCCGCACGTCTAGCCGGCTGGGGGATGACGCGGCCATGCACCGCGCCGTGCTGGCCTATGCCTCGGACATGACCCTGCTCAGCACCTGCGGCCTGCCGCACGCGATCAGCTTCTTTGACCCGGCCTATCAGGTGGCCAGCCTCGACCACGCCATCTGGTTCCACCACGATTTCCGCGCCGATGACTGGCTTCTTTATGTGACGGAAAGCCCCTCGGCATCGGGCGGTCGCGGCTTCAACCGCGGCAAGATCTTCACCCGCGACGGCAAGCTGGTCGCCAGCGTCGCCCAGGAAGGCCTGATCCGAAAACGCGCCCCCAAATAATCCCCCCTGTGTGATCCGCACGACTGGGACTAGGGTAAGCCCCGCAAAGTCCGCGCATGAATTGCTGCGGGTCCACACTTCCGACGGAGCCAATCCCTATGAACGTCAAAGCCTATGGCGCGACCGCAGCCAACCGTCCGGTAGAGGCCATCGAAATCCCCCGCCGCGATGTCGGTGCCCACGACGTCCAGATCGAGATCGCCTATTGCGGCATCTGCCACTCGGACCTGCATACGGTTCGTGGGGAATGGGGCCAGATCAACTTCCCCTGCGTGCCGGGTCACGAGATCGTGGGCCGCGTCTCGGCCGTTGGTGCATCGGTCAGCCGCTTCAAGGAAGGCGACGTCGTCGGCGTCGGCTGTATCGTCGACAGCTGCAAACACTGCCATTCGTGTGACGAGGGGCTGGAGCAGTTCTGCGAGAACGGCATGACCGGCACCTATGATTCCAAGACCGCTGACGCGCCGGGCCACACCCTGGGCGGCTATTCGCAGCGGATCGTGGTCAAGGACGACTTCGTGCTGAAGGTCACCCACGCCGAGGAGCAGCTGCCCGCCGTCGCCCCCCTGCTGTGCGCGGGCATCACTACGTGGTCGCCGCTGCGCCACTGGAAGGTCGGGCCGGGCATGAAGGTTGGCATCGTCGGCATCGGCGGCCTTGGCCACATGGGTGTGAAGCTGGCCCATGCGCTGGGCGCGCACGTCGTGGCCTTCACCACCTCGGAGTCCAAGGTTCAGGCCGCGCTTGATCTGGGAGCCGACGAAGTGGTCGTGTCCAAGGACAAGGCCCAGATGAAGGCCCACGTCCGCAGCTTCGACTTCATCCTGAACACCGTGGCCGCCAGCCACGATCTGGACGCCTTCACCCGCCTGCTCAAGGTCGACGGGACCATGTGCCTTGTCGGCGTGCCGGAAAACGGCCACCCGTCGCCGAATGTCTCCATCCTGATCGGTGGTCGCCGCTCCATCGCCGGCTCGCTGATCGGCGGCATCAAGGAAACGCAAGAGATGCTCGATTTCTGCGCCGAGAAGGGCATCGTCTCGGACATCGAAATGATCTGCGCCGAGCAGATCGAGGAAGCCTATGAGCGGATGCTGAAGTCCGACGTCAAATACCGCTTCGTCATCGACAACAGCACCCTCTAGGACAGACAAAAGCCCGCCAGATCACTCCGGCGGGCTTCTTTCTCAACCTTCCGAGCGCAAGATCAGAAGTATTCGGCGTTGGCGGGGCACTGGGCCGAGATGCGGCGGGCCGTGATGCTGGCCGGAATATAGGGCGTACCGCGCGACAGCTGGGCACCGCCGTTAAAGCGGAACGATTCCTGCTGATAGGTACCGTTCAGGCGCACATTGACGCTGCGGCCCTTGCGGTCACGGCAGCTGCCCTGGAAGCGGGCATTGCCGTTGCCGACCTCGCGCACAGGATAGGTGCACTGCCATTTGCGCGTCGACAGACCACCGAAGAAGCGGTTGATCTCGGACGGGCGCACGCATTTCTGTTCGGTGTCACGCACACCCAGCACGCTGGTGGTATATTCCCAATAACCCGGCAGGACCTCGTGCTGCGAAGCCTGTGCCTGCGGTGCGGACGCGGGCGCAGCCAGCAGGACCGCACCGGCAACCAGCGGAAGCGTCACAGCGGCCAGACGCAGACCTTTGGAAGGAGCGACGGCAGCGGCTTTGATTTTCGAACGGCTCATCATAGGCTCCTGTATATGGACAATGGCTTGAACGGTGGGTGAACGGGTTTGATCCCTGACATTTATCCGAAGATTCCGTCGTTGAACGGACTCAAACGCCAGACTCGGCTTGACGCCAAGTGAGTCCTTCCTCTATACGGCCCCCTCTCGCGTGGGCCCAAAAGCCTTACGCGCCACCTGTTTTCATGCGTCCGCAACGTTTGCGCGGATGTGACCTTGAGGATCTTAAGATGTCGCGTCGTTGCGAACTCACCGGTATCGGCCCGATGGTCGGCCACAACGTGAGCCACTCGAACATCAAGACCAAGCGTCGTTTCCTGCCGTCCCTGAAGACGGTCAAGGTAACCTCGGACGCTCTGGGCCAAACCTTCTCCCTGCGTATCTCGAACGCTGCCCTGCGCACGCTCGACTACAAGGGCGGTCTGGATGCCTTCATCGTGAAGGCTCGTGATGAGAAGCTCTCGGCTGCTGCCCTGCGCATCAAGCGTCAGGTCAAGGCCAAGCTGGCTGAACAAGCCGCTGCCTAATCAGCCCTGCTGATTTTGAAGTTCTGGAAGAGGCCGCTGGAAACAGCGGCCTTTTTCTTTTGCCTCTTCGCCCGTAAAGCTCGCCGGATACCCGAGATTCACGGATTGATAGAAGATGCCCCTGCGCCGCCCCGCCCTGTTGTGCTGCACCGCCCTTATGGCCTGTCTGGCCGTAACGGTTCCCGCGTTGGCAAGCACGGAACAGCGCACGGCGACGCCCTTCACCCTTTCCAGCGGCACGCCCCGCACGCCGGAACAGGAAGCGGTCCGGTTCGATTCCGCCCGTCTGGCCTTTGATATCAAGCCCGAAACCTATTCCGTTCAGGCCCACGCCCGCCTCGATTTCACGGCGACCGCGCCCGTCTCGGCCATCGTGCTGGAACTGGATACCCGTTTCGACATCGACGGAATTCAGGTCGGCGATACCGACATCACCGACTGGAGCAATCCCGAGGGCCGCCTGACCATTCCCCTGCCGCGCCCGCTGGCAGCCGGAGAATCGGTGGCGGTGAACATCGCCTATGGCGGCCGCCCCCATCCGGCCAGCCGCGCCCCGTGGGACGGTGGCTGGGTCTGGAGCCTGTCGAACGGCAAGCCGTGGATCGCCACCGCCGTTCAGGGCGAGGGCTGCGACCTAATCTTCCCCTGTATCGACCATCCGCTGGGCGAGCCCGCCCGCGTGGACATGCACATCACCGTGCCTGCCGGCCTTTCCGCCCCCGCCAATGGCCGTCTGGTCGGCAAGCAGGAGCACGGCGACGGCTCGACCACATGGCACTGGACCACGCGCGATCCCGACACCTATGCCATCACCCTCAATGTCGGCCCCTATCAGGAACTGACGGGCCAGTACGAGAGCCGCTTCGGTAACACCATCCCGATGCATTTCTGGGCGCTGGACAGCGTGCCGCAGGACAAGGCGCAGGGCCTGTTCGCCCAACTGCCGTCGATGCTGGATTTCTTCGAGGAATGGGTCGGTCCCTATCCCTTCGCCGACGAAAAGGTCGGGGTGGTCGAGACCCCGCACCTCGGCATGGAGCACCAGACGATCAACGCCTATGGCAATGGCTACAAGCTGGACGGCAAGGGATACGACTGGCTGCTCCAGCATGAACTGGCGCACGAATGGTTCGGCAACCAGATGACCAATGTGTCGTGGGACGACATGTGGCTGCACGAAGGCTTCGGCACCTATATGCAGCCGCTCTACGCCTATTGGCTGCACGGCGAGCGGGCCATGCAAGCCGAGCTGGAAACCATGCGCCGCACCGTCACCAACCACCACCCCATGGTGTCGGGCCAGCCGCAATCGGCGGGCACGGTCTATAAGGCCGAGACGGGTCCGGCGCTGGACCTCTATTACAAGGGCGCGCTGATCGCCCACACCCTGCGGATGCAGATCGGTGACGCCGCCTTCAAGGAAACCCTGCGCCGTCTGGTCTATGACCGTGCCGATCCGCAACCGGGTAATTTCCAGCCCGTTTATCGCACCACCGCCGACTATGTGGCCATCGTCAACGAAGTGACGGGCAAGGACTGGGGCTGGTTCTTCGACGCCTACCTCTATCACGCCGCCCTGCCCGATCTGGTCATGACACGCGAAGGCGAAGCCGTGCGCCTGACGTGGCATACAGGGTCGGATCGCCCCTTCACCCTGCCGGTCGAAGTCGAGATCGGCGGCACCCGCCGCACGATCGACATGGCCGATGGTACGGCGGTGTTCAGCGCCCCCGCCAGCGCCCACATCATCCTCGATCCGCAGTCGAAAATCCTGCGCCGCCTGCCCCACATCGAGGCATGGAAGGCCGCCGCCAACTGACAAAAAGGCTCCGCAGTTGGCTGCGGAGCCCCTCGTTCATCGGCCAAGGTGCGTACGATCAGTATTTGACCGTCAGCTGCAGCCCAAAGGTGCGCGGCATGTTGAAGTTGCCATAGTCGCCGAAGGTCGGGCGGTTGGACGGGTCGCGGCGGTACACGAAGGTCTTGTCCAGCAGATTGCGCGACCACAGTGCCAGCTCCAGATCGGGACCGCCCGGCTTGGTCGGGATGTCGGCGATGGCGATACGGCCGTTGACGATGAAGGAGCTGTCGTTCTTCACGTCGAACTGCTCGAAGCTGTAGCTGGCGTCGGCATAGTTGGCGTCAATGTGCGCCTTCAGGGTCACCCCCATGAAGGGCGATTCCCAGTCAGCAGCGAAGTTTGCAGCATTCTCGGGCGTATAGGCGATGAACACCTGCTGGACCTTGCCCGTGAACGGGTTGGCCGTGTCCGGCACCTTGGCGTCGGTATAGGTGTAGGATGCCGACAGACGCAGGTTCTCGGTGGCTTGGAACTGGCCCTCCAGCTCAAGCCCGCGGATCTTGGTCGTGCCCGGCGCATTGACCGTTTCCAGCGTGTTTCGGGTGCCGGTGATCAGGCTGAAATCCAGCTGGCTGTCGGTGCGATCCATCGCATAGAGCGCCGCGTTCAGGCGGACGCGGTTGTCGAACAGGTCGCTCTTGATGCCGATCTCATAGGCCTCGACCTCTTCCGGATCGAAGGAACGATAGGTCAGCGAGCGCGAAGACGCCCCGCCCGCACGGTATCCGGTCGAGTATTTGGCATAGACGCTGACGTTCTCGCTCGCGTCATAGGCCACCGTGACCAGCGGGTCGAAACGCTCGACCGAGGAGGCGAACGTCAGCTCGCCCGACACGCCGTTCACGACCGGAAGCGCGTTGTTGACGATCTCCAGCGTGCCGTCCTTGTCGTCCCATGTGAAACGGCCGCCGACCGTGATGTGCAGGGCGTCGTTCAGGATGTCCGGCGTCCAGGTAGCCTGACCATAGACGGCCTTGGATTCCGAATGGGCGGTCGAGGCGCGGTCGATGAAGCGCGAACCGCGCAGCGTCGGCGTCGGGTCAAGGATGGTGTAGCCCGTGCCATCCGCGTTCCAGCGGTTGGTCGTCGGTGTCGCCGCGTCATCCGACACGGTTTCCTTGAAGTAGTAGAGACCCGCCACATAATCGATACGGTCACCGATATTGCCGACCGCCTGCAGTTCCTGACTGAACTGGTGCTGCCAGAAGCCCGCCAGCGAATAGCGGCTGAAGTTGGCGTTCGGGCCGACCACCGGGGGACGGTGGGCCCCGGCGATATTGTCCCACTGGTCCACATCCAGATCGCGGTAGGCGGTGATGGAGCGGATTTCCAGATTATCGCTCGGACGCCACGACAGGTGCAGGTCGATGCCGCGCGTGTCGTTGATGTTCCATTGCTGCGGCACGCCGATATCGGCCACCCGCATACGCTCCTTGCCCTCGACCTCGACCAGCGGCGACAGGTCACGAATGCTGCCCGACGGGATGGAGGTGGAGGTGAACGGCACCACCGGCAGGTTGAAATAGTTCCAGTTCAGCAGCTGGCTGTAGAAGGGGGTGTTCTTGTCCTTGCTGATGTCGGCGGCAAGTGTGGCGCTGAAGGTATCGCTCGGCTCCCACCGCACCTGTCCGCGCAGGCCACGTCGGTCGTATTCGCCAAAACCCTGCTCGCCCGACAGGCGGTTCTTGGTCACCGGACCCTGCACCGAGATCACACCATCGACCTTAAAGGCGAAGTCGCCCAGCGCGGGGAAGTCCACGTGGACTTCGGAGTTATAGGAATCGAGGTTGCCGATACCCGCCACGGCCCGCAGTCCGAACTCGCCCGTCGGCTTCTTGGTGATCAGCGACAGGGCGCCGCCTTCGGTGTTTCGGCCAAACAGGGTGCCTTGCGGACCCTTCAGCACTTCAACGCGATCGATATCCAAAAGCGCCGCCGCCAGACCATGCTGGCGCGCCAGATAGACGCCGTCGATATAGACGCCAACGCCCTGTTCACGCGCGGGCTGGTTGGCGTCATTGGGCACGATGCCACGAATGCCGACCGTCAGCGCCGACTGGCGGGCTTCAAAGGTGGTGATCCGCAGGCCCGGCACGCTGCCATCCGACAGGTCCATCAGGCTCTGCACATTGCGGTTGGTCAGGTCCTCGGACGAAGCCACCGAGATCGAAATCGGCGTGTCCTGCAGATTGGTGGCGCGCTTGGTCGCGGTCACGACAATGTCCGACAGCCTTTGCGTCGTGTCGGCATCGGTCATCGGCACCGCATCTTCGGGTGCTCCGTTGACCAGTTCATCATTGGCCAAGGCCGGAGCGGCCATTGCCAGAGAAAGGGCTGAAAAGGAGACAGCCGCCATCAGTCGTTTCATCGCATATCCCTCGCCTCGCGCCTGTCGCGTCGAGCAAGGGGCGATCTACGAAGCGATTGCGAACGGCTGACGACCGAACAGCCTCAAGAACAACACTGTTTTTCCGCAGCAGCGTGACGATCACTCCGACCTCGGACCAAGCGTTACACATCCGTCGATTTGACGTATTGCTGTGGTCGCAATTCGAACCGGAGGGGTTTTCCATGCGCCGACTTTCCGCACTGGCCGCCAGCCTGATCCTGAGCACCGCGCTTGTTTCGCCCGCGGTGGCACAGGATGTCCTGCCCGCGCTGGAGACGCCGTCGCAGGTGCTGTTCTGGCCGCAGGCCGCGCGCGAGGCAGGCTTTCGCGCCATGGACCAGATCGTCCCCCACCGCGTGATCAAGGCGGGCGAGCGTCCCCATCCCCTGCCCGCCGGAGAGCCACTGGATCTTGATGTCGACGCCTATATGCAGAGCGAGCACACCGCTGGCATCCTCGTGCTTCAGGACGGCCATATCCGATTCGAGAAGTACGGCCTTGGCTTCACGCCCGAGGGCCGCTGGACCTCCTTTTCGGTCGCCAAATCCCTGACCTCGACGCTGGTCGGGGCGGCGATCAAGGATGGCTATATCGAAAGCCTCGAGACACCCATCGTCCGCTACCTGCCCGAACTGGCGGGCAGCGCCTATGACGGGGTCACCGTGCGCCAGCTGCTGACCATGACATCGGGCGCGGACTGGAACGAGGACTATACCGACCCCAACGCCGACGTGGCCCGCTTCTTCACCAAGCACGAGACGGGCGGCATGGACCCGACCCTGCATTACATGCGCCAGCTGAAGCGCGCCGCAGAGCCGGGCACCCGCTGGCACTATTCAACGGGCGAGACCAATCTGGTCGGCGTTCTGCTGACCCGCGCCACGGGCAAGCCATTGGCCGACTACCTGTCCGAAAAACTATGGCAGCCCTATGGGATGGAGCGCGATTCCGGCTGGATGATCGACGAGACGGGTCAGGAAGCTAGCGGCTGCTGCGTCATCGCCACCTTGCGCGACTGGGGCCGCGTGGGCCAGTTCATCCTCGACGGCGGGCGCATCGGCGACACCGAAGTCCTGCCCCACGGCTGGCTGGAACAGGCCACCACCAAACAGGCCGACATCGGCGAGGAAGGCGAAGGCTACGGCTTCCAGTGGTGGACCCACGAGAACGGTCGTTTCGGCGCCTATGGCATCTTCGGCCAGTCGATCACCATTGACCCGAACCGCCGCACCGTCGTCGTCATCCTGTCGGCATGGCCCACAGCCACAGGCCGCTCCGCCCAGCGCTCGGCCCTGCTCGCGCAAATCGCCGCCGCAGTCGACGCCGCCCCTCAGGCCTCCAGCGCGACGTCCCAGTAAAGAAAGTCGAGCCAGCTCTTGTGCAGGGTCTGGGGCGGGAATTTCCGGCCCGCTTCCTGAAGCTGCCATGTGGTGGGGCGCTCGACTTTTCGTCGCAGGGGCATCTGGGCCTGCAGGGGGGTCCGTCCGCCCTTCTTCAGATTGCACGGACCGCAGGCGGTCACGATGTTGCGCCATGAGGTGATGCCGCCCTGCGAGCGGGGCAGGACATGATCGAAGGTCAGGTCGTGGGACGTGCCCCGCTCTCCGCAATACTGGCAACGGAAGCCGTCGCGCAGGAACACATTGAAGCGGGTAAAGGCGGGACTGCGGTCCTGATCGATATAGGACTTCAGGCAGACCACACTGGGCAGCTGCATTTCCATCGAGGGGCTGCGGACCACGCGGTCATAGGTGGCCACCACCTCGACACGGTCCTGCCAGACCGCCTTGATCACCTCTTCCCACGACCACAGCGACAGCGGGAAATAGGACAGGGGCCGGAAGTCGGCATTCAGCACGAGAGCCGGATAGCCCGAGGGCGAGCCAGTCAGGACCTGCATCGCGCAAGCCCTCCGGCACGGCAATCTATCGACGCAACAGGACTGAAGACACGTCTCCTTCCTTCGTCAGGACGAAGAAAGGTTAAACCTGATTCCCGCACATCACCATGACTTAAATATCATGGTTCTTTTATAGCCAAGCTTCAGAAACGCTGCGGCGTTGAGGGAAAGGCCGGAAGGCTCCAGCCCTTGAGGATGGCCCCCGCACGCAGGGCCAGACCTGCGGCAATCGCCACCAGCACCGCAATAACGGTCGGCACGCTGATGGCCTTGAGAGCCACGAACAGGGTCGCCGATAGCAGGGCCGCCGTAATGTACAGTTCGCGGCGCAGCAGGATGGAGGGCTGGTGCGCCAGCACATCGCGCACGATGCCGCCGAAACAGGCCGTCAGCGCCCCCATGACAATGCAGATCAGCGGTGCCGCGCCATAGGACGCCGCCTTGGCCGCCCCCAGCACGCCATAGGCCGCCAGACCCACCGCATCCAGCCACAGCAGGGCGCGAAAACGCCAGGTGCGCGCCCCGATGATCCAGACCGCCAGAGCCGCCGCCAGACAGATGGCAATGTACCACCAGTCCTTGACCCAAAAGACCGGAGCCCCGATCAGCAGATCGCGCACGGTCCCCCCGCCCACGCCCGTAAAGGCCGCAAAGAAGGCAAAGGTCACGAGGTCATGCTTCTGGCGCGCGGCGGCCAGGGCACCGGTGGCGGCAAACACGGCCACACCCGCCAGATCCAGCAGGGGCAGTACGTTTTCCGGTCGGGCCAGTTCGGTCGTCGCGCTCAGGGTCACATCAATCCTCCGGCGCAATCGGGAACGCGCCAAACCCTATCCATAACATGCTCTTGGCAAATGTCCGTCCCGACAAAAGGCGGCTCGATAGGGGCGTCAGCCTTCCAGCGCGATGTCACCGCGCTTTACCGCCCCGTACCAGTGCCACAGTATCTGGGCCGCCACCGAGCGATAGGGCTTCCACCCCTCGGCCACGGCATAGAAGTCGCGCTCTTTCAGACGCACCTCCTGCCGGTCCGCCCAGCGCCACGCCTCCTGCAGGGCGACATCGCCCGCCGGAAACACATCCAACCGCCCCTCACAGAACATCAGAAATGTCTCGGCGGTCCACCGCCCCACGCCCTTGATCGCCGTCAGGGCCGCAATCGCCGCATCATCGTCCAACCGTTCCAGATGGTCGAAATCAATCGCCCCGCTGGTATGCGCCTGCGCGATCTCGTGGGCATAGCGCGCCTTCTGCACCGACAGGCCAAAGGCCCGCAGCTCGTCGATTTCCAGCGACAAGACGCGCTGCGGCGAAATCTCGCCCAGCCCCTCGCCCACGCGCCGCCAGATCGAGGCCGCCGCCGCCACCGACACCTGCTGTTCTACGATCATCCGGAACAGCCCCTCAAAACCGCCCGTCCGCAGTCGCCATTCGATAGGCGGCGTCTGGGCGTGGATCACAGCCAGACGGGGATCAAGGTGCGCCAAGGCCGCGCGCGCCTCAACCATCCGCTCGCTCAGGGCCTTGGCCTTATCCGTATGCGTCATCCGGCGATCTCCGCGAACCCACGGCCCCTCCCTCGACAGGGTCCGCCTCTCGGACTAGCGTCCCTGCATGATCAGTCTGGCCGAACTTCTCCACCCCGTCACGCCCGACGACTTCTATGGCCAGTACCATGACCGTCAGCCGCTTCACATTCCGGCGGCGTCAGGATCGGCCAAGGATGCGCTGTTCGGCTGGTCCGATTTCAACATACTGCTGAACCAGTCGGGCCACTGGACGCCGCAATCGCTCAAGATGGTCCACAACACCCAGCCCGTGCCGCTGGACCAATACTGCCGCGAGGCCGTCACGCCCCAAGGTCGCCAACCTGTCCCCGATCCGCGCAAGATCGAACTGCTGCTCGCGCAGGGGGCCAGCCTGATCACCGACGATGTCGGCGGCCTGCATCCGGCCATCGCCCAGCTATCGGCTGCGCTATCCAAAGAATTTGCCGCCCAGATCGGGGCCAACATCTATTGCTCGTTCAAGAACGTGCAGGCGTTCGGTCCTCATCTAGACATGCACCATGTCTTCGCCATTCAGGTGGAGGGCGAAAAGGTCTGGCGACTGTATCGCAACCGTATTGCCGACATCGTGGACCTGCCCGCCACGGGGCGCGATCTCACCCAGTGGTACAGCGCCAACTGCGGACCGCTGGTGACCGAAATCACCATGAAGCCCGGTGATGTCCTCTATCTGCCACGCGGCTGGTTCCACGACGCATTGGCCAAGGATGGCCCGTCGCTTCACGTCACCTTCTCGGTAACCCCGCTGTACGGACGTATCCTGTTCAGTCTGTTGGAACACGCCGCCATGCAGGACAGCGATTTCCGTCAGTATTTCCCGCCGGCATCAAAGGACGGCGGGCGGGCACTCCAGAACCACCTCGCCAAACTGGGCCAAAAGCTTTCGGCGCTGTGCAGCCATCCGGCCTTCCGAGACGAGGTGGCCATGGCGCAAAACCGGCTGGTCCCTCGCACCGGCCAGTTCAACCTGCCATCGACGTCTACGCCCACCGTCTATCAGGTGCAGCTGCCCGCCCCGCCTGTCTTCAGCGGACCGGTGGCGCACGCCATGCATCACGCGTTTTCACTGCGCCAGTTCTCCATCGAGCACATAATCGCCCTGTTCGATTTCGTAGCCGAGGAAGACATCAGGGCCGCCGTAGAAATGGCGGTCGCCAGCGGTGCCCTGAAGCGAATGTAACCGCCATGCTTGCCACGCGTTTTGCGCCGTCCCCGACGGGACGCCTGCATAAGGGCCATGCCTTTTCGGCCCTGACGGCCTATCGCGCCGCCAAGGCGGCGGGCGGTCGGTTTGTGCTGCGGATCGAAGACATTGATCCCACGCGCTGCAAACCGGAGTTCGAGGACGGCATCTCTGAAGATCTGACGTGGCTGGGTCTGGACTGGGAAACGCCCGTCCGCCGCCAGTCGGACCATCTGGCTGACTACGCCGCTGCGGTCGAGACCTTGCGCCAACGCGGGCTGGTCTATCGCTGCTTCCGTACCCGCAAGGAGATATTGGACGGCATCGGCCATGCTCCCCACGGCGCGGCAGAAGCTGTCCGCCCCGGCCCCCACACACCGGATGAAGAGGCCGAACTTCTGGCCACCGGAAAGCCGTTCGCATGGCGACTATCGCTGGATGCCGCCCGCGAGACGCTGGGCGGCACAATCTGGGACAGCCTCTCCTTCTTTGAGGAAGGCACTGGTCCCGACGGCGAGCGGGGCCGCATCAAGGCCCGCCCCGAAACGGCGGGCGATGTGGTGCTGTCGCGCAAGGATGCAGGGGCCGCCTATCATCTGGCCGCCGTTCACGACGATGCGCTTCAGGGGATCAATCACATCATTCGCGGCGTCGATCTGTTCGAGGCAACGCATATCCAGCGCCTGATCCAGACCCTGTTCGACTGGCCGGAGCCTGTCTACCACCACCACCGCCTGCTGACGGGTCCTGATGGCCGCCGCTATGCCAAGCGCGACGGATCGGTGACGTTAAAGGCCCTGCGCGAAGGCGGCCTGACGGCACAGGCCCTGAAAGCCGAGATCGGATTCTAGCGGGCACAAAAAAACGCGGAAGACCCGAGGGCCGTCCGCGTCTTCCTGAACCTTTAGGTCCGGAGCTTGGGGTTCTTAGAGAACCTTCAGTTCCACAGCAGCGGTCTTGCCGCGCTGGTTTTCGAGTTCGTACTCGACCTTGGTGTTGTCATCCAGGCCAGCAAGGCCGGCCTTTTGGACAGCGGTGATGTGGACGAAAACGTCCGAACCACCATCATCAGGTTGGATGAAGCCATAACCCTTGGTCGGGTTGAACCACTTGACCGTGCCGGTCGCCATGTTGCGTCTCCGTTGAACGCGTTTTCCAGGCAGTTATCCCGAGGGACAACCGTCAGCCCATCTGGACAACCTCGTTCGACTAAGGAGCGAGACGCGAGTTTGGACCCCACGCGATATCCGGACTGCAAAAACGTTGTCCCTTGCTAATCGCCAACGGTCAACTGAAATGATTCCGTTATTTTAACTCGCGGTCGATGCCGCGATCATTTGCGGGATCAGGATCGAACAGGCCCGCTGGCCCTGTGCGGCGTCATTGGCCACTGTCACAAAGGCCTGCTGCACAGCGGGGGCCAGAACGGCGGTGGCGAACCACATGGTGTTCGATCCGCTGTGCATCAGCACCGGCCCGCTGGCCCAGCCGCGCCGCCCCATAGCGATCCAGCCCAGCGCATATTCCTCGCCTTCCAAGGGCGTCAGCAGCTTGTCGAGGCTGTCTTGCGACAGCCAGCCCGGCGACATCATGGCGTTGAGGAACCGCCCGTAGTCCTCCAGCGCCATGTGCGCCGTCCCCGCAGGCCCCAGTGCAGGCGGATTGTCCCCGCCACCCCCGGCCGGATCGACCGGACGCTCCCCGTTATGGCCCCACGGCTGGTCGCCCGGTGGCGGACCAAACCCGCCCGTCGCAATGCCCAAAGGGGCAAACACCTCTGCCCGCATCAGGTCTTCCCACGACTGTCCGGTCAGCCCCTCCATCAGAGCGCCCACGAGGATGTAGTTGGCATTGCCGTACTGGAAGGTGCCGCGCGGGCCATCAGGTGCCGCGCCCAGAATACGGCCCACCATGGCGCGTCTCTGCTCGGTCAGCGGCTTGCGGTCCGCCCGTGCCGTCATGAGCCAAAGGCCGTTGATATGGCGGGTGTCATAAAGGCCCGCACGGTGGCGCAAGAAGTCCTCGACCGTACGGTCGGCCCATGCCTCATGCACCGCCATGTCAGGAAAAGCTGCCGCCACAACCTGCGTCAGCGGCCTGTCCCACTGCGCCCTGCCCTGCTCGACCAGCCGCGCCCACAGCGCCGCCGTGATGGCCTTGGTATTGGACCCGAGATGCCAGACATCTTCCACCGTCACCGCCGCATCGCCACCGGCGCGGCGCAGGCCCCTGGCCCCCTGCCAGACCGTCTGGCCGTCCTTCCAGAACCGTCCCGCCAGAGCGACAGGCTTTTCAGCCTCGAACACCTTGGCCAGCGCTTCTTCCATGGCGTTACCAACATCGCGCGCTCGCGCCACCGAAGGCATCATGGCGGCGACAGCGGATCCCGTCGCCGCCGCCAGAACCAGTCGGCGGTCGGGATGGGCGGTGGGGTTAAGGGCTAGGCTTCGGGTGTTCTTCTTCATACCGCCATGCTTGACCGAGTTCAGGAATAAGCAAAGTTACGAGCGCGTAATGCGACATTACGCAGCACAGCCAGCCTCGGCCTGACGCGAAAGCGAGACGCCATGTCCAAAGACTATGAAGCCCAGCTCGAAGCCCTTCAGGTTCAGATCGTCGAGATTCAGGCGGCCGGAATCGAACAGGGCCGCAAGACTCTGATCATCTTCGAAGGGCGCGACGCGGCAGGCAAGGACGGCGCGATCAAGCGCCTGACCGAAAACATGGCCCCGCGTCTGACCCGCGTGGTCGCCCTGCCCAAACCGACCGAGCGCGAATCCAGCCAGTGGTATTTCCAGCGCTATGTCGCCCACCTTCCGGCGGCAGGCGAGACGGTCATCTTCAACCGCTCATGGTACAACCGCGCGGGCGTCGAGCCGGTAATGGGCTTTTGCACCCCTCAGGAGCACGCGGACTTCCTGCGCGATGTCGAGGACTTCGAGCGCCTGCTGGTCCATTCGGGCATCACCATCATCAAGCTGTGGCTCGACATCAGCCGCGAGGAACAGGCCCAGCGCCTGTCAGAGCGTGAAACCGACCCGATCAAACGCTTCAAGGTCTCGCCGATGGACAAGGAAGCACAGGCCCGCTGGGACCTCTATTCCAAGGCGCGCGATGAAATGCTGGCCAAGACCAGCTTCGACTTCGCCCCGTGGACGGTGATCAAGACGGACAAGAAGAAGACGGCGCGTCTGAACATCATCCGCCACATCCTGCATGCCGTGACACAGTCACCGATCAAGGTGGACATGCCGGACAAGGATGTCGTGCTGTCGGCAAAGGCCGCCAAGGGCAAGCTGAACCCCTAGGCGACCTTCACATAATCAGTCTTCTTCGAGACCCTCGACCTCGGGGATAGCGGGGGCGGTGGTGCTGGTCGGCTGTCCGACCAGTCCGCCCAGCATGCTGCTGACCTCGTCGGTCGGGCCACGCCCTTTGGCGGCGCTGGCTTCCAGCTGTTCGGCGCGTGCCATCAATTCGGCCAGACGGTTCCGGCGCGGGTCCTCTTCCGGCAAGCTCCGCATCTCTGCACGTCGCTGCTGAAGCTCGGCCAGCAGTTCGGCAAACTGCTGGTCGGTAACGCCCTCACCCTGCTCCAGACGGTGGAAGGCTTCTTCCAGCGCTTCTTCCCAAGACGTGTCATGCGTGGCGTGCGGATCGGTCATACGACTTTGCTCCCGTGAACGTGACATGCAAACCATGTCCAGCCTGGGAGATTCAATCCGGTGATATCCGGACTGGTTCCGGAAAATCGCCGTTCCACGACTTCAACCCGAAGTTAACTCTCACAGCCCAGCTTGGTCCCATGGCCGTGAAAGATGGAGAGGCGTTATGTCGACCGTCCTGACCCAAAGCTACCGTCGCCAGCGCGACCACTTCCAGCCGGAAGACATGGACCCGCAGGAACAGCGTCGTATCCGCGGGGCGCTGGAACAAATCGACTATACGGCATGGCTGGCCAACCGTGAGTTGATCGGCCAGACGCTGGGCCAGACCAGCGCCTCCCAGTTCGAAAAGCTGGCGGTCCTTACCTCAACCGCCCGCGCACGCTGGGTCGCCGAGGCTTTGCGCCTCGCCCATTCAGGCTCTCCGGCCACGCCGGACCAGATCGCCCGTCTGGCTTCTGCCCGCACCGCCTATGAGGAACTGGCCGAAGCCTATGAGGGGCTCAGACGCATGGTCGAGCGGGGCTATCTCCCGCTCGTCCAGCAACCGGCCAAGGACTGATCAGTCCTCGTCGATCGGCGTCGGGGCCGTGCGGATCGGCACATCCGGATCAACCGGCACGGGGGCTTGCGGCGTGACCCGAGCCGCCGGAGCCGGTGCCGTCACCTGCGGTTCGGGCTCCACCACAACCACCGGAGCAGTCGCCGGTTGGCGGGCGGGTGCGGTCGCAGCCGGACGGGTCTCGGTGCGTGCGGCAGGCGTCGGCGTTTGTGCCGTGCGCGTCGCCGGAGCCGTTGACGTGGCCTTGGGCGCAGCCGGACGTTGTGCCGTCACCGCAGGCGGCGCGACCTCCACAGGCGCAGGCGTTGCCTGCTCCGCAACCGGCGCATCGACAGGCACCGCAGCTTCGTCGGCGGTCTCAACCGGAGCGGTTACCACCTCGGCAGGGGCAGCGACATCACCCGACGGCGCGGCATCGCGCGAGGACCACCACACAAAGGCACCGATACCAATCGCGACCACAGCCACACCGGCCAGCAGCAGCCCCTTGTTCCCGCGGCTGGGTGCCTTGGCGACATAGGCTTCTGCAGCGGGGGGTTCCGTAGTGGGCGAAAGGGTCGGTCCCACAACCGGAGCGGGCTTTGCCGCCGGCTCGGCCACGGCGGGTTGAGCGATGGACGGCGCAACCACAGGGTTTTCAACCGACGGAGCCGGTTTGACAGGCTCTGCCGGTTTCAGGGACGGCGTCGCCGCAGAAGGCACCAGCGATCCCCCGAAAATCGAGCCTTGCGGGGCCGTGGTCGGGGCAGGCTTGCGCGGAGCTTGGGGCACATTGGAGAAATTGCCCAGTCCGCTCGCCGCCGGGCGCGCCGGAGCGGGTGCAGGGCGAGGCTGGGGGTGCGGCGGCATCGCCATCAGGCGCGCCATGCCTTCGTCACGCGGCAGTGGTCCGGCCATAAACGTGGTTTGCGGCGGACGGCCCCAAACAATCTGACCGCGCCGGAACGGCACAGGACCCTGCGCCGCAGCGGGCGCTGCAGAGTTGTTCGTCTTCTCCGCCGGTTCCGATTGCGGGTTTTGAGGTTCGTTTGACGCTGTGGACGACATACTCACTCCGATAATCCGGTCTGTCGGCCAGACCTCACCAACAGATCGGGACCAATCTATGTCCCGCCAAGAAAACTCACAATCTGCAGTTCATCGAACCTGTGGCCGTATCATGAGACGCACGCGACCTACTGCATCCGGTTGAGCAAGCACCAAGACGCCCGGATTCGGTCTCTTACGGAACGCGATTGCCTCACTTGGCCAAGACTTTACCTAAGGTCGGCCAATATCTTGACCTAGCGTCACAGAAATCGACTCATCTCGCTTGGGTTTTACGCAACATTGTACCGCTTGGCCCCTCGGGACGGTTGACCCGGGCCGCCATGCCGTTCATCACAAAAGAAAATATTCGATGGGGAAAGGTGGCGCACTCATGGGTATGGTGTCGAACATCAAGAGCGAAATCCGCTTCCTGGGAGGTCTCATCCGCCTTCTAAAGCGCATCAAACCTATCGCTCTGGATAGTGATGTTCTGATCTGCGACGACATCGAAGAAGCCGTCGACAAATACCCGGATAATATCTGCGTCGAAGACGAGACCCGTCGCCTGACCTATCGCGAGTTCGAAGCTCTCGCGAACCGTTATGCCAACTGGGCTGCCGGCCGCAATCTAAAGCGCGGCGACACCATCGCGCTGGTGATGCACAACCGCGTCGAATACGTCGCCGCATGGTTCGGCTTCTCCAAGGTCGGCATCGCGACGGCCCTGATCAACAACAATCTGACCGGCGCGGCTCTGGGCCACTGCCTGAACATCTCGGGTGCCTTCAACGTCGTCTCGGACGAGGATTGCTGGCAGGCGATCGAGGAAACCCGCGGCCGTATCGGGCGCGACCTGATGCTGTGGGTACTGGGTCTGGGCGAAGAGAACGAGACGAACGACCGTCGCGACTTCGACAATGCCGTCCGCAGCGCCTCGTCGGTCCGTCCGGATCGTGGCCTGCGCAAGGGCCTCACGAACCGCGACACCGCACTCTATATCTATACCTCGGGCACCACGGGCCTGCCCAAGGCCGCGCGCATCCCGCATTCGCGTGCCCGCACCTATATGCGCGCCTTCGCGGGCGGCACGGGCGCGACCCAAAAGGACACCCTGTTCAACGTACTGCCGTTGTACCACTCGACCGGCGGTCTGGTGGGCGTCGGCTCGGTCCTGCTGAACGGTGGCCGCATGGTCACCCGCCGCCGCTTCTCGGCCTCGACCTTCTGGCCGGACGTCAAGTCCACCGGTGCGACCATGTTCGTCTACATCGGCGAACTGTGCCGCTATCTGGTCAACTCGCCGGAAAATGCCGACGAGCGTTCGCACAAGCTGCGTCTGGCCTTCGGTAACGGCATGCGCCCCGACGTGTGGACCGAGTTCCAGAGCCGTTTCAAAGTTCCGGTCGTGCTGGAGTTCTATGGCTCCACCGAAGGCAACGTCTCGCTGTTCAACTTCGGCGGCAAGGCTGGCGCCATCGGTCGCGTGCCCTCCTATCTGAAGTCCCAGATCAACCTGCGCATCATCGAGCTTGATCCGGAAACGGGCGAGCCGGTGCGCGGCCCCAACGGCCTGTGCAAGCTGGTCAAGACCGGCGAGATCGGCGAGGCCATCGGCGTGATCGGCTCGACCGTCCGTCAGGACTTCACCGGCTATGCCGACAAGGCCGCCACCCAGAAGAAGATCCTCACCGACGTCTTCAAGAAGGGCGACCGCTGGTTCCGCACCGGCGACCTGATGCGTCAGGACAAGCAGGGCTATGTCTATTTCATGGACCGCCTCGGTGACACCTTCCGCTGGAAGGGCGAGAACGTCTCGACCGCCGAGGTCGAACAGCACCTGTCCGAAGCGCCGGGCGTGCAGGAAGTCATCGCCTATGGCGTGACCGTTCCGGGCCAGGAAGGCCGCGCCGGCATGGTCGGTCTGGTGCTTGAGAACGACGCATTCGACGCCAAGGCCTTCGCCAGCGAAGCTGACGCCCAGCTGCCGCCCTATGCCCGTCCGTGCTTCGTGCGCCTGCTGAAGTCGGCCGAAACCACCGGCACCTTCAAATACCGCAAGGTCGATCTGGTGAACGACGGCTTCGATCCGGAAAAGGTCGACGGCCCGCTCTATGTCCGCGGCGGCCCTGACGGCTACCAACTGCTGACCGAGGAACTGCGTCAGGCCATTCTGAAGGGCGAGCTTCGCCTCTAAGGCCCGGCTATCCAACAAGAAGGGGCGGTGGAGACATCCACCGCCCCTTTTTTCATGTCCGTTACTTGGTGGTGTAGCCGCCGTTCACCAGAATGGTCTGGCCCGTCATCCACCAGCCTTCGGTCACAAGGAAGCGAACCCACGGCGCGATGTCCTCGATATCGGTCAGGCCGGTCTTGGACTTGCCCGACAGGGCCGCCGCCGACTTGTGATAGGCCTGCGCGCCTTCGTCTTCCTGACCATAGAAGAAGGGCGTGTCCATCGGACCGGGGCCAATCGCGGTCACTGAAATACCGCGCTCGCCAAACTCCTTGGACGCTGCACGCGTAAAGTGCTCGACCGGAGCCTTGGTCCCCGCATAGCTGGAATAGAAGGGCGTATAGGCCCCTAGCAGCGACGTCACCAAGGTGCAGATCGCGCCATCGTCCTGAACCGACTTGCCCGCTTCCTTCAGGAAGAAGAAGGCCGACTTGGCGTTCACCGCGCTCATCGTGTCGTATTCGTCTTCGGTGATCTCCAGCATGGGCTTCTTCAGCACCATGCCGACGGTATTGATCGCAATATCAGGTCGACCAAATGCCGCCTCGGCCTCGCGGAACAGGCGCTCGACCTCCGATGCCTTGGTCAGATCGGCCTGAACCAGCAGGGCCTTTGCCCCCGCCGCCTCGACCGCCTTGGCGGTTTCCTTCGCCTCGGCCTCTGCGCTGGCGCTGTGATAGTGGATGACGATCGACTTTGCGCCCAGTCCGGCAAAGTCGCGCGCGATCAACGCCCCCAGATTCTTGCCGCCACCGGCAATGACGATCGATTTGTTCGCGATAGTCCGAGTCATAATGTACACCTGATCAGCCAAAACACTGTTTGGTCAAAATACGGTGCCGTGCTTCAGTGATAAATCAGAACAATCGGAATTCACTGTTCAGAAATCGGCGACAATGGACCGGATTGAGCTTTACCGTATATTCAACACGGTGGTCGAAACGCGAAGCTTTACAAAGGCCGCCGACCTTCTTCACCTGCCGAAATCACGCGTTTCTGTTGCCGTCACCGCGCTGGAAACTCTGGTCGGGGCGCGACTTCTTAACCGTACCACCCGCAGCGTCAGCCTGACCCACGAGGGCCAGATCGTTCACGAGCGCAGCCATACCCTTCTGGCCTCCAGCGAAGAGATGGAAAACCTGTTCCGCTCTGCCGAACAGTTGGAAGGGCGCGTCCGCGTCGATGTTCCGGGCCGCATCGGTCGGCTGATCATCGCCCCTGCCTTGCCGGACTTTCTGGCGAAATGGCCCAATGTTCAGATCGATCTGTGCCTGAACGACCGCAATGCCGATCTGGTCGAGGACCGCGTCGATGTCGCCGTCCGCGTCGGCACCCTCGCCGATTCCGGTCTCAAGGCCCGCCGCATCGGTCAGGTCGCCCAGATCAATGTCGCCAGCCCCGCCTATCTGGCCGCGCATGGCACCCCTGCTCATCCGGACGATCTCGTCCACCATTTTCAGGTCGCCTATGCCTCTCCCCTGACGGCACGGGTGGCGGGCTGGGAATGGGACCATGCTGGCGAAAGTTTCCAGATGGCGGTCGACTGGCGCGTCTCGGCCAATAATGCCGAGGCCTATATCGCCTGTGCCCTCGCCGGTCTCGGCATGATCCAGATTCCGGCCTATGACGTGGCCGATCATCTGGCCTCGGGGGCGCTGGTGCGCATTATGCCCGACCACGAACCGGCCCCCATGCCCGTCAATCTGGTATTTCTGGGCCGCTCGCAGTCCAGCCGCCGCCTGTCGGTTTTTAGTGAATGGCTGGCCGAAACCGTTGCCAAAGGGATACGGGCTGAAACCTGACCTTAAGCATTAACCGTCACAAGAAGCGCCAAGCTTACCTTCTTGCGGACGCCTTCGGCCCATGTTCCAGATTATCGGCATTATCCTGCTCTTCGCCATGGTGTTCGGCAGCTTCCTGCTGCACGGCGGCAAGATGGCCACCATCCTGTACTCGCTTCCCTATGAGCTGATGGCGATTTTCGGGGCCGGTATCGCGGCCTTCCTGATCTCCAACTCCATGCCGGTCATCAAGGGCGCGCTGGGCGGTCTGGGCAAATCCTTCGCCGGACCTAAGTGGAAGAAACAGGACTACAAGGACCTGCTGGGCCTGCTGTTCCAGCTGACCAAGACGATGAAGTCCAAGGGCGTCATCGCTCTGGAAAGCCACATCGAAAAGCCGGCTGAAAGCACCATCTTCCAGAAATATCCGAAGATCCTGAAGGACCACTTCGCCGTGGACTTCATGTGCGACACCCTGCGCATGATGACCATGAACCTCGAAGATCCCCACCAGATCGAGGATGCGATGGAAAAGCAGCTGGAGAAGCACCACCACGAGGCGCTGGCTCCGGCTCACGCCCTGCAGAACCTTGCTGACGGCCTTCCGGCTCTGGGCATCGTGGCCGCCGTGCTGGGCATCATCAAAACCATGGGCTCCATCACCGAGCCGCCGGAAGTTCTGGGCGGCATGATCGGCGGCGCTCTGGTCGGTACCTTCCTCGGTGTGTTCCTGGCCTACGGTCTGGTCGGTCCCTTCGCGGCGCGTCTTAACGCCATCGTCGAAGAGGAAGGGGCCTTCTACAAAATCATCCAGTCGGTGCTGGTTGCCCACCTTCACGGCAACGCCGCCCAGATCTCCGTAGAGATCGGCCGTGGCGACATCCCCTCGACCATCCAGCCCAGCTTCGCGGAGATGGAAGAGGCGCTGGCCGCCGCACCGACCGACTAACCAATCACGATCACGCGGGGCTCATTTCGGTGGGCCCCGCGAGTCGTTTCAGGCCTCGACATTGGTCGAAAAAGATGGGCCATACAGCCAAGCCAAAACTGTACGCTTAAGCCCGAAAACGACCAAAAAACGCGGCAAGATCGCTGTTTTTTCAAACTTTTTTCGCCCGTCTTTTCAAGCGTCCCTGCGGATTCCACGGCCTTCCACATCACACTTCACGAAGGCGTGAGAATTTCACTTGCGATTCCGCTCACGATCCCGTTATCTGTTGCTCAGCGAGGCTTTGGGCCCCGCCTCAACCTTCTCAAGGAAGACTAACATGCGCATCACTGCCCTGATCGCCGCTTCGGCCGCTGCTCTGGCCCTGGCTGCTTGCCAACCGGCTGCTGAAACCACCGAAGCTCCGGCTGCTGAAGCCACCGAAGCTGCTGCTGAAGCTACCGAAGCTGCTGCTGAAGCTACCGACGCTGCTGCCACCGCTACCGAAGCTGCTGCTGACGCTGCTGCTCCGGCTGCTGACGCTGCTGCTCCGGCTGCTGCTCCGGCTGCTGCTGAAGCTCCGGCTGCCTAAGTCTAAGATTTCTATCTTAGCATCACAGGGCTACGCTCTGTGACGGAAAGGGGTCACCGCACGGTGGCCCCTTTTTTCGTGCCCGCATCGGCGATAAACCCGCCGTCTGATGACCACCGACGCACACGACGCGAACCCTTCCTCTCCGCAACTGCTCTGGGCCGACGATGGTTCGCCCCGATCAGGGCGGTTCGGCGATGTCTATTTCTCCAAGGATGACGGGCTGGCGGAGACCCGTGCTGTCTTTCTGGGCGGATGCGACATGCCCGCCGTCTGGCAGGGTCGTCGCCATTTCACCGTCGGTGAGCTGGGCTTTGGCACGGGCCTGAACATCATCGCCCTGATCGACCTGTGGCGCGCTCACCGCCCCGATCAAGGTCATCTCCACGTCTTTACCGTCGAGGGCTATCCCCTCACCCGCGAGGAAGCCGCCAAGGCGCTGGCCGCATGGCCCGATGTCGCGGACACGGCAGCCGCCCTACTGGACCAGTGGCCGGACAACCGCCCCGGCTTTCACCGCATCGACCTGCCCCAATGGGGCGTGACCATCGATCTTGCGATTGGCGAGGTTGAGTGGGCGCTGGCCGCATGGAGCGGCAAGGCCGACGCTTGGTTCCTCGATGGCTTCAGCCCGGCCCTCAACCCCGGCATGTGGTCCGAGGACATCATGGCCGCCGTCACCCGCCTGTCGGCACCGGGTTGCCATCTGGCGACATTCACTGTCGCGGGCGCAGTCCGCCGCGCACTCGCGGCCAATGGCTTCACCGTCGAAAAGCGCCCCGGCCATGGCCGCAAGCGCGAACGTCTGGAAGCACGCCTCCCTGCCGATCCCGCCGTTCAGCCACCCTCGCCGCGATCCATAGCCGTCATCGGCGGCGGGATTGCAGGGGCCAGCGTTGTGCGCGCCCTCAAGGCGATCGGCCTGTTGCCCGTTCTGATCGAGCGCAGCGCCCCCGGCGCGGGGGCATCGGGATTCCCGGCCTCTCTGGTGACACCGCGCCTCGACGCAGGCGATGCCTTCATCGGCGGCCTCTACGCCCAGTGCCTCGACCGCGCGGGCCAGCTCTACAACCGTATCGACAAGGCCATCCTCCAGCACGGTGTCGTCCAGCTGGAACAGGCCGAACGCGACGCGGTCCGCTATGACAAGATCGCCGCCCAACCGCTGTGGCCCGACACCACCATGCAGCGCCTCAGCGCCGCCGAAGCCTCGGATCTGTTGGGCGAAAAGGTCGACTGCGGTGGCCTCTACATGAAGGGGGCCTTTGCCCTGTCACCCGCTACGGCCCTGTCCGCTTGGCTGGCCGACACCCCCA
The DNA here is from genome assembly GCF_947305955.1 of uncultured Brevundimonas sp. Classification (GTDB taxonomy): domain Bacteria; phylum Pseudomonadota; class Alphaproteobacteria; order Caulobacterales; family Caulobacteraceae; genus Brevundimonas. Next base: position 70,014 of record NZ_CAMZFB010000011.1, read on the forward strand.
TCGTCACCGCAGAGGTCACCGCCCTCCAAGCCGAGAACGGTCAGTGGTCCGTCCTGGATCGTGACGGACAAACGATTGCCACCGCCGATGCCGTCGTCGTGGCCGCCGGATGGGGAACCGCTGAACTGCTGCCCCAGCTGAACCTCGCCCCCGTCGCGGGTCAGGCTGACTGGGTCAACGACGGCTCGCACCACCTGCCCGCCGCATGGGGCGGCTACAGCATCCCCACGGGTCACGGCCTGCTCTATGGGGCCACCCACGTCCGTGGCGAGACCGATCCGCAACCGTCATCGGACGCCTCCGACCACAATCTGCAAACCCTGCAGAGCCGTCTGCCGATGCGGGCTGACGAGGCCGCAAAACACACCCCGCAATCCCGTGTGGCTGTGCGCGCCACCACATCCGACCGCCTGCCCGTCTGTGGTCCAGTGGACGAGAACCTCTATGTGCTGTCAGGCATGGGATCGCGCGGCTTTTGCGCCTCGCCCCTACTGGCCGAACATCTGGCCGCATTGATCACCGGCACGACCTCGCCCCTGCCCGTCCAGTGGGCCGATCGCCTGTCCCCCGCACGGCTTCACGCCCGCCGCGGTTAAGGATTTGCAGGTTAATTTTTGATCATTTGAGGAAGCGGCAAAGTCACGTTATCTAAGCCGCTCGCTTACGCGGCCTATAGTCGGACAAATTCGCCTTCCTGATCGCCTGTCTGATCTGCAACCTGCGTACGCCTACCGCCTTTATCTAGTCGTCGGGACGGTCCCGATGAAACATGACTGTTCGCTCCTCATGACCCTATCGCGCTCCCACGCTATTCGTCTCACGCTCGTCAGCGTTGTCGCCCTCACCCTCGCGGCCTGCGGCAAGGGCGGTGAAGAGAAGGAAAAGGCGGCTCCGACCACGACGGTCAGCGTCGTCACTGCCTCTGTGGCCACCCTGCCCAACACCATTGCGGCCTCGGGCACCGTCAGCGCATGGGAAGAGGTTCCGGTGGGTGCCGAGACCGGCGGCATGACGGCCACCGCCGTCTTTGCCGACGAAGGCACCTATGTCCGACAAGGTCAGGCTCTGGTCCAGATGAACGACGCCCTGCTGCAAGCCCAGCTGCGCCAGCAACAAGCCGCCGTCCAGACCGCAGAGGCCAACGCCGCCCGCGATGACGCCGCCCTTGCCCGCGCTCAGGAGCTGAAGGAGCGTGGCTTCCTGTCACAGGCTTCGCTGGACACGGCTCTGGCCAACCAGCGCTCGTCGCAGGCGCAGCTCGCCGCCGCCCGCGCCAGCCTGTCCGAGACCCGCACCCGCCTGTCCCAAGCCACCGTCCGCGCCCCTGTCTCCGGCCTCGTCATCAGCCGTAACGTCACCAAGGGCCAGATCATTCAGGCCGGTACCGAACTGTTCCGCATGGTCCGCGATGGCCGTCTGGAACTGGACGCACAGGTGCCCGAGACCAGCCTGCCGTCCCTGCGCGCAGGCCAGACCGCCCGTATCACCTCGACCCAGTCCGAGCCGACCACCGGCACCATCCGCATCGTCACGCCCGAGGTTGACGCCCAAACCCGCCTGGGCGTCGCGCGTATTACTCTGGCCTCGGGCAGCGGCCTGAAGCCGGGCATGTTCGCCCGCGCCGAAATCG
>NZ_CAMZFB010000012.1 GCF_947305955.1 uncultured Brevundimonas sp.
GGTGTCGCCGTAGATAATCTGGGCGCTTTCGCCGTTCGCGAGCGGGCGATAATGCGCTTGGACGACATAACCACCCGGGCTGTTGCACGCTTCGGTCACGGTACCGGACGCGCCGTTCTGGGCGATAACGGTCGTGTCAGGTCGTACCCAGCATGCCACCGGCACACGGGCGCGAATACGGAAGGTGGTCCCAGCCGTATCCTTGGCTTCGACGATACCGGGTGCGGCGATCATGGCCACTGCGGCCGTAAGGCTGGCCAAAACGAAATTCTTCATTCTTACAGACCCCGTCATGACGCTCTCTGTCATTGCATTCTTGAGTCTGGTTCTAGCGGGCAGCTGTTAACTCTAGGCGATCAGACAGGCTTAGCGGGCGCTTAAATCTTAGGGTGAACAGCCACTTAACCGCGTTCCTAGTGACGGGATTCAAACGTCATTCGTGGTCAACGGCGGTTAACCATGTTCTTCACAACCAAAAAAAATCCGAGCAAAATCAGCCAATGATTCGTGTTCGGGAGTGCTGAGACATGCCGCTGCAGGTCTATAAGGGTAAGGGTCGTCATGCCCGCCGCGTCGTGCACAAGCGCAGCGGTGGCCTGTTGTTTCGCCTGTTCACCCAATGGCTGCGCAACGGCGTGATGTCTGTCCGCTAGGATGGAGCCTGATCCCCGCTACGCCGATGCGTCGGTCACCATCTTTGAGGTGATGTCCGGATTGGCGCGTGAGTATGGGGCGATCAATCTGGGGCAGGGGTTCCCTGAAGATCCCGGCCCGCTGGAAATCCGACAGTTTGCTGCCGACGCCGCCGTTCATGGCTGGAACCAGTATGCGCCGTCGCGTGGCCTGCCCGAATTACGCGCGGCGGTGGCCGAGCATTACGGCAGGCTGCACCATCTGGAACTGACGCCTGAAGAGGTGCTGATCACCTCGGGCGCAACCGAGGCGCTGGCTGCGTCCATTGCTGCTTGGGTTCTTCCGAGCGACGAGGTGGTGATTTTCGAGCCGGCCTATGACGCCTATCGCCCCTTGGTCGAGCGGGCAGGGGGCGTGGTCAAATCCGTCACCCTGTCACCGCCCGATTGGCGGATTACCGCCGAGGCGCTGGATGCCGTGGTCGGCGCAAAGACCCGCGCGGTCATCTTCAACAACCCGATGAACCCTGCCGCACGCATGGTGCCACCCTCCGAGCTTGAGTTGCTGTCAGATGTCTGCGTGCGCCACGACCTGCTGGTGATCAGTGACGAGGTCTGGGAGCATGTGCGGCTGGGCGAGCAACGGCATCTACCCCTGCCTGCCGTGGCCCGCATGCGCGAGCGCACCATCAAGATCGGCTCGGCGGGCAAGATGTTTGGTCTGACGGGGTGGAAGATCGGCTTTGTCTGCGGGCCGCAGAACCTGATCGATCCGGTGGCGCGGGCGCACCAGTTCATCACCTTTGCCACGCCGCCCCTGCTGCAGACGGCGGTGGCCAAGGGCTTGGCCTATGACGCCGCATGGTTCGATGCCGCTGCGGACGAGATGGCGCGTCGGTACCAGTTGTTGAAACAGGCCCTGACCGCGCAGGGTTTCCACTGTCTGGACAGCGACGGCACCTATTTCCTGAATGTCGATCTGTCGGCATCCGGCATTGAAACGTCGGACGTGGATTTCTGTGACCTGTGCGTGCGCGAGTTCGGCGTAGCGGCCATTCCGGTCTCGGCCTTCGTGTCCGCGAATACGGACTGGAGCGTGATCCGCCTGTGCTTTGCCAAGCCGGATGAAGTCTTGAGAGAGGCGGCGGATCGGCTGGGCCGTGCGCGTAAAAAACTCGAGAACCGTTGACCTGCGGAGCCTGATCGCACACTTAACGACCAGTAAAGAGTAGCAGGTGATATGGCCCGCACAGTTGTTAAGTGTAGCTACGCCGCCCTGGCTGCGGCGTCTGTGTTGCTATTTGCCCCCTATAGTCCTGCGGCTCCCAGTGGCGACACCATGCCCACGGAGGGACCGTCGGTCAGCGCGGGCCTGCACAGTGACGTTCGCGATTATACCTTGACCGTAAGGCGGCGGGTGCTGGCAACCAGCCCGCAAAGCCTGCAGGAGTTTGGTCAAAGGGCGCTTGGTAATCCGTCGGAAGAAAGCCTGAGGCACCTGCACCATGTGGCAATCGTCAGCATGGGCGAGCGCGCCTTCCCCGAGGCGGAGGCGTGGAATGCCCGCATGCTGGCCATGGCGCAGCAGCTGAACAACCGCACCTATATCAATCTGGCGGCCCTCAATACGCTGACGATCCAGCAACTGCGCGATCAATCGGTGACGCAGGAGCAGGCCGACGCCGCCGTGGCGCGCTATCGTAGTGGTGTGCCTATGCTGATGGCGCGCACGCTTCAGGCGCGGGTGCTGATCGACAATCAGCAGGCACCGGCCGCCATAAAGGTTCTTGGCGATGTCCTTCGGCGCCTGCCGCGCGTCGAAGGCGAGGGGCCGGCGGACGAGGTGATGATCTGGCGCGCGGTCGGTCTGGCCCATGGCCAGTTGGACGATGTTGCCGGCTATCTGGCGGCCATGCGCACGGTCGAGGAGAAGATGGCCGAGACCGGCTATCCTTGGCCAGATTATGAGGGCACCTACCACCTCGCCCTGACGCTGGGCTACATCGGCCAGTATGATGACGCGGACTATGTGGCGGGCGTCTATCAGGAGCTGGCCCAGCGTAATGGACAGCCGCTGCGGCTGGCGATGGCGGGCAGTCTCTGCGGCTATATCGCGGCGGCCAAGGATGACTGGGCCAAGGTGCTGGAATGTTATGCGCCGTTCGGTCCGAACCTGGATGTGCCGGAGCGCATCTATAACGTGATGCTGCCGAGGCGGGCGGTCGGCTATGCGCGGACGGGGCAGCTTGCCTTGGCACGCCGCGATCTGACGACGCTGCGCAACCGGCTGGATGCGGGCAAGATCGAGTTCACGCCGGCCATCCATCGTGCCGAAGCCGAGGTGATGATCGCCTCGGGCGACTACAAGCGCGGGGTGAAGGCTCTGCGCGACTATCACCTGCGCCAGTTCCGCACGGCCAGCGAGCTGTCCGGTTCGGTGATGGGCGAAGTCGTAGGCGATATGGACAAGCAACTGCGCGAGGTGCAGGCGCAGAGCCAAAATCGCGCAACGACCATCGCGACCTTGTCGTGGCTGGTGGCCATGGTGGTCCTGCTGGCGCTGATCACGATGGCCCTGCTGTTCAAACAGCGCCGACTGAGCAAGGCGCTGACCGCCGCCAATGCCCGTGAACGCGAGGAGTTGGAGCGCCGAGGCCAGTTCTTTGCCGACATCAGCCATGAAATCCGCACGCCCCTGAACGGGGTGGTGGCCTTGGCCGATGCTCTGGAAAAGGAAGACCTGCCGCCCGAGATCGCCGAGAAGGTGCGCCTGATCAACAGCTCCAGCGAGCTGCTGAACCGTCTGCTGTCCGATGTTCTGGACAATGCCAAAATGCAGGCGGGCCAGCTGTCGGTGGAGCCGACGGTCTTTAACCTGACCCGTCTGATCCGCGACACGACGGCCCTGTGGCGTCCCAAGGCCGAGAGCAAGGGTCTTAAGCTGGAGCTTCAGAGCGATTTCAGCGACGACGTCTGGGTCATGGGCGATGGCATGCGTCTGGCGCAGGTGATCAACAACCTGATCAGCAACTCGCTGAAGTTCACGCCCGAAGGCCGCATCCTGATCAATGTCGTGGACCTTCCTGCAGAACGGGTTCTGTTTGTGGTCACCGATACGGGCATCGGCTTCGACGTGCCGGACGCCGGGTCGATCTTCGAGCGCTATCGTCAAGCGGACCGCTCTATCTCGCGTACCTTCGGCGGGACTGGGCTGGGGCTGGCCATCAGCCAGAAGCTGATCTCGCTGATGGGAGGACAGCTTCAGGCGAAGAGTGCGCCGAACGAAGGGGCGCAATTCTGGTTCGATCTGCCTCTGCCGGTCCAGCAGGCCCCCGAGGCCGAGGCCGCTCCAGTGACGCAAGTGCCGCGCGATCCGTCTGGTCCGATGCGTGTGCTGATCGTTGACGACAACCAGACCAACCGAACCATTGTGGGGATGTTGCTGGCTGACCGTGACTATCAGCTGCACTATGCCGTCAATGGTCAGGAGGCGGTCGAAGCGGCCGCCGCCATGCGGTTCGACGTGATCCTGATGGATATCCAGATGCCGGTGATGGACGGACTGGAAGCCATCCGCCGTATCCGTCACGCCGAGGTCCAATGCGGTACCGAGCTGGCGGCCATCGTGATCTTTTCGGCCAATGACAGCGCCGACGATTACCGCACGGGCGTTGAAGCCGGTGCCGACACCCAGCTGTCCAAGCCGGTGGTTCTGGACCGCCTGCTGGAAGCCATAGATAGCGCGATCCAGATCCGCTCCAACTTGAGCCAGAAATCGGCCGAGGCGGATTTCGACATCATGTCGGCGTCCATCAACCCATAGGCGACAAGCGGCGGCGAAGGTTCAAACAGCCTTCGTCGTCGGACCGCTTGGCGAAGCGGCTGTCAGATGGATTATGAAGGAAGAGGAGGGAAACGATGGTGGGTGATCACGGGCTCGAACCGTGGACCCGCTGATTAAGAGTCAGCTGCTCTACCAACTGAGCTAATCACCCATGCCGTCGTTCAGGCCCTAAAGCCTGTGTCATCTCTTTGCGGTGCTGTGAACAGTATCGCTAAGAAGAAATGATGGTGGGTGATCACGGGCTCGAACCGTGGACCCGCTGATTAAGAGTCAGCTGCTCTACCAACTGAGCTAATCACCCGTACCGTCATTTGAGCCCTTGGTGAGGCTCCGGCGTCCCGCAGAAACGCAGTGCGTCGCGGCGAGGTGGGCTTAATACTGATGGGGTCGGATTCATGCAAGTGGAAAATTTCCGGCGTGGAAATTTTCTCAACACTGATAACGTGATACCGAGAGTCTCTAACCAATTTTACAAGAGTCGGGGAGTGAGGCATGGCCTTCTGGAGCCGCCGAAGATCAATCGATGCAATGCTGGCTCCGCAAGAAGGGCCCGCGCTTAAAAAGACCCTTGGATGGCCGCACCTGATGGCCCTCGGCATCGGGGCCATTGTCGGCACCGGTATCCTGACCCTGATCGGGGTTGGGGCAGGGCTGGCAGGGCCCGCCGTTCTCATCAGTTTCGCTTTGGCCGGTCTGGTCTGTGCCTGTGCGGCACTGTCCTATGCCGAGCTCTCGACCATCATGCCCGCCTCGGGCAGCGCCTATGCCTATTCTTATGCGGCGCTGGGCGAGATTCTGGCTTGGATCGTGGGCTGGAGCCTGATCCTCGAATACTCGCTGGTGGTATCCGCCGTGGCCGTGGGCTGGGCGGGCTATGCCGCGCCCTTCCTTCAGGAATGGGGTGTTCCGGCAGCGCTGCTGACGGGGCCGCACGTTGAGGGCGGCATCGTCAACCTGCCGGCTATCGGCATCATTGGCGTGGTGACCGGCCTGCTGCTGCTGGGCACCAAGGAAAGCGCCACGCTGAATGCCATTCTGGTGCTGATCAAGATCGCTGCGTTGGTGCTGTTTGTGGCCCTGTCGCTGCCGCACTTCGACAACGCCAACTTTACTCCGTTCATGCCGAACGGCTTTGGTGCGCCCTTTGTCCAGACGGGCGTGATGGCCGCTGCCTCGATCATCTTCTTCGCCTTCTACGGTTTTGACGCCATCGCCACCGCCGCCGAGGACACCAAGAAGCCCGAGCGAGATCTGGCCATCGGTATCGTCGGCTCCATGCTGATCTGCACCGTGCTGTATATCCTCGTGGCCGCCGCCGCGATCGGTGCGGCTCCGGTCGCCCGCTTCGCCGAAAGCCCCGAGCCGCTGGCCCTGATCCTGCGTGATCTGGGGCAGGGTGCCGCCGCCAAGTGGATCGGTGCCGCTGCCGTCATCGCCTTGCCGACGGTGCTGCTGGCCTTCCTGTTCGGTCAGTCGCGTATCTTCCTGGGGATGGCACGTGATGGTCTGCTGCCGACCGGCCTGGCCAAGATTTCCAACCGTGGCGTGCCGGTCGTGGTGACGGTGTTCACCGCCATCGTCGTCGCCTTCCTGGCGGGCGTGATGCGTCTGGACGAGCTGGCCTCGCTCGCCAATGCCGGTACGCTGACGGCCTTCTGCGCCGTGGGTGTCAGCCTGATCGTGCTGCGCCTGCGCGAGCCGGGCCGCGAGCGCAAGTTCAAGGCCCCGCTGTGGCCGGTGGTCGGCGCGATCACCATCATCGGCTGTCTGTTCTTCTTCACCAGCCTGAAGGCTTCGACCCAACTGTGGTTCCTGCTGTGGAACGTGGCGGGTCTGGTCATCTACTTCGTCTGGTCGTCGCGTCACTCGCGTCTGGCCAAGGGCGAGGAAGAAGCCGCCTGATGGCGCGTCGCGATCTGACAGGCGCGGTGGACTTTTCCGTTCTGGAACGGGCCACCGCCGGTGCGGATGACATCAGCGATGAAATCCTCGGCCTGTTTGTGCATCAGGCCTCCATCTGGGGGCCGATGCTGACCACGGCGCAGGAAGGCTGGCGCGACGCGGCCCACACCCTTCGCGGATCGGCGGGCGGTATCGGTGCTGGCGAACTGGCTGAACTGTGCGGAACGGCAGAAGGTGCCGATGAGGCAGTAGCCGAGGGGCATCTGGTCCGCGTCCGCGACGCGCTGGATCGGGCTTTGGCCGATGTGGCGGCCTACCGCCACGAACTGGCGCTCAGAAGCCTAAAAGGCTGAGGCGATAGACCTTAAAGACCAAGGGCGGTTCGGTTGAGCCGCCCTTTTTCATGGCGCGCGATTATCGTTTAAAGTGTTGAGCTTGCACGATTTTCAACCGGCAAGGTTGTATTGTTGTTCAGTCCTCATGGAAATCGGGCCGATGTAAGACTCCGGAAAGTCTTATGTTCGTAGCGAGCCCTGAACTCGGGGACTCCTATGAACAAATTTTCGAACCTGCGCACGGCGATGCGCACGGCCTTGCTGTCGACGACCGGCCTTTGTGTGGCGGGGCTGATGGTGCCGTCCACGGCGTGGGCTGAACCGGATTACAGCCATATTCGCGACGGGCAGGTAGTCAACGTTGGCGATTATACGTTCGGCTATGACGTACTGGTCGAGGGGCCGGTTACCACGCTGGTCGGCCACACTGTCGCGCTCATCGACGACGCCGAACTCACTATCGACGATCGGGCGGTGGCCGAGTTCCAGGACCTGTTTGTCGGGGAGAACCACAGTTCCGGCGCGGTATCCGTTACCAACGGTGGGCGGCTGTTTATCAATGCCGATCTCGCTCTCCCCGGTGGGGGGACGAAATATGGTTCGGTCAGGATTGATGGTGCCGGATCGCTGCTCGATGTGGGCCGCAACCTGATCATCAGCGGCGACGGTGGCATTTTTGACGACAGCACGTTGGTCATTTCTAACGGCGCGGTTGTGAATGTCGGCAGCGAGATCATCTTGGAGTCGCGTGCAAGCCGTGCGGTCATCTGGATCGGCGGCACTGGGTGGGCGGCACCGGAAGCTGCGGGCGTTGTGAATGCGCCCAGTATTCTTCTTAACAATCAGTCCAGCATCAATCTCAACCACAGCGGGACCTTCACCTATTCCGGTGAGATTGCGGGCGAGGGCGTCGTCAATGTTATGGCGGGCCACACGATCCTGACGGGCGATAGTTCGCAGTTCGACGGGTACACTTACGCGTCTTACGAAGCAGGGACGCTGGAGGTTAACGGCAGGCTGGGCGGTGCCCTTTATCTGGGTGACTCCCACCTGACCGGAACGGGTGTCGTTGACTTTGTGCGGCTGAACCCCGCCTTGAGCGGAACCATCCGGCCTGAAGCCACGACCCCGACGATCGGCGAACTCGATATCGGCGTCTATTCCACCCTGTACGTGGTTGTGGACCCTGAAACCGGCAAGTCGGGGACGCTGCGTGTCGCAGGCCGCGCAACCATCGGCGAGGGGGCTGAACTGCACCACATCGGGGGATCGAATACCAATTTCCGTCGTTCGGCCAGCTTCGTGATCATCGACGCCGCGGGCGGGGTCGATGGCCAGTTCGACATCGTGCAGTCGGAGTTCGCCTTCCTCGATGTAAGCATGGATTACACCGCCACCCAGGTCATCATGAACCTGGATCGCAATGACATCCGCTTCGTCGACATCGCCGAGACCGCGAACCAGCGGGCGGTGGCGAATGCCATCGAAGGTATTACGGATAATCTGGACCTGTCGGATCTGGTTATTGGTCTGAATGACCAGAATGCGCGTCTGGGCTTCACGCAGATGGCGGGCGAACTGCACGCCTCGGCGCGTTCGGCCATGCTGCTGGATGCGGCCAATCTGCGCCGTACCGTGATCAGTTCGGTCGGAGCGCGCGACGAGAACGGTTATGGCGTGTGGGGCCGCGCCCTGACGTCATCGACGCGGATGGAGGCGCTGGGCGAGAATGCCGGACTGAAGGCCGAAACGACGGGCTTCGTCGGCGGTATCGACAAGTCGTTTGGTGAAGCGATCCGTGCGGGCGTCGTGGTCGGCTTCGAAAAGGGTGAGCTGAAGTCGAATGGCCTTGGCCAGATCGACCGCGATACCCAGCATCTGGGCGTTTACGGTCGTGGTGACTGGGGCGCACTGAACGTTCAGGCCGGTGCCATCGCCTCTTGGCATGAACTGTCGTCGCGCCGCGATCTAGCCTTTGGCGATACGGCACAGACCCTCAAGGGCGATTATGACGCCACCTCGCAGCAGGCCTATGTCGAGGCTGCATGGTCGGTGCCGATGGCGTGGGCCACGGTGTCGCCCTATGCTTCGCTGGCGGTCAACACGCTCGATGTTGATGCCGTGTCGGAAAAGGGTGGCGTGGCCGCTCTGGAGATCGGCGACAACGCGCAGGATCTGACCACGGCGGGTCTGGGCATCGGTGCCGAGCGTCGCTGGAGCTTATCGAACGGCCGTGCGGCCAGTGTCTCGGCCCGCGTGGGCTGGGAAAGCTATTCCGGTGATCTGGAAGCCATCCAGACGGCGGCCTTTGCCGACAGCGCAGCCTTCGACATCGTGGGCCTGCCGATGGGCGACGAGGCGGTCGTGGCCAGCGTCAATGTGGCCGTTCCGGTGGGCCAATCCGGCCAACTGGGTCTGTACTGGAGCGGGGCCAAGGGTTCCGACCACATCCGCAACAGTCTGGCCCTCAGCTATCGCCTGAGCTTCTAAGGCAGATACGAGAAAGGCGGCCCGTCGGGGCCGCCTTTTTTGTATCCGGTTCAACCGCGGTTGCGGTCGTAACTGCCGAACTCGTGCGCGATGCAGCGGTCGATCAACAGACGCCAGACAGGCTCGGCGATGTCGGGCGACAGTCCGGCCTTCTCAGAGGCGGCCAGCACCTTGGCCACCACATCGTCGATACGGGCCTGATCGAACACGGCGTCGCGGTTGGGTTTGATGCGGGCGGCGGCGTCCATGTACCGCTGGCGCTCGGCCAGCAGGGTGACAAGGGCGCGGTCCAGCGCATCGACGCCCTGACGCACGTCCGCCATCGTCTCGCAGGCTTCGGGGGTCTTGCGTTCGTCGATGGCGACCGACAGCGGGGATTTTACATCAGCCGACAAAGGCGCGCTCCAGCACATAGTCACCCGGTTCGGCGTTCGAGCCTTCCTTCAGGCCGTAGGATTCCAGCAGTTCCGCCGTCTCCTTGATCATGGCCATCGAGCCGCACAGCATGACGCGGTCGGTGTTGGGCGAGAAGCCGATGGGCAGTTGCAGGTCGGCGAACAGGTCGCCCGACTTGATGCGGTCGGTGATACGGCCCGGCGTCTCGAACTTCTCGCGCGTGACGGTGGGATAGTAGGTCAGCTGGGCCTTGGCTTCTTCCCCGATCAGCGGGTCATCGTGGATGCCCTTGGTGAAGAAGTCGCGATAGGCGAGGTCCTGCACATTGCGGACCGTGTGGCAGACGATCACTTCCTTGAAGCGCGAATAGGTTTCCGGCTCACGCGCGACCGACAGCCACGGGGCCAGACCCGTACCTGTACCGATCAGCCACAGGCGCTCGCCACCCGTCAGGGCGTCGAGGACCAGCGTGCCGGTCGGCTTCTTGCCCATCAGCACGGTGTCACCGGCAACGATCTTCTGCAGGCGCGAGGTGAGGGGACCGTCCGGCACCTTGATCGAGAAGAACTCGAGCTCTTCGGCCCAGAACGGGCTGGCAATCGAATAGGCGCGCAGGACCGGCTTGCCGCCGTCTTCGCCCGGCAGGCCGATCATGACGAATTCACCCGAACGGAAACGGAAATCCTCGGGGCGTTTCACACCGAAGCTGAACAGCTGGTCGGTCCAGTGGCGGACCCACAAGACTTCCAGTTCGTGGAACGGGCTGGGCTTTGCAGGGGAGGCGTCTGTCATGCGCCCTAACTAGGGCGTTCGAACGATTTGCGAAAGGTGGTGGCACCAACAGAGACGCCGTTGCGATGTTTTCCGAGTGACGGGGCGCATTTCGGCCATTAACCTGACATCATGCGCACACTTCTTCTCGCTTCGACGATCCTGATGGCCGCAGTTGCAACGCCTGTCATGGCCCAGAACGCCGCCGCGCCTGCCGCGGCCACCGCTCCCGCTTCCAATATCCTGACGGTGGAGCGGGTTTTCGCGAATCCCTCGCTGGCCGGACCTGTCGCCCGTGGCGTCAGCCTGTCGCCCGATGGCGAGCTGGTCGCCTTCCTCCGCTCGCGCGAGGATGACGTGGATGTGCTGGACCTGTGGGCTGCGCCTGTTTCGGGCGGCGATGCCTTCAAACTGATCGATGCCCGCGCTCTGGTGCCTGATGCCGGTGAGCTGTCGGAGGCCGAAAAGGCCCGCCGCGAGCGCATGCGTATTTCCCAGCGTGGCGTGGTGGAATACAGCTGGGACGAACAGGGCCGCTATATCCTTGCCCCGCTGGAAGGTGACATCTTCCTGGCCAACCGCGCCGATGGCTCGGTGCGCCGTCTGACCGAGACCGCCGCTGACGAGATCGACGCCAAGGTCTCGCCCAAGGGCTCGTTCGTCAGCTTCGTGCGTGACCAGAACCTTGTGATCCTGAACCTCGAGACGGGGGCCGAACAGGCCATCACGACCGACGGCAAGGACCTGATCACCTGGGCGACGGCAGAGTTCATCGCGCAGGAAGAGCTGGACCGCGACACCGGCTATTGGTGGTCGCCGGACGAGAAATACATTGCCCTGCAACGCACTGATGAATCGACGGTCGATATCATTCCGCGCCTCGATATCTCGGGCGGCGGTGCGTCTGTGGTCTCGCAACGCTATCCACGTGCGGGTCGTCCCAATGCCGTGGTCGAACTGTTCATCCAGGACGTGACGACGGGCAACCGCGTTCAGGTCGATCTGGGCGCGAACAAGGACATCTATCTGGGTCGTGTGAACTGGGCCGCCGACGGCTCGGTCGCCTATGTGCAGCGCCTGTCGCGTGACCAGAAGACGCTGGACCTGCTGAGCGTCGATCCGGCCACGGGCCGCAGCCGCGTGATCGCCACCCAGACCTCGAACGCATGGGTGCCGCTGACGCACAATTTCAAGGCGCTGAAGGACGGCAACTTCATCTGGTCGTCGGAAGAGACCGGCTGGCAGCACCTGTACCTCTATAACAAGGACGGCCGTCGCATCCGCGCCATCACGCGCGGCGAATATCCGGTGAAGTCGCTGGATGGCGTCAATCAGGATACGGGCGAGGTCTTCTTCACCGCCTCCATGCGTGACGGCAAGGAACTGCCGATCGAGCAGCAACTGTTCAAGGCGTCGCTGAAGCGTACCGTGACCCCGACCGAGATCACCCCGCGTGGCGGCTGGTGGTCGGCATCGGTCAACGGCACGGGCACGGCCTATGTCGGCAACTATTCGGACCTCGACACCCCGTCGCAGTCGGCGCTTTACCGCATCGACGGCACCCGCGTGCGCTGGATCGAAGAGAACAAGCTGCAACCGGGCCATCCGTTCTGGCCGTTCGCAGAGCGCCAGCAGAAGCCGACCTTCGGCACGCTGGAAAGCCACGGCGAGACGCTGGTGTGGCAGATGACCACCCCGCCGGACTTTGACCCGAGCAAGAAATATCCGGTCGTGATGCAGGTCTATGGCGGCCCGTCGGGCGGCGGCGTAAAACGGGCTTGGCAGCCAGCCACGACCCAGCTGCTGACCGAGGCGGGCTATATCGTCTTCCGTCTCGACAACCGTGGCGAGGGCGACCGTTCGGCAGCCTTCAAACAGGCGCTCTATCTGAAGATGGGACAGCCCGAGATCGAGGATCAGGTGCTGGGTGCCAACTATCTGCGCAGCCTGCCGTATGTCGATGCTGACCGCATCGCCATCATGGGCTGGTCCTATGGCGGGTTCATGAGCCTGATGGCGCTGACCGAGCCGCAGATGGGTCTGGCCGCTGCTATTTCGGGCGCGCCGCCCACGGAATGGAGCCTGTACGACACCGCCTATACCGAGCGTTACATGTCGACGCCGCAGGGCAATGTGGCCGGTTACGCCGCGTCGGACGTTCTGGAGCGCCTGGATAATATGACGGGCCGTCTGCTGCTCATGCACGGCATGGCGGACGACAATGTGATCTTCGAGAACACCACCCGCGTGCTGAATGCTCTGCAGGAAAAGAGCATTCCGTTCGAGACCATGCTCTATCCGGGGCAGCGCCACGGCATCCGTGGCAATGACCGCCAACTGCACCAGTGGCGCACCTATCTGGACTTCCTCGACCGCACCATCGGCACCCGCGCCGAAACGGGCGAGCAGTAAGGTCGAATCGAAAGGGCAGGGACTTCACGGTCTCTGCCCCTTTCTTTTGGGGGAATAGGGGGAATGGATAATCGGCCAATATGGGATCGACGTCCGGAATATAAATCGCCCTCAACGGCGATGGCCGACCACATCTTTCTGTCGTTCCGAAAGATCGATGAGGACTGGAAGGCGCGCAACCTGTGGGAGCGAGGTGAGCAGGCTTGGCTTATGGTCGCCGTCGCGCATTTTGTGTCCGGGATCTACCATCATTTTCACGCGGATATCCTTGGCTATGACGCGCGATGGACCAATGAGCCCATGGTCATTCTCAATGGCAGCTTGGCCGTTCTCGCCATTGCCATGAACCGCGTTTCCAAGCTGCACCAAAAGGCTTGGTTGCCTGTGTTCTGCCTGCTTTGGATTGGGTTGGGCTTCTACTATAATTTTACGACCCAGATCGCTGACAAAATCAGCATGCTGTTTGCGTTCTTTGCAGCAGGGCTATCAGTCGGTGCTGTCCGGGCCGCCCTCTATATGACTCGTCAGAAATCGGTGGATCAGACGCGGAACGCAGCTTAACGAACGGGTGCATGTGAACATGCTCCTGTGGAGGGGAATATGAAGTTGAAGATGTGGGCGCTCGTCGCCGCTGCGGTTGCCGTATCTACTCCGGCACTTGCGGCCAGTGATGGCGGAAAAGGTAGTCCAGCCGTGTGGATCGCTTTGGGGACCGTGTTCATGGGCGTCTTTACGACCCTCATCGCCGTGCTGGTCGCCGCGAAAGCGAAGAAGAAGCCATCAGGCGAGTAAGAAGCGGCAGCGGTTCGGGCCGCTGTCACATCAGTTGAGTCGATCCGGTGTGGCGCCAGCCATGCCGCAGCGTTGAGGGACGCCAATGCCCGACACCAAAAAGCCCGGTGAGGATCTGGCCGAAGACATTCTGGGCTTCGGTCGGCAAGAGGTGGTCACGGCCAGGGACTTGTTGGTGAAACCATCGCAGGTTCTGGCAGCATGGATGGAGCAGGGAGCCGAGGGCGGAGGTCGCTATGCCCGCCCCTTGCGGCTTTATCTGGCGCTGAATGCGATACTGATGCTGCTGCTGTTTCTGCGGGGCGGCGCGGGTTTCATGCTCGACGGTATTCCGGACGACGTCATGGGCAAGCTGCTGGAGCGTACCGGCAAGTCCAGGGACGGATTTGTGGCCGACGCCGAGGGTTGGATGACCCTGGTCATGGTGCCGGTTCTCTCTGTCTTTTATTCGGTGGCCGTCACGCCCCTGCTGCGGTGGTGGGACAAGGCTGATCTGGGCTGGCGTCGGGGTTTCCGCGCCAGCTTTGCGTGGCTGAATGCCTGGACCGTACCGATGTTGCCGCTGGCGTGGTGGTCCTATGGAAACGGGACGCTGCAGGTCTGGATGGGGCTTGCGATCACCCTGCTGGGCATGGTGGCCTTTCTACGCATGGGGCGTGGACGTTGGTATCAGTCCAACGCGGGCGGGATCGCCAAGGCTATCGTCTTGATGTTCGTTCTCGGTATCTCCGCGCAAATCGGCGGGATGTTGGTGGGCGCTATCGGTCTTCTGGGCGGGGTATTCGCCTAAGGAACCGCCTATTGGGCGGGCCGTTCAGCGAGAATGGAAAAGCTGTTCAGCGCCTTTTCGACCGCAACTTCCCGTCTGGCCGGAATGCCTTGGACCTTCAATATCTTCCTGCTTCTGGTGGTGGTTTGGGCGGTGACGGGGCCGCTGTTCCACTTCAGCCAGACGTGGCAGCTGGTGATCAATACCGGCACCACCATCGTCACCTTCCTGATGGTGTTCCTGATCCAGAATTCCCAAAACCGCGACAGCGCGGCCATGCACGCCAAGCTGGATGAGTTGATCTTCGCCATCCGTCACGCCGATGCGGGCTTTATCGGCATCGAGCATCTGACCGATCATGAACTGGCCGCCATTCTGGCCGAAGTCGAAAAGCGCGCCAGTGCCATCCATGCCGGACACTCGGCCCGTCCGGTACGCGCCCGTCCGGCCAAGCGAGTTGATGATTTGACGACTTGAGGCTCAGCTTTTGGGACGGAACTTCTCGACCGCGTCCAGTGCCTGATCAAGAGTCCGGTCTGTGCCCAGCATGGATAGACCGATCTCACCGCCCGACAAGCCGCTGTTCATACTGTCGAACATCCGTTTCCACGGTGCCCGAGGATAGCGTGACGGATCACACAACTTGATCACCAGCGCTTTTTGTCCTCGGTGGGACCAGGTACCGATATGTTCAATCTGGTCCCACGGGATCGGATGCTCGGTGTAGGACGGCACCAGAACGCCCATACGGTCGATCCGCAGATGCTCAGAAGGGCTGGTGATCCGTTTCGCGCCGACCAGAGCCACCCCGCCGAAGAAAACTATGGATACCCATCCCCCCGTTTTGATCAGCCAGTCGGGGTATCGGGATGGACTTTGGGGCAGGGGGTGGATGATCAAGTCGTCTACGGGTGCCGACGTGACCGGCTTGTCCAGTATGCCGGTCATCCATACGCCGACAGCCACGAAGATCAGGGCGATGATGATGCCGATGATCATCTTGAGAGGCTGCGTTCTTGCAACAAAGGCGTTCATCGGCAGGGCTTCCGTTAGTCTTTCAGACGTGAAAGCACGTCGTGATTATCGGCACCCAGCGCAGGCGGCGGGCGGTCGTAACGAACGGGAGTCTTCGACATCCGGATCGGCGATGCGACGGTTTTGACGGGCGCTGACAGGTCGTCCCGCGATTGCTCGACCATCAGGGCGCGATGCAGGGCCTGCGGTTCGTTGAACACCTGATCGATGCGGTTGATCGGGCCGCAGGGGACACCGTGATCTTCCAGCCGCTGCATCAGATCGGTCATGGTGTGGACCTGCGTCAGCGTTTTTAGGATGGGGATCAGAAGCTCGCGGTTGGCGACGCGGTCGGCATTCTTGGCAAAGCGTTCGTCTGTGCCCAGTTCGGGCTGGCCCAGCGCCTCGCACAGTTTGCGGAACTGGCTGTCATTGCCCACGGCAATGATGATCATGCCGTCAGAGCAGGGGAAGGGCTGATACGGTGACAGGTTCGGGTGGGCATTGCCCATGCGGGTCGGCACCTTGCCCGAGACAAACCAGTTGGTTGCCTGATTGGCCAGTACGGCGGCCTGAACATCGAACAGGGCGATATCGATATGCTGGCCCTCACCGGTAGCGCGGGCGTGCATCAGGGCGGCAAGGATGGCATTGGAGGCATAAAGGCCGGTGAACACATCAACGACGGCCACGCCGACCTTCATCGGCTCGGCTCCTTCGGCCCCGTCGGGCTGGCCGGTAACGGACATCAGGCCGCCCATGGCCTGGATCATATAGTCATAACCCGCGCGGTGGGCGTCCGGTCCCGTCTGGCCAAAGCCCGTGATCGAGCAATAGACGAGGCGAGGATTGATGGCCGACAGGCTGTCGTAATCGAGGCCGTATTTCTTCAGGCCGCCGACCTTGAAGTTTTCGACCACCACATCGCACTCAAGGGCCAGTTTGCGGATGGTGTCGGCTCCCTCGGGCGAAGCCATGTCCAGCTCGACCGACTTCTTGCCGCGGTTGGCGCACATGAAATAGGCGGCGTCCCCGCGCCCACCATCCTTGGTGGTCGTGAAAGGCGGGCCCCATTGGCGGGTGTCGTCACCCACATCGGGCCGTTCGACCTTGATAACCTCGGCACCCATGTCGGCAAGGGTCTGGGTGGCCCACGGTCCCGCGAGAACGCGGGACAGGTCCAAAACCTTGACCCCGTGAAGCGGGCCGTTAGAGCGGGGATGGTGCGAGGTCATGCCTATCAGATACAGGACTCTGCAATTGCAGGCGATAGGCAGCGCACAGATGCATCGACCTTGGTCTGCCTTTTTTTGGCTTTGGTTGGTCTATATTATCAATGATGAGTAACCGACCCCGCGCGTACGCTCGCGTAGCTTTTGAGCAGTGGGGTCGGCAGTAAGCCGTCGGTGAGGCGTACGTATTTTCACTGATGGTCCGGGAGCACACCGCTGGGCCAACTTGTTTTCAAGTCGATACCTCTCGGTGTGATGCCCGCAGTAGGCGTGCTAGTGCATCTATCTGTAAGTGTACCTAGTAAGCGTAGCGTTTTCCAAGGGCAACGGGTCATTCCGTCGCCCTTTTTACGTCTGATCATATGAAGATTGCTATTTCCAGTGTCGATCTAAAAGACCGGCCGCTTCGCATTGAAGCCTCTGCTCATCGCCATCGCGGTTAGCGATAGATATATAACAATATTATTTATATTTGCGCATAGTCGGAGACATGCGATATGCGCTCAAAACGCAATTTCTTCGGCCGCGTGCTTGCACTGATGGACCGTCGAGATCTTAGGGGCGCGACTTGAAAGGGTGGCAATTTGCAGCGTTCAGCTGAAAGCGGGAATGGTGGATCGCGCCGTAGTCTTAAGGCGCAAGGGACGGGCAGCAGCCTGCCGGTGTACCATCAGCTCAGTTCTATCCTGCGGCAGCAAATCAAGGATGGTGTCTTCTCTTCGGGGAAAGCCATGCCCTCCGAGATGCAGTTGTCTCAGACCTATGACGTTTCGCGCGTGACCGTTCGTCGGGCACTGGAAACTCTGGAAAATGAAGGCTTCATCGTGCGCCGCCATGGCGTTGGCACGTTTGCGGCCCCTCGACCGGAAACGGCGGCTAGCACCATCAACCGCGTTTCGGGGCTGGTCGAAAATCTTATCACCTTGGGCCTGGAGACGACGGCGCAGTTGCTGTCCTACGTTCCTGATGCGCCCACGCCGCCGGTGGTATCGCAAGCCTTACGTCTTGAGCCGGGCGACACCACACTGCGGATTGAGCGTCTGCGCTTCTACAAGGATAAGCCGCTGTCGCTGTCGCTGGTGTACGTACCGCACGACTTCGCACACATGGCAGCCGAGCATCTGATTGATGATCGTCCGATTATTCGTTTGCTGGAAGACGGTGGTCTGCGCCCGGATCGCGCAGAACAGACCATCAGCGCTGTGCCAGCCGACGATGAAGCCGCTGCGCGCCTGAATGTCGGGATCAGCATGCCGCTGCTGCGCATGCGCCGCACGGTATACAGCGTCGATGGTCATCCGCTGGAGCATCAGATCGGTCTGTATAACCCCGACCAGTACGAGTACCACATGATGCTGACCCGCGATAACAGTTCGGCCCGCCCGCAGTGGCGCCACATCGGCTGATTATCGGGTAGCAGGACAGAACGAATAAGGGGCGATCCTGTGGATCGCCCCTTTGTTTTATCAGGCACCGAACTTGCGGAGCGGCACGTCTGCGATTGGGATGGTGGTGGTCTTTTCTTCGGTGAAGAAGGCCATCGATGAGGTCGCACCATCGCGGCCAAGACCGGAATCCTTCACGCCACCGAACGGGGCACGCAGTTCGCGCACCATCGGGGTGTTCACCCACATCAGTCCGGTGCGGATGGCCTGGCTGACGCGCAGGGCCTTGTCGACGCTCTGGGTCCACAGATAGCCGACCAGACCGAACTGGCTTTCATTGGCCATGCGGATGGCATCTTCGGCGTCCGAAAACTTCACGAAGGCTGCGAACGGGCCGAAGATTTCTTCTTGGCACACGCGGTCTCCGTTGCTGGGGGCCAGGACAGCGGTTGGCTCGATAAAATAGCCGTCGCGATCCAGTGCCTTGCCACCGGTCAGCAGGGTTGCGCCCTGCGACTGTGCGATGTCGACGTAGGACAGGATGTGCTGGCGGTGACGCGCCGAGGCAATCGGTCCGATCTCGGTTTCGTCCGACAGGGGGTCGCCGACCTTGATTTTGCGGGCACGCTCTACGAAGCGACCGACGAAATCGTCAAAGATCGAATCCTGAACCAGAATGCGCGATCCGGCGAGGCACTGCTGGCCGTTGTTCGAGAAGATAGAAACGAGCGCGCCGTCCAGAGCGCGTTCCTGATCGGCGTCGGCAAAGATGATATTGGCCGACTTGCCGCCCAGTTCGACGGCGGCGGGTTTCAGGCGGCGGCCTGCGGCCTGCATGATGGTACGGCCGGTCTCGGTGCCGCCGGTAAAGGCGATCAGATCGACGTCGGCGTGGTCCACGAGTGCCGAGCCGGTGGTCTGCCCGCGGCCGTTCACGAGGTTCACCACACCGGGCGGCGTGATGCCGTTGATGATCTCGACCATACGCGCCAGTGACAGCGGCGTTTGCTCAGACGGCTTCAGTACACAGGTGTTGCCATAGGCAATTGCCGCCGCGACCTTCATCGAGGCCAGCGCCAGCGGGGAATTCCACGGCGCGATCAGGGCGGCCACACCGACCGGATGGCGGGTGACGAAGGTCAGATAGTCTTTGTTCTGTTGCCAGACCTGACCCGGTTGCTGGCTGATGACCTCGGCAAAGAAGCGGAAATTATAGGCGGCGCGCACCACCTGACGGCCCAGCACGTCGCGGCGTACGATGCCGGCGTTCAGGGTCTCCAGCGTGGCCAGTTCATAGGCGTTGGCATCGATCGCATCGGCGATGCGGCACAGGATGGCCTGACGCTCCTCGATGGCCATGCCTGCCCATTCGGGATCGTTGAAGGCGCGGCGGGCAGAGCGGACGGCGCGGTCTACTTCGTTGGCGTCGGCTTCCTGAAGCTCGGAAATGATCTGGCCGTTGCCGGGGTAGAATGTCGGGATACGGTAACCGCCCTGATCGCCGACCCAAGCGCCGTCGATAAAGCTGGTCACAAGTTTGGGGGCGAGCTCGAACGGGTTGGACGTGCCGGTAGCCATCACTCAGATCCTGTACATGGGCCGACGAGCGGCATATTTGACTCGTCTTTAACCTAATACGTCTTAAGCGTGGCAGGCAAGACCAAGAGTGGCGTTATCAAAACCGCCTTCCAGATCAAAGCTCAAATCTGGACCAATGTTACGCGGTTCGGTCGATCCCCGTGGAAATGGGGTTGTCGGCAGCGAACTTAATGTATTAGATCGAATACAAGTTAGATTTCGGGGTGAGTCATGGGGCAGTTCGACGCGCAAGTCGTGATCGTGGGGGCAGGGCCGGTCGGCCTGACTGCCGCCTTGCGTCTGGAAGGATTTGGAATTTCCGCTCTTGTCCTGGAACAGGAACAAGTGCTGCCCGAAGATTTGCGTGCGTCCACCTTCCATCCGCCGACGCTGGATATGCTGGCTCAGTATGATGTTGCGGACGAACTGATCGCGCAGGGTCTACGCTGTGACCACTGGCAGATCCGCAATCATGATACGGGCGAACGGGCCGTGTTCGACCTGTCCTATCTGAAGGGTGAAACAGACCATCCTTTCCGCCTTCAATGCGAACAGTTCAGACTGTGCCGCATTCTGGAAGCGCGTTTGGCCAAGGCCCGGCACGTTGAAACCCGTATGGGGGCCAAGGTTGTCCGCATCGAGCAGGATGAAGCATCTGTTCGCGTCTTCTATGAAAGCAACGGCACGGAACAGGTCGTCACGGCGCGCTATGTGATCGCGGCAGACGGTGCCCGCAGCACGGTGCGCGGCCTTATGGGATGGGAGCTGGAAGGCAAGACGTATCCGGAAACCACCATCCTTGCGATCACGCCTTTCGCGTTCGACGAGCATCTGGAAGGCCTGTCGAACGTCAACTATTGCTGGACCGACGGCGGCACCTTCTCGCTGCTGAAGCTCAAGGAATTCTGGCGTTGCAGCCTGTATCCGCGCGGCGACGAAACGATCGAGGACGCGCTTGATCCTGCGTCTATCGAGACGAAACTTCAGGGTATCGTGCCCCGCGACGTGCCTTATGATGTCCTCGAAATCCGCCCTTACCGCGTGCACATGCGCATTGCGCCGGACTATCGCAAAGGTCGGGTGATTCTGGCGGGTGATGCCGCCCACATCAACAGTCCCTCGGGCGGCATGGGCATGAATGGAGGCGTGCACGACGCCTTCAATCTGACGGACAAGTTGAACCGGATCCTGAACGGTGCCGACGACAGTCTGCTGGACCTGTACACCCGTCAGCGCCGCCCGGTCGCGGAACAGGAAATCCTTGCGCAGGCCGACCGCAACCGCGGCCGGATGCAGGAGCGTGACGCCGAACGGCGCAAGGTGATGATGGCCGAAATGCAGGCCATGCTGGCCGATCCGGTACAGCACAAGGCCTATGTCATGCGCTCTTCCATGATCGATGGTCTGCGCAAGGCCGACGCGATCCTCTGATCAGCGTGGTAGCAGATATAGAAAAGGCCGGGTTCCCCCCGGCCTTTTTTGTGGCTGGAGCCGAGGCGGGATCAGCTGCCGGTTTTGGGCGTGTCCTTAAGGGCGTCGATCTCTTCCTGCAGCACGTAGAAAACGCGCTGTGTGAAGGCGGCGTGGCGCTGGCGGCGCTCTTCCATGTCTTCCGGTGTCGGCTGATAGGTTTCAATGGCGTCCTTGGCCATAACCCCGCTTTGGGCCAGCACGGATTCCAGCGTGACAACGCGGTCGCAAAGGGTGGCCACTTCTGCCGTCAGGGCCGTGATGATGGCCGTCAGGCGATCGTTGGCGGTGTCCTCGAAAAAAGTCGGGCGAGGGTGTTTGGGAGAAGCCATTTGAACTCCGGTAAGAGATTAGGCGAAAGGAAATCAGGCCATGCCCAGACGGGCAAGTGATGCGGGGAAGCGGGCGGCCAGGCGCGCACGCCACGGGGCGTCGGCGGCCAGCCAGTCGGTAATGGAATCTGTGTGGCCCAAATCCTGACAGAGCGCCCAGGCTGTGGCCAGATTGGACGACAGTATCGGCATATCCGCCCGCAGGGATGCGACAGCCAGGGCGGGCAGGCTGGGCGCCCCCGTTCCCGTGGCGACGACGGCATCTATGCCGCGCTGCCGGACCGCTGTTTCCAGTACCGCCAGCAGGTCTGACGAGGTCTGGGTATAGATCGGGTGTCCCGCCACTTTCGAAGGCGGGGCCTGCAGGACGAAATCGGGCTCGAACCCGCGCGAGGCCCAATAGGCGGTCGCCGGTTGCGTCAGGGCCGGTGGATAGGGGCTGACCAAGGCTATACGCCTGGCACCCAGGGCCTTCAGGGCACGCTCCACGGCATTGGCCGCGCCAATCAATGGACACGGCCCCTTGCCGCGCAGGATCCGGTCGCTGCACCTTTGTTCGGGCGCCAGCAGATAGGTCGATCCGGTGCAGGCGAAGGCCACCGCATCCAGCGGCGCGTCCCCGAACGGTTCAAGCCATCGCGACATCTGCAGCTCATAGGCGCGCAGACGTTCGTGCATATCCTCGAATGGCGCATACATGCGGGCCGTCAGCACGTTGAAGTCCGGCGTCAGTAGGGTGGAGATTTCCGGCTCTGCAGTCGGGTTCTCCGCAGGGGTGAGAAGGGCCACGACGGCCGATGCGCCCAGATCGGGGCGCGGGCTGGCTATGGGTGGTGAACCGGTGTTCATTATCTCGTATGGCCTGCCTTAAAGGGCGAAAGAGACGCTTTCGGATAGCTTGTATTTGATATAATACATCCTAAAGCGCTTTCGTCATGCTAGAAAGTGCAATCCAAGAAGGGGACGTGCATGATCATCGACCGTACCGCCACGCACGAGATGCTGGCCCGCCCGACACATGACGAGGCGGCCCGGACCCAATATATCGTTCAGTTGAAGAACCATCTGCGCCGTTTCGAGGCGGGCAATCAGGTGGCGCTGGAACATCGTGCAGGACCGGCTTTTCAGCAGGCGCATGGCCGCTTTCCGCAGACGGTCGAAGACATTACCCGCGCCATGAAGGGCGA
This sequence comes from uncultured Brevundimonas sp., assembly GCF_947305955.1. Classification (GTDB taxonomy): domain Bacteria; phylum Pseudomonadota; class Alphaproteobacteria; order Caulobacterales; family Caulobacteraceae; genus Brevundimonas. The sequence goes on from NZ_CAMZFB010000012.1 coordinate 22,542, forward strand.
TCCCTTCTACCAGATCTGGAGCGCGTTCAGCCGCAGCGCCCAGGACGTCATGTGGAACTCGGTCGGCACGACCATCCACCGCGAACTGCCGCGCATGGGCGAGGTGGCCAAACGTCTGGCCAATGCGCCTGCGGGCGGCACCTGCGAGACGAGTCCTGAGTTCAAGGCACCGGCCGATGCCTATGCCGCGCACATCCACGGCCAGCCGGGCGGCTATATGCTGGGCGAGGAATCCGCAACCGATTTCGTAGCGGGTGCCTTCTACGAGAGCGGCGGCAACGCCTATTCACTCGGTACCGGCATCGGTATCCGCGACTCCAAGTCGGCCGCCATCATCGAGTTCCTCAAAGAGCGCTATCCCGACTTCAAGCCGCGCCGCATCCTTGATCTGGCGTGCTCGTCGGGCGGTGCAACCGTTGGCTATTCAGCCGCCTTCCCTGAAGCAGAGGTCTATGGCGTGGACGTGGCTCCGGGCCTGCTGCGTTATGCCCACTTGCGCGCAGAGGCCATGGGTCTGAAGGCGCACTTCCGTCAGATGGATGCGGGCGCGCTCGACTTCGAAGACGATAGCTTCGATCTCGTGATCTCCCACAACATGATGCACGAAGTCTCGCGCGAAGCTCTGGGACGGATCTTCTCGGAGGCCCGCCGTGTCGTGAAGCCCGGCGGTATCGTGGTCCATCAGGACGTGCCGGTGAAGGGCGCTGACTTCACCCCGTTCGAGAACTTCATCTTCTCTTGGCAGACCAAGAACAACGATGAACCCTTCTGGGATGACTTCACCGAGGCGCATGTTCCGTCGGTGATGTTGGAGGCCGGCTTCAGCGAGGATGAAGTGCTCGAGACAACGGTGAAGATGCGTGACGGCCCTCGCGCCTGGTACGTGGTGTTGGGGCGAAAAGCGTAAGCCACGAACCTCTTCCTTGCGGAAAGGCTCTGCTCCTAGCGGATCAGGACCTTTTTGCTGGCCGGTGGTGGGCGCGGTCCGAGACGGGGCAAAAAAAAGCCCGCAGCGGGTGCTGCGGGCTTTTAGTTTGCTCACCGTCTAAGGTTTAGAAGTTCGCTTCATAGGTCAGGCCGAACTGGCGACCGCGCGGCAGCGAGCCCACGAAGCCGCGTTTCGGGCTGGCAGCGAAGTCCGAGTAACGGACGATGCCGACCGGATCGATGTTGTCGAAGATGTTGCGGCCGAACAGGAGCACGCGGTGCGGACCACGTTCCCAGCCCAGTTGGACGTTGGCGGTGTCGCGACCATCAACCCATGCGAGGTTGGCGACCTGATCATACTTCTTGGAACGGAAGGCGTAGGTGGCGTCCGCGAAGAAGCGGTTCTCGCCGATGTGCCAAGCGTAGTTGGTGCCCAGCGAGTACTGGATCTTCGGAGCGTTCGGGATGGCATTGCCCGAGATGTCCGAGCTGCCACCGGTCAGGGCCGGAAGATCCGGATCGAAGGCTTTGGTGTATTCACTGTCGGCATAGGCGAAGGTGCCGCGGACCAGCCAGTCAGCGCTGATCTTGCCCTGGGCCTCGACCTCGATACCCTTCACCTCGACTTCACCCACGTTGCGGATGAAGGATACGGTCTCGGTCGAGGAGAGCTGGGCGACCTGCGTCATCTGCTGGTTGGTCCAGTCGATGAAGTAGCCAGCCACGTTCAGGCGAACACGACGGTCGAACAGGTCGCTCTTGAAGCCGACTTCGTAGTTCCAGGCTGTTTCTTCGCCATAGGTACGATCGGCAGGAGCCAGACGCACGTCGGTGTTGAAGCCGCCGGGCTTGTTGCCCTTCGCGACAAGGCCGTACAGCATGAAGTTTTCGCTTTGCTTGTACGACAGGGTGACGCGCGGATTTGTCGAGCGGTAGGTGGCACCCATGTTGAAGTTGGAGTCGCCACCGGTCAGCGTCAGTTCTTCTTCGGCGACGCGCAGTTCAGCCGTACCCGACAGCTTGTCGGTGAAGTCGTAACCGATCAGGCCGAAGGCAGCCAGGTTGGTGGTGCCGATGGTGCCGTTGTTTTGTAGCGCATTGGTCACGTAGCGGAAACGGCCGTCCCAGCGGTCGCTGTTGAAGTAATAGGCACCGGCCATCCAGCGGAGGCGCTCGCCTTGCGGGGAGGTGATGCGGAACTCCTGGCTGACGCCTTCGATGTCGATCTGGTCGTTGATGTGCAGCGAACCTGCCAGCAGGCGGGTCGGCTGATAATCGAGGTCGGCCTTACGGTCCTCTTCGGAGTTGTTGTAGGCCGTGATCGAGGTGAGGGTGTAGCCGTTCAGATCGTATTCGGTCGTCAGGCTCAGACGGCCCGTCTTGCGTTCGACGCCACCGCCGTCGACTTCATCCAGATTGAAGCCGATCATGTCCGGCGTCACATTGATGGCACCGCAATAGTACTGGGTGCGTGACGACAGATAGCAGTTGTTGGCCGTGGCGCGCTGCATCGCCATCGGCTCGTGGCCGTCGTCATTGTGGGCGTAGGAGGCACGCAGCAGGAAGCTGAGGTTCGGGGTCGGGGTGTAGTTCAGTGCCAGCGTACCGCCGACGGTCTTTTCTTGACCCAGCATACGGCCGTCGGAAGAGTCGCCCGGCGCGTTGTTACGGTACTCACCGCCATAGGTGTAGTAGTTGAACGAGGCCTGGGCTGACAGCTTGTCTTCGACGATCGGGCCGGAGATACCGGCCAGCAGATTGTACTCGTCGTGCTGTGCGGCCGTGGCACGCAGCAGCAGCTCGCGGTCGTTCGACGGGCGACGGGTGGTGTAGCTGATGGCACCCGAGAAGGTCTGGCGGCCGTACAGAGCCGACTGCGGGCCCTTGATGACTTCGATCTGGTCCACGAAGGCCAGCTCGGTCGCGAACAGCGAGTCCGGAATATAGACGCCATCGATGAAGGAGGCCGCGTTCGGCGAGCCGAACACGTTGGCCTGACCGCGGATCACAGGGCGCTCGAAGCGACGGCCCTGATCCTTCTCGATGTTCAGGCCCGGTGCGACCGATGAAAGGTCGGCTACTTCGCGCACGCCGCGACGCTGCATCTCCTGTGCGTTCATGGCCGTGATGGCCAGCGGGACTTCCTGCAATCTTTCGCTGGTTTTGCGGGCGGTGACGATGATCTCGTCAACCTGTACCGCCAGTTCACCACCGGCAGACTGGGCCATTGCAGGCATTGCTGCACCAGCCAAAATTGCAGCGATGCTGGTCCCCGCCAGCGTCATTGCACGAATAGCCATACTTCTTCCCCTCGATGCGTCGAGCGCACACGTATTATATTCAATACGTTTGAAGACTGTACGCCCATCCGCGCTCTGTCAATCACGTAAGAGCGTTCGGTAAAAGACGAAATCAGCGATTTACCACGTGAGGCATTGGCACCACACCCATTGTAATCAAAGGGAATGATGAGAGGAGGACTGCAATTCAATACCTTAAGGGCCTTTAGGAGTCATAATGCCTAAGCTGGAAGGGTTCTGAGGTAGGAAAGGCATGCCTCTGACCAGATTTCAGGCTGCTCGAGAATATTTGCGGAGCCACCGCCCATATGGACGAGATTCCAGTGCGGATGCAGGTTCTGGAACCTCTCGGCGTGACCGGAGACAGGATCAAGCCGACTCGAAAGCAATAGCGCAGGAGCCGAAACCAGCGGCAGCAGCGCCGCCAGATCGAAGCGATAGGCTGCCGAATGCCCGTGATCGGCGCGAATATCGTTCAAATAATAGGCCAGGTTCGCCAGATGCAGGTTCTCGACCGACAGGTTCGGATCGGCAAAATCGCGCATAAACGCCCAGCGATCGACAAAGTGGCTGCCGCCTTCGACCGGAGCGAAGGCGCGGTGCGGCATGGACTGTCGCTGTTCGCGTTCGCTGGCGGAATAGAGGGGCGGATTGTCCAGAACCAACCCCCGCACCATAGCCGGACTGAGGGCGGCAAAGGCCGAGGCGATCAGGGCTCCGGTGTGATGGCCGCCGATGATCGCCCTTTCTATGCCCAGTGCGTGCAGCGTGACTTCCAGACTGGCGGCATAGTCTTCGATATCCGGAGGCGAGGGGGACGGTTCGGACAGGCCGTAACCCGGTGTGTCGGGGGCGATGACACGCCAGCCTGCCGCGGCCAGATGCGGGGCCAGTCTGTGGAACTGGATGCCGTTCCACGGCGTCTGGTGCAGCAGGACCAGCGGCGGCCCTTCGCCCCATTCCCTGATGTGGACTTGACCCCACAGGCCGTTCACATAGGTGCGGCGTCCGCAGAGCAGGGGCGTGGTCATTGCGGATCGCCCAACGCGATCAGTTTCTGACCCAGCAGACGCCCGAACGTCAGCGCCGGTGTTGCCATCATGCCACCGCAGACGGCACGGCCCATCGTCTGGCTGGCGCCGATGATCTCTCCGGCAGCCCAAAGACCGCTGACGGGTTGTCCATCGGCGCGGATGACACGCAGCTTGTTGTCTACTGACAGGCCCACTGCGCTTGATACGGCCGCGCCTTGGACGCGAATGGCATAGAATGGTCCATTGGCGATGGGGGCAGGCAGATGTCTGCGACCGAAGAAGTCGTTGCCGGAAGCGACGCCGAAATTATAGCCGCGAACCGCGCTGAGTAGCCCTTCGGCACCGACGCCAGCTTTCTGGGCGAGTTCTTCCAGCGTGTCGGCCTTGTAGAAGAAGGGGCGTCCCTGCTCGAACAGGGCAGCGAAGCCTTCACTGTCAAAGCCCGCGACCAGCGGCGGTGCCGTTTCCAGAATGGTCTGGTCGAAGATGGCCCAATATCTCTGGTCCGGCTGTTCCAGCAGAGCGTTTTCGCGGGCGTCAACCGATTCCATATCCTCGCGGACGAAGCGGTTTCCGTGGACATTCACATAGATTTCCCACGGCAACCGCTTTTGCGGATAGGTGTTCAGCCGCCCGACCATGCCCGGCTTGGGCTGTTCGCCGTCCAGCAGGAAGCCGAAATTGCAGAAGAAGTTCTCCTGTCCACGCAACACGCCGCCGACCGATTGGCCCAGCGTATAGCCGTCACCCTGTGAATGGCGGTAGGGCAGGTTGGTATAGAGGGGGCGGCCGTTCAGGGCCGCGTACATCTCGGGATTGGCGGTATAGCCACCGCACGCCAGCACGGTGTTGAGCGACCTGAAGCAGTGGACAGTGCCTCGGGCATCGGTCGCCTCGACACCAATGACTGCGCCCGTGTCATCGGTCAGCAGACGCGTCGCGCGATGCTGTAGACGCACTTGCAGGCGACCTTCCGACAGCGCTTTTTCCACGGCACCGACCAGCACCTTTCGCACCGATGCGCCGCCTTGCAGGCCCCAATAATAGCGGGCGCGGCTATAGGGTTCGTGTCCCACGCCATCCACCGGACAAGCCGGATCGACGTCAAAGCCCTGATCCATCAGCCAGTCGAAGGTATCGGCGGCATTCCACACGGCCAGACGCACCAACTCCTCGTTCCCCGTGCCACGGCTGAGGCGCATGATGTCGTCGAAATGGTCCTGCGGGCTGTCCTCGATGCCGCGTTCTTTTTGCAGGCGGGTGCCTGCGGCGCTGAGCTGGCCGTTGGCGACCCAAAGAGTGCCGCCCAGAGCCTCTGCCGTGTCCAGCAACAGGACCCTGCTGGAACGTGCGCTGGCAAAGATGGCGGTGGACAGGCCCGCCGTGCCGCCTCCGATAATGATCAGGTCCCAAACGTCAGTGGAAGCGGTCGTATCGGTCATCAGGCGGCTCGGCGGTAGACGAAGGAATGCGAAATGATGGGCCTTAGCGGGCCAGCGTCATCTCTTCATAGACGGGGACGCGGTGCCGGATTTTCACATTGCCGACGCGCGGGCTGTAGGCGAACAGGTCGCGGTGTTCGAGCAGGAACACCGAGGGGGCGGCCTCGTGATACATGCGGCCCAGCTTCCGGTAGGCGACCAGCCGTTGGTCGGTGTCCATGATCTGGCGGGCCTTATCCAGTTCGGTGGTGATGGCTTCATCACAGAAAAAGGGCACACGGCGCCCGCAGGAGAAGTCCTCCATCGCGCGGGTCGTGTCGTAGTACTGGAAGCTGTTCCATGACAGGGCCAGTGCCTCGCCCGCCCAGCTATTGGCCTGATATTTGGCCAAAAAGTCGGGCATGGTCATGACCTTCAGCTTGGTGTTCACGCCCACGCTGCGCCAATATTCGGCGACCGCCTGCGAGATCAGGTCATCACCCGGCGCGGCGTCCACCATGACTTCCATCGTCAGGTCGAACCCGTCCGGATAGCCTGCCTCGGCCAACAGCCGTTTCGCCTTGGCCGGATCGTAGGGATAGGGGCTGATGGTCGGATCATAGCCGAACACGCCTTCGGCGGCGGGCTGGCCCGAAGCCTTGGCGCCTTCCGGCATCAGGGCGACGATCGCGTCCTTGTCTACGGCATAGTTCAGGGCCTGACGGACGCGGACATCTTTGAGCGGGCTGTCCTCGGCCCCGCCCACATTGCGGAAGCTGTAGGCTTTGACCTGTGCGGAGGGTGACGACAGGACGTGGTAGCCCTTGCGGTGCAGGCGTTCCAACTCTTCCAGATCGACCAGCGAGAAGTCGATATCACCCGACAGCAACGACTGGGTGCGTCCTGCCGCGCTGGGCAGTTCGTAGAAAACCACGCCCTCGATATTGGATCGACGCCAGGACCTGTCGTTTCGAACCAGCGTCAGCTGGCGAGAGCGTTGATCCCAGCCTGTCATGGTGAAAGCGCCGGTGCCGACAGGCTGGCGGGCAAAGGCATCCATGCCCATCGATTTGACCGCCTCAGCATCGACCATCATTACAGCCGCCAGACGACGCGGCAGCACCGGGTCGGGCCGGGCTGTGACGATTTCCAGTTCAAGCAGGCCGACAACGCGGGTCGAGGCAATGCCGCGGTTCTCGGCACCGATCAGGGTGCGCTTGCCCTCCTCGGAAGCTAGATAGTCAAACACGCCCTTGGCCGCCGCGGCATCGAAGACGCGGCCGTTGGAATAGCGGACACCCTCGCGGATTCTGAAACGCCAGACGGTCGGCTCGATCAGTGTCCATTCCGTCGCGAGGCCGGGTTTCAGTTGACCGTCGTCGTCGATGGCTGTCAGCCCGTCATAGATGGCCAGCCAGATCAGCGAACCGGGGCGGCTGTTGCCACGGAAAGGGTTGCCGAGACTGGAGGGCAGGGAGCCCGCTGCCACGCGCAACACCTGGTCATTCTGCGGGGCGGTGGGGCCGCAGGCGGCGACACCCAGCGCAGCTGCACAGGCCATACCGGCCAACAGGGATTTGAACGAGGTCATCTTCATCTCAGGCCATCCCCTCACCGGAAGGGGGCATTCGGGCATCGCTGCGGATAATCTCCATCACCCCGGCCAGAACGCCGTCATCGATCGCCGCGCCGTCTTCCAGCAGGGCGGACAGGCGTGGATCGGCCAAGGCCGCCGTGGGGTTGAGTGCCGCAGCCAGCAACAACTGGGTATAGGCCGTGCTCGGATGGTACAGCACCTGTGTGACCGGCCCCTGTTCGATGATCCGGCCGTTCTGGATGACACACACCTGATCGGCCATGCGGCGCACGCTGCGCATGTCGTGCGATACGAACAGCATGGCCAGACCCAGTTCCTCCGTCAGCGACTGAAGCAGGGTGGAAATCTTGTCCTGATTGGCAAAGTCGAGCGCCGACAGCGCCTCGTCGGCGATCAGGATTTGCGGCTCCATCGCTAAGGCGCGGGCAATGGCGAGGCGCTGCTTCTGTCCACCCGAAAGGGCGGCGGGCCGAAGACCGGCAAGGCGTTCGTCTAGATGCACCAGTGCCAGAAGTTCTGCCGTGCGGCTCTTTCGCTGGGCGGCGGTTCGACCGCCCTTGACCAGCAGGGCCTCGTCCAGAATCTGTCCCGCGGTGTGGCGCGGGTTCAAACTGGCACCCGGGTCCTGAAACACCATCTGGATTGCGTGCAGGGTCGCCTTGTCGCGTTTGCGCAGCGGCAGCAGCTTTTGCCCGTTCAGCAGGATTTCACCCGCCGACGGATCGACCAGACCGGCAACGGCACGCACCAGACTGGACTTGCCAGAACCGGACTCGCCCACGATGGCGGCAACCTGTCCGGCTTCGAGTGTCAAAGAGGCATCGGCCAGCACCGTCTTCGTTGACGGGCCGTCGCCGTAGGAAACGCTGATGTCACGGATGTGGAGCAGGCTCATCGGTCGTCTCCGCGTGTCACTGTGCCGATAGGGGCGGCGGCCAGAAGCTGGCGGGTAAAGTCGTGCTGCGGGGCCGACAGTATGGCGCGCGTCGGGCCTTCCTCGATGATCCAGCCTTCCAGCATCACGGCCAGCCGGTCGCAGATGGCGGCGGCGGCGGCAATGTCGTGGGTGACCATCAGACCTGCGCTGTTCGACACCTTGCGGCGCATCAGGGCGAGGATCTGCAGTTGAACGGTCGGATCCAGCGCTGTGGTCGGCTCATCCGCCAGCAGCAGGGCAGGGTTGTTGATCATCGCCAGACCAATCATTGCGCGCTGTCGCTGGCCACCGGAAAGCTGGTGCGGATAGGCATCCACACAGGCATTGCTGCCCGGCAGGTGCATCGACTTCAGAATATCGATGGCAAGGGCGCGGGCATCGGCCTTTGACAGGTTCTGATGGCGACGGGCCGATTCAATCAGGATCGCGCCGATGGTCTTGACCGGATTGAACGACGACAGCGGGTCCTGGAAGATCATGCCGATCTGGCCGCCACGGATGGAGCGCCATTCCTTTTCGGAGCGGTTGTCGATGCGCTGGCCGTCGAGGACGATCTCGCCTGCGGTCATGCGCACGCCGGACGGCAGCAGCCCTGCGATACCGAAACAGGTCAGGGTCTTGCCCGAGCCGGACTCGCCCACAAGGCCCAGTATCTCGCCACGGCGGATCTGCAGGTCCAGAGAAGGCACCAGAATGCGGCCACCCTCGACGGCTTCCAGCCGCAGGCCTTTGACGTCGAGCGCGATATCGGAATGGGTGACGGCGCTCATCGGGTGATGTTCCGCAGATACTGGCCCAGACGGTGGGCGGATACGATGATGATGACCATTGCCAAAGCAGGGGCGAGGGTCAGCCACGGCGCTTCGAGCATATAGCCACGGCCTTCGCTGAGCATGGCCCCCCATGTCGCGGCACCCAGCGGCGCACCGATGCCGAGGAAGGAAAGCGCGCCTTCGGCCACGATCATTTCGGCAAAGTGGAACACAACCAGCACCGACAGGGTGGGGATGAGCGCGGGCAGAACATGATGTAGATACAGGCGCATCTTGGACATGCCGGTCATTTCGGCGGCCTGGACATACTCGCGCTGGAACAGGCTGCGGGCCTCCGCATAGACGACGCGCGAGAACACCGGCCACGTCACAAGACCCAAGGTTAGGGTCAGGGCCACAAAGCCGCTGTCGCCTAGTATTGCGATGACGGTGACGGCCATGACGAAGGAAGGAAAGGACTGGGTGAAGGTGGTCAGCAGGCGCAGGGACGATCCCAGCAGACCGCCTTTGTGCGCGGCCAGAATCCCGAAGGTCGAACCGATGCAGAAGGCGATGACCGTGGCGCAGAATGCCGCTCCGACAGACCAGCGCAGGCCGGTCAGCAGGCGGGCCAACTGGTCACGTCCCAGTTCGTCGGTGCCCAGAAGATGGCCGGGCGACAGAGGCGGCAACAGGCGCGCCGTCAGGTCGATGGCCCGATGGTCGTGCCCTGAAAGCATATCGCCGAGCAGCATGCTGAGCGCGCAGACAAGGCCGACAATACCAAGCGGCAGCAGCGGCGAGCGGATGATCTTTGCGGGGCTCATTTGTCTGCCCTCGCGCCGACACGGATGCGGGGGTCCAGCATCACCTGTACCGCTTCGGTCAGGGCATTGCTGAGGAAGACCGACACCACCATCGCGATCACCACGGCCTGAACCACAGGGAAATCGAGGTTCAGCGTGGATTGTACCAGCAACCAGCCGATACCGGGCCAGGCGAAAATCGTCTCGATGACCACCAGACCGGTCAGCATGAAGGCGATCTCGGCACCGATCAGGGCTACAGCCCCGAGCAGCGAGTTGGGCAGGACATGACGCCACAGGATCACGCTATCGGATGCGCCGATCGAGCGGGCGGTGCGAACGAAATTGGCGTTCAGAGCGGCCCAGGTATTGGCCTCGACCACGCGGATCAGTTTTGGCGCAAGGAAGCAGACCACCGACACGACGGGCAAAATCCACGTTGCCGGCCCCGAAAAGCCGATAGATGGCAACCATTCGAGACTGGCGGCAAACAGATTGATTAGCAGCAGGGCGATAACAAAGCCCGGAAAGCCCTGAATCACCGACAGGAAGGCGCGCACCGCCTTGCATGATTTCGATGTCTGGCTTTGGCCCAGCCATGCCCCCAGAGGCAGTGACACGATCAGGTTCAGTGTAATGGCCATTGCCGCCAGCATCAGGGTAGCGGGCAGGGCGGCCAGTACTTTTTCCATTGCGGGGGTACCATCCAGCAGCGACTTGCCGAAATCCCCCTGGGCCAGACGTGCGACCGTGTGCAGATATTGGATGGGCAAGGGCTTATCAAAGCCGTTCTCGACGCGGATGGCTTCGATCTGGTCTGCGGTGGCACCTTCACCCGCCAGTACGACGGCGGGGTCGCCGGTTAGGCGAAGCAGGAAGAACAGAACGGTGACTGTAGCAACCAGGACGAACGCAAAATCGCGCAGTCCGGCAAAAAGTTTGCGAAAGGCCACTGGGTCAGATGCCCTTGTCCGGAAATCTGGCGTCTGCCCGCCCGAATCTGTTGCTCATTGCTCCCCCACTAAGCTTGGCGTTCGTAGAACCTACCTCGACCAACCTTGGTAGGGTAGTGCTAGCACGTATTCAAATAAATACAACATGCGCTTTTCCCTCTAAAATCGCGGGATAAAGAGGGTTCTCTTCACCGTCGCTATTGAATACCAAGGGCTGGCTCAGTGAAGCGTGTGAGGGGAAAATGAAGCGCATCAAACCATCTGCGGGCCTGACGGCCCTGCTTCTCGCCGGGACCTGCCTGACGGCACCCCTCTTTATGCCTCATATGGCCGTGGCAGAGGTGGCTGCGGAAGCGTCATCGCCTGTAGCCGGTCCGCTTAGCCCCGCCGTGGCCGGCGTGACCGCGCCCAAGGACTTTTTCCCGCAGGAGCCGGGGTCGGACTATTATCTGGCCAACTACAGCCAGTACGAAGCCTATCTGAAGCTGCTGGCCGAGCAGTCGGACCGGATGAAGCTGGAAAGCTTCGGCACGACGGAGGAGGGGCGCACCCAGTGGATGGCGATTGTTTCCACGCCGGAAAACCTCGCCAATCTGGACCGCTATAAGGATATTGCCCGCCGTCTGGCCAAGGCCGAGGGCGTAACCGAAGAAGAGGCCCGCCAACTGGCCGCCGAGGGCAAGTCGGTGGTCTGGATCGATGCCGGTCTGCACGCCACCGAAACGGTGACGACCCAAGGCCAGATCCACGTCCTTTACCGTTTGCTGACGGGTCAGGATGCAGAGACCCTGCGCACGCTGGATGACACCATCCTGCTGTTCGGCCACGTCAATCCGGATGGTCTGGAGCTGGTCGCCGACTGGTACATGCGCAAGGAAAACCCGCAGGAGCGTTCGTTCCGCGACCTGCCGCGCCTGTACCAGAAGTACACCGGTCACGATAACAACCGCGATTCCTACATGGTCTCGCAGGCCGAGACCGAGAACGTGAACCGCATCCACTATCGCGAGTGGTTCCCGCAGATCGTCTATAACCAGCACCAGACCGGCCCGCGTGGTATGGTGGTGTACATCCCGCCGTTCCGCGATCCTTTCAACTACAACCTCGACAGTCTGGTGATGAACCTGACCAGCGAGCTGGGCACCACCATGCACAGCCGTCTGGTCTCGGAAGGCAAGGCGGGTTCGGGCTCGAACTCGGTCGGGGCCTATTCGACGTGGCACAACGGCATGGTCCGCTCCACGCCCTACTACCACAACACCATCGGCATCCTGACCGAGATCATCGGTGGTCCGACGCCGGAACAGATCGCTCTGGTTCCCGAGCATCAGCTGGCCCGCAATGATGTGCCGCTGCCGATCACGCCGCGCACATGGCATCTGCGGGATACGGTGGAATATCAGTGGAGCTTGAACCGCGCGATCATCGACTATGCGTCGCGCAACAAGGAACGCCTGCTGTTCAACATCTGGCGCATGGGCCAGAACGCCATCGAGCGCGGCTCGACCGACACCTGGCAGGTGACGCCGACCTTGGTGGACCAGATGAAGGCCGCCGCGGGCGAGAACGCCCGTACCGCCGATCCGGCATTGCTGGACACCATTGTCCGCACCGCCGAAAACCGCATGCCGCGCGGCTATATCATCAACCCTCAGACCCAGCGCGACCTGCCGGCCACGGTGGCCTTCCTCAACACGCTGATCAAGAACGGCGTGGACGTGGAGGTGGCCGAGCGCCCGTTCACCGTCAACGGCACCCGCTATCCGGCGGGCAGCTATGTGGTGAAGACGGCGCAGTCCTATCGCCCGCACGTGCTGGACATGTTCGAGCCGCAGGATCACCCCCACAACACCGAATATCCGGGCGGCCCGCCCAAGCTGCCGTATGACGTGGCGGGCTATACGCTGGCCTTCCAGATGGGCGTGAGCTTCGACCGCATTCAGGACGGCTTTGAAGCTCCGACCGTCAAGGCTGCAGACGTTCTGGCTCCGCCGCCGGGACGTGTGATCGGCAATGGCCGTGCAGGCTTTGTGATCGGCCACGAAGAGAACAACAGCTTCATCCTGACCAACCGCCTGCTGGCGGCGGGCATCCAGCCGGAATGGATCGAACAGTCGGTCCGTGCCAATGGCGAGACGCTGGGCGCAGGTGCCATCTGGGTTCCGGCTTCGGAACAGGCTGCGGCCATCATCCGCGAGGCGGTCGGCCCGCTGGGTATTGACGCCCATGCCGTGTCGCGCCGTCCGGCCGGTGAGGGCATGGCCCTGAAGCCTGTTCGTGTCGGTCTGGTGGACCGTTACGGCGGTGTGATGTCGTCGGGTTGGACCCGCTTCCTGCTGGAACGCTACGAGTTCCCGTTCGAGGTCGTCTATCCGCAGGCGCTGGATACCGAGGACCTGAACGCCAAATACGACGTGTTGGTTTTCACCGACACGGTCGCGCCCGCGCTGGACCATCCGGCCTATCGCCAGACCAACCCCTATCCGCAGCCCAAGCCTGAAACCGTCCCCGCCGAAATGCGCGGCTGGCTGGGCGAGGTGACGGCAGAGACGACCGTGCCCCGCATCGCCGAGTTCGCCCGCAAGGGTGGCACGGTGGTGACCATCGGCAACTCCAACCGTCTGGCACACCTGTTGGGCGCGCCGATCGAGCCGGCTCTGGTCAAGACCGAGGGCGAGCGTGTGCGTCCGCTGCCGAACACCGAGTTCTTCCTTCCGGGGTCGATCCTGTCGGCCAAGGTCGAGACGGCCAGCCCGCTGGCCTATGGCATGCCGGAACGGGCCGATGTTTTCTTCAACAACGGCCAGACCTTCCGCGTGACGGGTGAGGGCGCACGCACCGTCGTCAGCTTCGACAGCGATGCGCCGCTGCGCAGCGGCTGGGCCCACAATCAGGAAATCCTGAAGGACACCAGCGCCGTGGTCGAAGTCGATCTGGGTGAGGGCAAGCTGTTCGCTTATGGCGCGGAGGTCATCCAGCGCGCCCAGCCGCACGGCACCTTCCGCCTGTTCTTCAACGGCCTGCTGTACGGTCCGGCCAGCGCCAACCGCGACTGATCCGTCCGTTTGCACGATGGATTTAGGGGGCTGCTTCGGTGGCCCCCTTTTTCGTGTGGTGCCGCCCTCAAATAGAAGCTTGCTTTACAAGACTGACTATCGCACTCTTTCGTTTGAATAACGGTGGAGGATTGGCGTCATGGTCTATGTTCTGGGCGGATGGCAGAGCGATTTCTCGCGCAACTGGGCGCGGGAAGGGATGGAAGTCTCGGACGGTTTTGCCGAGGCACTGAACCACGGACTGGACGCCGCCAAACTGGACCCAACAGAGATCGAAGTGGGCCACGTCGGCAATTTCGTCGGCGAGCTGTTCTGCCACCAGGGCATGATGGGGGGCCTGTTCGCCCAGACGGACCGTCGTTTTGACGGCATGCCGACCGCCCGTCACGAAGCGGCCTGTGCATCGGGTTCCTTGGCCATCATGGCTGCAATGGCCGATATCGAGGCCGGACGCTATGACGTGGCCTGCGCCATCGGTCTGGAGATGATGCGGAACGTGCCGGGCAAGCTGGCTGCCGAGCATCTGGGGGCGGCCGCATGGCATGGCCACGAGTTTCAGGATGCCGCCTATGTGTGGCCGCGCGCCTTCTCGGACGTCGGCGACGTCTATCAGGAACGGTTCGGCATCAAACGCGAGCATCTGGCTGAGATCGCGCGGATCAATTTCGGCAATGCCAAGCGCAACCCCAACGCCCAGACGCGCGGCTGGGCCTTTACGGATGCCAGTTTCACCGATGACGATGAAGCCAATCCGGTAATCGAGGGCAATATCCGCCGTCAGGACTGCGGTCAGGTGACGGATGGCGCGGCTGTGGTCTTCCTCGCCTCGGAGCGCAAGGCTGCCGAGTATGCCCGCAAGCACGGGCTGCGCCTTGAAGACCTGCCGCGCATCAAGGGCTGGGGCCATACGGGCGCGCCGATGAGCCTTCGCTCCAAGCTGGAAGTTCAGGACGAAGAGGGCTGGATCTTCCCGCACGTGAAGAAGGCGGGCGAGGATGCCCGTCGCCGTGCGGGTATTGCCGATGTGTGGGGAATCGATGCCGTCGAGACGCACGACTGCTTCACCACCACCGAATACATGGCCATCGAACACCTGGGCCTGACCAAGGCGGGCGAGGCGTGGAAGGCCATCGAGGACGGCACGATCGATTTTGACGGCAAGCTGCCGTTCAACCCGTCCGGCGGTCTGATCGGTCTTGGCCACCCCGTCGGCGCGACCGGCGTGCGCATGGTTCTGGATGCCGCCAAACAGGTGACGGGCACTGCCGGAGACTATCAGGTCGAGGGCGCGAAGAACGTCCAGACCCTGAACATCGGCGGATCGACCACCACTACGGTCAGCTTCGTTGTCGGAACCTGAAGCCCCACAGCAGGGGCGTTTGAAAAGTGAACCTGACATCGCTCGCTTAACGAAGCGTTGCAGGGTGGGGAGGAAAGAATGAGAACGATTTCGAGGGTTGTCACGGGTTTTGAGACAAACGGGGAGGGCGCGTGATGGGCGTCGTTTCGCCTCTGGGATTGACCGCCGAAGACATCGCCAAGGCACCGCTGCGCGATGCCGCGCTGCTGCCGGTCGATCTGGATGTGCGCAAGGAAGCCGACGGGACTATCTATCTGAAGTCGCGCATTCCGGTTGTGCCCTATGACTTCAACATGCCGCGTCTGTTCGCCCGTATGGCAGAACAACAGGGCGACAAACCGGCCCTGATGCGCCGCGCGGCGGGGGGCGGCGACTGGCAGGCGATAAGCTATCGACAGCTCAAGCGCGACTGCGACGGCTTTACCCAGTGGCTTTTGGATCAGGGCGGCGATGGCACGGTGTTTCTGGTGTCGTCCAACTCACCTTTATTCTCGACCGTGA
This sequence comes from uncultured Brevundimonas sp., assembly GCF_947305955.1. Lineage (GTDB taxonomy): Bacteria > Pseudomonadota > Alphaproteobacteria > Caulobacterales > Caulobacteraceae > Brevundimonas. Next base: position 38,186 of record NZ_CAMZFB010000012.1, read on the forward strand.
CCTACGGCGGGTGGGCGTCGGGGCGGGCAGTTTGTCCGGCCAGCCCGATGATGGTGGCGCTGGGCGGCGATCTGGGTCGTCTGCGCCATGTGATCGGCAAGGCCAAGCCGTCCGTCATCCTGGCCGAAACCGCAGGCATCGCCGCGGCGATCTCGTCGGTGGATATCGGTGATGCGGTGCTGATCTGCGGCGAGCCGTTCGAGGGCGCGCAGTTGCTGGCCGATGTGGTGGCTACAGAACCTACGCCTGCCGTCGAGGCTTCCATTGAAGGGCTGAAGGAAGACGGGGTGGCGGCCTATATGCTGACCTCCGGCTCAACCGGATTGCCCAAGCTGACGGTGCTCACGCTGGGCGCGCTGGCGGCAAATACCGCCGAGTGCAAACAGACGGTTGGTAAGGCTGCGGGCTGGAACGAGGTCATGCTGGACTGGCTGCCTTGGCACCACGCGGCGGGGGCCTATGTGATGCGGACCACCCTGATGGAGGGCGGGACCTTCTACATCGATGACGGTAAGCCCATGCCCGGCCTGTTCGACACCTCGATCCGGAACCTGACCGAGATCAGCGTTGGCTATTACAACAATGTGCCGCTGGGTTACGTCATGCTGGCCGATGCGCTGGAAACCCATCCGGAGATGCGCAGGAACTTCTTCTCGCGCATGAAGATGATGCTGTTTGGCGGAGCGGGGCTGTCCCAGGCTGTGTTCGATCGTCTTCAGGCCTGTGCGGTTGAGGCTTGCGGCTACCGTGTCATGCTGACCAGCGGCTATGGCTCCACCGAAACGGGATCGGCCATTACCGTCACCCACTATGAGACTGACAAGGTGGGTTTGGGCCTGCCGGTGCCGGGGGTGACGATCAAGCTGGTGCCACAGGGCGACCGCTATGAGCTGCGCGCCAAGGGCAAGAGCCTCGCGCTCGGCTATCTGGACGAGCCCCAAAAAACCGCCGAAGCCTTTGACGAGGAAGGTTATTATCGCTCTGGCGATCTGTGCGTTTTTCATGATCCGAACAAGCCCGAACTGGGGCTGGCTTTTGCGGGCCGCGCCGCCGAGGAGTTCAAGCTACTGAGCGGGGCTTGGGTCTATGGCGGGCACATGCGCGAGCAGATCATCCGCCACCTTGATCCGCTGGCGCTGGATTTGGTGCTGTGTGACGAAAATCGGCCCTATCTGACGGCGATGATTTGGACCAAGGCCCCGAACGCCGAAGTCGAGATTGTCGAACGGCTGAAACAGTTCAACGCGACACAGTCGGCGGGCAACCGTATCCGACGCGTGCTGTTCCCGTCCGCGCCGCCTAATCCGAACGCGCACGAGCTGTCGGACAAGGGCACGGTCAACCGCCGCGCTGTGATGGATAACCGTCCCGATCTGGTCGAGCGTCTGTTCGCCGAGCAACCGGACGAGGGCGTCCATATTCTGGAGGCCTGACGGCCTTTCCTGAAAAACTGTCAAACATATCTGGCCGTGACGCGGCCAAGGGGGAGTGATGCTGCCTGAAGTTCTGAGGATACTTCTGATCAATGTCGGTGTAGCGGTGGCGGGTTTCGCGCTGGTCTGGACCATTTCTTTGAAGTTGAAAGACCCGACCATTGTGGACGCTTATTGGGGACTGGGTACAGTGGTGCTGGCTATTTCCACCTTTATCCAGTCGGATGGGCCTCTGTTGCGAAATGCCTTGCTGACGGGGATTTGCGCGGCGTGGGGTGTGCGCCTGTTCGGCTATATGATCTGGCGCTGGCGGGTGCATGGTGCCGACCGCCGCTATGAGCGACTTTATGAAAAGGTGAAGGAAACCAAGGGTTGGAGCTTTGGCTTTTTCACTCTGGTGTCCATCTGCGTGACGCAGGCACCGCTACAGTTCCTGATGTCGCTTCCGGTCCAACTGGGCCAGATCAACCGCACACCGGATGTGGGCGTGATCGGATGGATCGGCGTTGCCATCGCGGTATTTGGCTTGATCTTCGAGATCATTGCCGACGGGCAACTGGCCAGGTTCAAGCTGAAGCCAGAGAACAAGGGCAAGGTCATGCAGTCGGGACTGTGGCGCTATAGCCGTCACCCCAACTATTTCGGCGAGAGCCTTTTCTGGTGGGGGCTGTTCCTGATCGCGGCGGAAACCACGACAGGCCTGTTCGCCATTGTCGGTCCGGCCTTCCTGACGTGGACCCTGATGAAGTGGTCGGGCGCACCGACGATGGAATACCGTATGCGTAAGACCAAGCCGGAGTATGCCGACTATATCGCGCGCACCTCCGGCTTTGTGCCGATGCCGCCCAAGAAGGTGGAAGCCTGATACGAAAAGGGGGCGGCCTTCCCCAAGGCCGCCCCCGTTCGCCCCTGTGTGGTTCAGCCCGTCAGGCCGAGACCACACCATCGCGGATATAGGCCCGATCGGCCCAGCAGGCGTGGGTGCCGCTGGAGATCTTGTGCGGCAGGGCAATGCGGCACACGGGACCTTCCTCGAACTTCTTGCAGTCCACGAGGATGCATTCGGACGTGCCGGCATTCTCGTCGATGATGAAGCTAATCAGATAGCCATCATCCTCGTCCTTGGCGTTGATGCGCGGGACAAAGGGGCTTTCGCTTGCATAGCGACCATCCGGCAGGGTGATCTGCCAGCTTTCGCCGGTTTCCAGATCGTGTTTGACGAAGCCGTTGAACAGGAACCAGCCCGGCTTGGTCGTCGTCGAATAGCAATAGCGGTTCTTGCGACCGGCATAGCGGTTGTTGATGACGCCGAACTCCAGCACGCGGTCGTCGAGGTGCCCCTCGGTCGTCTCGCTGGTCTTCAGGTTGAAGCGCCAGCGGTGCAGTTTGGATTTGAAGCTGTGCTCGTCCAGATAGGCCATCATCCGGTCCATACCCTTGGGCGCGCCTTCCAGCGGCTCGGGCATGGGCACTTCCTGGAAGTAGCCGTCCATGACGATCTCGTCGCCTTCCTCATAGGCATTGAGGAAGTGCAGCACATAGGTCGGGTCCGCCTCGAACCAGCGGATGTCCTTTTCGGTGCCATAGCGCGGGATGACGGCAAAGCGCGACGGCAGGTCGTGCATGCGGGCCGCGTGATAGCCCTTCTCCAGCAGGCCTTCGTCCCAGAACAACGGGAAGTCGTTCAGGATCGAATAGTTCTCCGAGAAGATCATGTCGTGCGGCAGGCGCGGACCGGGCAGGGGGATCGGGGTGTAGTGGACCTGCTTCCCGTCCTTGTTGATCACGCCATAGTGCATGTAGGGCGCGTGCTTCGAATAGTTGAAGAACAGCATCTCGCCGGTGCGTTCATCGGTCTTGGGGTGGGCCGATACGCCGTCCAGCGGAACCCACGGAGCGGTACCCAGCTGTTCCATGGTTTCGGGGTCCAGCATGTAGGCTTCGCCGCACTGGTAGAAGGTCGAGATGGCCTTGCCGTTGTGGATCACCACGTCGGTGGAGGATGAGTCCTTCAGGCTTTCGTGCGCACCGAAGCCGGGGCGCTTGGACGTGCCCGGACCATCCTGGATGCCGCCCCACAGCGACCCCTCGGCGATCTGTTCGGCCACAAAGCCGCGGGTGCGGACAAAGCGGTTGCGATAGTCGGCCTTACCGTTCTGGATGCTGATCTGGTGCAGCATGCCGTCACCGTCGAACGGGTGATAGCGGCCCAGCGGCTGGTGTACGGGGTTTTCGGTATTACGCAGATAGACCCCGTCGATATCGGTCGGGATCTCGCCCTCGATCACATCAAGATCAAGCGCGGTGACTTCCTCCCACTGCGGGGTCCACGGGCCCGTCATATACGGGTGGTTCGTGGGCTGAAGCGTGGTTTTAACAGGTTCCAGACGCGTGACTTTCATATCCATTCCCCATTGGTATGGATATCAGCTAACACTGTTAGTCTGTTTATGCAAGCGACCTAGGCGAGGCCCGAAGAGCTGCCGCGTGTGACTTCTTCATGGCAGTGGCCGCAGACCACTTTCGTACGCAACGTCGCGCCGCAACTGTGGATCAGGGTCTCAGGCGCACCTTCCGGGCCGGACAACCATTTGGCCCCCCAGTTGATTAGTTCGACCACCAGCGGAAACAGGTCCAGACCCTTTTCCGTCAGGCGATATTCCATACGTAGAGGTTGGGTCTGATAGGGCCGCTGTTCGAGGATGCCGAGGGTAACAAGGCGTGCCAGTCGCTCCGACAGGATGTTGGTGGCGATGCCCAGTTGCTGCTGAAATTCCCCAAAACGGCGGGCACCAAAGAAGGCGGCGGCAATGGTGTGCGAGATCCAGCGATCCCCCAGAACAGCGATGGCCCGCTCGATCATCGCGTCGGTGCTGTTGCGGATTTCGACGATGGAGCGGCGCTGGGCGCGTGCCTTGAGGGCAGGGTCGAACCCTGCACCGGGCCCCGCCTTGGAACGGACGTCGCGGGCGACCACTTCCTTGTCGCAGTGGCTGCAACGGCATTGCGCCTCCAGCGGGTGGCCGCAGCTGTGGGTCAGGTTGTGGGCGCGAACCTTGGCGTCATAGTGCCAGTGGCGCTCCCAGCGCAGGATCATCAGCGCGGTCTTGAACAGGTCCTCGCCAGCTTCCGTCAGACGATATTCGTCGCGGGGAGGGCGGGCCTGATACTGATGGCGTGCCAGAACGCCTACGCTTTCGAGGCGACGCAGACGGTCTGTCAGCAGGCTACGGGCAATGCCGATGCGCGACTGGAATTCTTCAAACCGTGACGTGCCGACGAAGGCTTGGGTACAGATCATCAGCACCCAGCGATCGCCCAGAATGTTCAGGGCGCGCGCCGCAGAGTTGGCAGGCATCAAACGGTTTTCAGCACCCTCGCTGGCCCTCGCGGCAGCGGTCGTATTCTGGGACAGGCTCATGGGGGCGGAGACTCGTCGGCTGGGCCACTCAAGTCAATCGCAATGGCGCGGCCGACAAAGAAAACGCCCCGCTACTTTCGGCGTAGCGGGGCGATATGGCGCAAAATGCCGGTTTAATTCTTCAACCTGATCTTCTTTTCGATCTTCAAGGTCGCCTTCTCTTCCTTTTTGCGACGCTCGAACACCTTGCGCATGTATTTCAGGTCGCTGCTTGAGAGGATTTTCTCGGCAGCGGCGAACTGTTCCTGCTCCTCCTCGGCGATGTGGTGCAGGTATTCTTCCTTCAGCGCGGCAAAGCGGCGAAGCCAGCCGGGGTTGCCATAGTCACGCGCCGCAAGGTCCGCCATCAGCTTGTCCAGTTCCTTGTGCTCGGCCACGGCATGGCGGGCGTCGTCGGTGGTGGACGGCTCGCGCAGGACCGTGGACCACAGGGCCTGATCCTCGGCGTTGGCGTGGGCCTGAACCTCCTTGCAGAAAGCCTCGAACAGCTTCTTGCGCTGTTCGGGCTGTCCGCTGGTGGTCTCCTCGATCATGGCGATCAGGGCGCGGTGCTTGTCGTGGTCCTCGACCAGACGCCCAAAGATGTCCGGATTGCCCCGGAACTTGGTCTTGGGCGTCGAGCCGATGCGGACGGACAGCTCGGGCGCAAAGGATTTGGCCTCGGCGATGGCATCGGCCTTGGCCTTCTTCGGGTCCTTCTTGGCGTCCTTTGCGGCAGCCTTGTCAGCCTTTGCCGATTTGGACTTTGTCGCCGTAGTGGTTTGTGTGGCCATTCTCGTGCCTCCTTACGGCAGGTCGCGGACTTTGGGTTCGCGCGCCCAGTGACGGACGGGGCCGACGCCAACCATTTCCTCCCACGGCACCACGCCTTCGTCCTTTTCGACATTGGCCTTGTCGAGCAGGATTTGCGTGCCCTTGCAGTGACCGATGGTCTTGCAGTGGGCATAGGCGTCGGCGAACCACTGGATGGCGGCAGCGTTCTTCGTCAGCTTTTCTGCGGCGTCCGGCATCAGGACCGAGGCCACGGCGTCGAACACGACCGACGGCGCGCCTTCCAACTTTTCATCGGCCTTCAGTTCGCCACCCTTGACCGGAATGCCACCGACCTTGGGCGCGACCAGTTTGACGGTACCGCCCGCCTTTTCAATGTCGCCCTTCAGCTTGTCGATGCTGGCCTTGTCCGATCCTTCGGCGAACAGCAGGCCGACGGTGCGGCCCTTGAACGTCTTCTTCGCCTGTTTCTGGATCGACAGGGCGTCCGACGGCTTCATATCGACCGGTTCCTTGGCGGCCGGAGCCTTGGCCGGCAGGTCCATGGCCAGACCGTCGGCAATGCGCTTGGCCATGTCCTCGTCGATATTCCGCAGGCGCGACAGAACACGTTCGCGGACGTGCTCGAGGTTCACCTTCGACAGTTCGAAGACGATGGCATCACGGATGTGGGCCTGTTCGTTCTCGGTCTGCGAGCGGTAGAAGAGGCGCGCTTGCGAATAGTGGTCCGCGAAGGTTTCCGCGCGCACGCGCAGCAGCTCGCTGCCGTCATTGCGCTCGCCGTTTTCGCGGAACGAGGTGAAGCCGGTTTCGGGGCAGGCGCGGGGGCCTGCATCCTCGCCCGCTTCATTCAGGCTGTTCGGCTCATAGTTGGCGCGGCCCGTCGGGATCAGCGTCTGCATCAGCCCGTCGCGCTGGAAATTGTGGAACGGGCATTTGGGCGCATTGATCGGGATCTGGTGGAAGTTGGTCGTGCCAAGGCGCGACTTCTGCGTGTCCAGATAGGAGAACAGGCGGCCCTGCAGCAGCGGGTCGTTGGTGAAGTCGATGCCCGGAATGATGTTGGAGGGCAGGAAGGCGGCCTGTTCGGTCTCGGCGAAGAAGTTGTCGACGTTCCGGTTCAGGGTCATGCGACCGATGATCTGGACCGGAATTTCTTCCTCGGGGATCAGCTTGGTGGCGTCGAGGACGTCATAGGGCTGTTTGGCGGCCCAGGCCTCGTCGAACACCTGAATGCCGAAATCCCACTCGGGGAAGTCACCCGCGTCGATGGATTCGAACAGGTCGCGGCGGTGGAAGTCGGGATCGGCACCGGCGATCTTGACCGCCTCGTCCCAGGTGGTGCTTTCAATGCCCAGCACCGGCTTCCAGTGGAATTTCACGAACTTGCCTTCGCCCTTGGCGTTGACGAAGCGGAAGGTGTGAACGCCAAAGCCCTCGATGTTGCGCAGGGTGCGCGGGATGCCGCGGTCCGACATCGCCCACATGATCATGTGCATGGTCTCGGGCATCAGGGAGACGAAGTCCCAGAAGGTGTCATGCGCCGAGGCGGCTTGCGGATAGCCGCGGTCGGCCTCCATCTTCACCGAATGGACGAGATCGGGGAACTTCATCGCATCCTGGATGAAGAAGACCGGAATGTTGTTGCCCACGAGGTCCCAGTTGCCCTCGTCGGTGTAGAGCTTGACCGCAAAGCCGCGCACGTCGCGCGGCGTGTCGATGGATCCCGCGCCGCCCGCGACGGTCGAGAAGCGCACGAAGACGGGGCACTCATTGTCTTCCTTTTGGAACAGACCGGCCTTGGTCAGTTCCGGGATGGCCTTGGTGACCTTGAACACGCCATGCGCGCCCGAGCCGCGCGCGTGTACGATGCGCTCGGGGATGCGTTCGTGGTCGAAGTGGAAAATCTTCTCGCGCAGGACAAAGTCCTCAAGCAGCGTCGGGCCGCGAGCGCCTGCGCGAAGGCTGTTCTGGTTGTCGGAGATACGGTGACCGAAATTGTCGGTCAGATGGGCCACGCCATCCTTGTGGTCGCCATCATGCTTGATGTGCTGCTGGGTCTCGCCAGCGTTGCCGGTATCGGTCTTGAACTCGCCCTTGCCTGCGCCGGGAGCATGGTGGTGCAGGCTGTTATCCAAACTGGGGGAGGTTTTGGAGGGTTTCATAAAGGCAGTCTCCGTAAGCCGTTGCAGGCATGCGGGTCCGTGGACACGGACCGGACCTGTGCGGTTTGACAACCCCGCGTTCGGCCACTGGTTCCTGAATGTTTTTTACGTTGGGGAGGGGGCAGGATCGCTGCTTCAAGTTTCGCACATGAAAACAATGGGCTTGGGGCCGGTGCGGATGACTGAAGAGTTTGTGATCCTTGCCCGTGGCGAGGATGGCCGCCCAAGGCTAGTGTGGGCCGGAATGGAGAGGGATTTGCCGTGAAGCGTGCGCTTTTCGTGAGTATGGGGGTTCTTGCCCTTGCTGGATGCGCCAGTGGCGGAAGCTCCGCGTGGGATTTCCTGAGGGGGCATATCTCCGCACGCTCGGCGGTTCTGGAGAATTGGCAGCCCTCGGATGATGCTGTGGCGCGCGGTGCCATGCAGTTTGCCTTCGGGGATTTCGGTGGGCTGAATTCGGATGCCATGAACACCGTGGCCCTGCCGTGGAAGCTGACGTCCGCGGCGCTGGTCCTGCATCAGTCGCCGGACGATCTCTCGCAGGCGGCCTTGCGCCGGATCATGCAGGGCTATGGCTTCCAGTATCCCGAGACCATCGCCAACTGGCCTGAAGGCGCGGGGGCGGCTCCGCGACCGGAGGCGGCCATGGGGCTGGTTCTGGGTACCGGCACGCGCTCCATCCCGCAGATCGAACTGCAGATCGCCAGCACCGGATGCGCGGCCTGTCACGCCGCCCCGACCTATGACGCGCAGGGCAGGCCCGAGCCGAACCGCGTCTGGCTGGGCGCGCCCAATCCGTCGCTTGATCTGGAACGCTATACGCAGGACATCTACCGCGCACTGGTTGCGACATCAGGGGATGTGGATCGCCTGTTGGCTGCCGCTCGCGCCCTCTATCCGGGCATGACGGCCCGCGAGGAAAAGACCCTGCGCGATTTCGTCATGCCGCGCATGACCGACCGTCTGCAGTATCTGGTGCGCGCGGGCAACGGCCCGCTGCCGTTCCACAGTGGCCATGCGGGTGTAACCAATGGGGTGGCGGCCCTGAAGATGCAGCACGGGATGCTGGCGGGGGACGAGGGCGCGTTCGAGCGCGAGCGGGGCTTCACGTCTGTGCCGCATCTGGCTGACCGGACTTTCCGCACCATGCTGCTGTGGGACGGGGCCTATGCGCCCAATGACGGTCGCGAGCGCCGCCGCATGATGCCTGCCGATGCGATTGATCCGGCCCACATCAATGCGCTGGCGGGGATCACGGCCTATTTCACTGTGCCCACCATGGGCATGAGTGACGAGGCCGCTGTCCGCGCCGTTCCGCAGGTCCGCGAAGCCTTTGCCTTTGTCGGTACGGTGCGGCCACAACCCTTTCCGGGGACCATCGACATGGCGCGGGCCAGACGGGGAGAGCGGCTGTTTGCGGAAGCCTGTTCCTCATGTCACGGCAGCTATGAGGACAGTGGGCAAGGGCCGCGACTGGTGCGCTTCCCCAACACCCTGCGGTCGGTCGGGACCGATCCTGTCCGTGCGGAGACGATGGACGAGGCGCTGGCCGACAAGGTGAACGCCAGCCCGATCCGCCGTCACATCAGGGCCGAGAGCACGGGCCAGTATGCGCCGCCACCGCTGACCGGCATCTGGCAGAGCGCGCCCTATCTGCACAACGGCTCGGTACCGTCGCTGGCGGCACTGCTGGGACTGGAGGAACGTCCCGTGACCTTCCGTGTCGGCGGCCATGCGATGGATCTCGACAAGGTAGGCGTGGCCTATCCCGAGGGCTATGTGCCCTATAGCCACCCGTCTGAAGTGGACACCCGCCAGCGCGGCATGGGCAACGGTGGTCACACGCGCATGTTCGGCGGCCTGTCGGACAGCGAAAAGCGCGATCTGCTGGAATATCTGAAGCGGCTCTAGGGGACGATCAGTTCGTCTACCGAAAGGCGTGCGGGGGCGGGCAATCTGGCGGCGTCCACCATCCCTGCACGCAGGACCGTGACCACGCGGCGGTGCGACGGCACTGAAAGACGTTCGGCCATTTCATCAGCAGCCATCGGATCGTCGCCCAATATGGTCAGGGGTGAGGCGGCAAGGCCCCGCGCCGTCAGTTCCAGCCACAGGCGGTGCCAGAGGCGTCCGGTTTCAAACGGCGGCGCATCGCGGTCCTGCACCAAGGCAACCAGCGCGGCGGCCGTGTTGGTCGTTGCGGCCTCGCCGGTCAGGGGGGCGGCGAGTTTTACCGCATCCAGCGCCTCGAACACCGGATGGGACATCACCACGCCCGCCGCCACGGCAACGGGGGTGGACATGGCCATGGCTTGGGCGTTCAGGCCATCCACGCTCCATCGCGGATGGCGCGGGGTCAGCCGCATCCATGACGTCAACTCGGTGCGGTAGGGACGATTGCGGAAAGCTCGCATGGTCGCCTGATCGGTCAGGCGGGCGATCTGTTCGATCTCGGCGCGGTCTGTGATCAGGCGGGCGTCGGGATGGCTGAAGGTTTCGAGCGCGGCCAAGGCGTCGTCGGTACGGCGGCGGTCGAACTTGCCGCGATAGGTCCGCCGCCTTGTCAGGCGCGCGGCCAGTGGATCGGCAGTGGTGCTCCCCGTCACCGCCAAGCGGGCGACCTCGCCTTGGGCAGGGGCGGTCAGCGACAGGGCGATGCCCCTGAGGCTGGCGGCGAGGATCATGCCCTCTGCGGCGGCACCGTGGCTGGCGGCGGCGTCGCGCCCCGTCGGATCGCCGACGGGCAGGGTGCGGCCCGGCGACGCGATCAGGGCGATGGTGTCCCCGTCGATCCGTCGCCATTGGGTCGGCTGGATGTTGTGCACATTGGGCGACAGCGCCGCCTCGGCCACCAGTTCGCGGAACAGTTCGGGCGTCATGCCACGGCCTTGCGGAACAGGTGGGTGCGATGAAGGCGCTCGGCCCCCAGACGGTTGACGTAGCTGAGGCTGGGGCCGTTGACGTCGGCGATCCATGTGCCGCCGCAGTATTGGTATTTGCCCTTCTTCAGCGCTTCCACCACGCGGTGCAGCATGGCGGCATTCACCCCCTTGCCGTGGTGTTCGGGGCGTACCGAATAGAGGATGATGACGGCGCGCTTGGGCGCGAACAGACCGCGTAGCCACGACCAGATCATCCGCACTCCATAGCGTGCACCCGCATGGCGCACGAAAGGATTTAGGTCGGGAATACAGATGACTACGCCCGCTGGTTCACCTTTATGATGAATGATGGCAGACAGGGTCGGGTCCATCACCCACATCATCTCGCCCGCCTGAAACTGGAACTCCTCTGCGGTCAGGGGGACGAACATGGGGTTTTGGTCAAAGCCTGCATTCAGGCACAGACGGCCTTCCTCCATGCGGACCTTGAAGTCGCGGCGGGTGATGGGGGCAAAGGTCCAGTCGGGCGAGTTCAGGATGTCCCGCGCACCGCCGCGCAGCAGCCTGTTCTCGTCCACTTCGTCAGGACGGAAGCCCCAGGTCATCATCGGAAACTCTGCCGCAAAGCCCAGCCGCTCCAGATGCTTCGGCAACCACGGCGGGTTCCACATCATGTCGGTGGTCGGGGCGTGTTCGAACCCCTCGGTCACCATACCGACCATCTGCATGGCCGTCAGGTTGAAGGGGCCGACGATCTCGGTGTCGCCGTGGCGGCGGGCAAAGTCGGTGATGGCCGCGAACAGCAGGTCGATGGCGTCCGCATCGTCCGCCGCGTCGAAATAGCCGAAGCAGGTCCGCGCCCAGCCGTGGCGTTCATTCGATTGCCGATGGCGGTGGGCGGTCGCGCGGGCCACGGGCCTGCCGTCGCGTTTGACGACATAGAACTCCAGCGCGCCGCCGGATTTCAGCATCGGGTTCTGCTTGGGGTCGAGGTACTTTTTCAGGTCCGACCGCATGGGCGAAACATAGGGGCTGTCGGACGGATAGACCTCGAACGGGACGCGGAAGAAGGCGTTGAAATCACCCTTTACCAGCTCAAGGGTCATGCGGCTTCTCCGGTACTGTGTGCGGCCAAGAGGGCGGCCGTCTTCTGGAACAGGGCCATGGCCCGCTCGTCCTCGTCCAGCAGGGCCGATCCGCCCAGCGCGACAAGCCCGATCCGCAGCGGCTGGTCCGAGATCAGGATGGCGTGCGTCGAGTTGTGCCGCAGCAGCAGGTCACGCAGCTGTTCGCGGGCATCGGCCAGCGGATGCTCGGCCCACAGGCTGGACAGGTGGACCACAGGGCGGCCCTCGAACGCGGCGGGCAGCAGGGCGGGGTCGTAATCGGTCAGGTCGTTGCCTTGGGCGAGGATCAGCCCTTCCAGCGGAGCGACGCGGGACGCATCGGCGATAAAGGCACCCAGCGATGCGGTGTCGGCATTGGCCAGCGTATGGTCGAACAGGCGGCGCTGTTGGTCATTGCCGCCCGAGCGCAGGCGCAGCAGCACCGACAGAGCCAACAGGGCGGCTACCGTCACCGCCAGCACCGAGCCTGCCTCCAGCCAGCTTTGCGGGCGGTTGAGCAGCATCAGCGCCCCCGCCAGCAGGATGGCCGTCGCGAAGGTGAGTGACAGCTCCTTGATCGTGTCCAGCCACCCCTTGGGCGCATTGGCTCCGGCAGCGGCGGCATAGGCGAGGCCCAGCAGACCCAGTGCGGACAGGCCGACGGGCAGGCCGATACGGAAATCCGTCAGCGCCAACAGGCCCGTCGCCAGAAGGGCGCGGGCATAGGCGTTGAGGGTGGAGTTCTCCATCGGCGACAGGCTGTCACGGCGGCGGAATACGATCAGGCCCAAAACCAGCAGTAGGGCGCACGGCACATAGATCGCCAGATTGAAGGCCCGCTCAATGCCGCTTCCGGCCAGAAGGGCGGCGAGGATGCCAAGGATGGTGCCGCCGCCGATGACGATCTTCATCCACAGCGGTGAATGCCGCCGCAGCAGGATTTCCGCGAGGATCAGCGCCGCCGTCGGCAGGGCGCAGGCCAGCACCAGCGTCAGGGCCCCAAATGCCCCCACACCCGTGGCCATGCTGAGCGCGCGGCAGAGATAGAAAAGGCCCGACAGGCCGAACACGAGCAGCAGCACGTTCTGGACGGTCGAGCGGCGGCGACGTCGCCACAGGACGAGCGCCACCGCCAATGCGCCGATCGCCCCGAACCCGTCCACGAGCATGCGCGTGGTTTCTGCCAGCGACAGATCGCTCATCCGGCCAGAAGCCTTTGCATGAAGCGACGCACGATGACCGCCTTCAACGCGCCGATGGGGGCGGGCAGGGGGCGCTCGCATTTCGCGTCACGCGTGTTCATGAACCAGCCACGGCAGTCGGTCTTTGTCTTGCGCCCCATCAAAAGGGCCAGCGCTTCGCCCGCCATCAGGCATCCGGCGGTGGTGACCATGGGGGCGAAGCTCATGCGCTTGCGCTTTCCGGCGGCCATTTCGGCGGCGGCAGTCAGGTCCACATGGCTGTGGCTGGACGAATGGGTCATCACCCATTCCAGTTCCTTCATGAAACAGGCGGCGGCCTGTTCCTCGGTGATGGCCTTCCAGTCCGTGCCCTTGATCGGATAGCCGAGGCGTTCTTCGGGGCGGGGATCGGTGGGGCGCACCACAATGACAGAGGGCAGCGGCGAGGCATAGGCGTCGATCACCGTCGCGCCATGCTGCTTGGCCTTGCGGTACAGTTGGGCGGTGGCGGGAATGTCGTCACAGCCGTTGATGATGACGCTGTACTCCGCGCACAGCTCGTCCAGCTTTTCGGTCCATTCCGCCCCCAGAACCGTCAGCGCCAGATCGAGATTGATGCGCTTCAGACCCTCTGCCGTCACCTCGGCCTTGGGGCGATCCACGGTGTCAGTGAACGCGAAGAGTTGGCGATTAAGGTTTGAAATTTCGAAACTATCGAGATCGGCGATGGCGATCTTGCCTACGCCCGCTCGCACCAGCATCTGGACCGCCGCGCCGCCCATGCCGCCCACGCCTGCGACAAAGACCGCGCCGTCTTTCAGGCACTGTTGCTCGGCCTCGGTAATGAAGCCGATGTTGCGGGTGGTCATCTCGGAATAGAAATCGGTCATTTGCTCATCTTTGCGGGGCGCAGCACGCCCCATGCGCGGTCAGGCGACAGCCAGTGGATCAGGGGCAGGACCGCCATGCGCGCCCCCATCAAAAGGACGAGGCCCGTCAGCCCCATGGCGGTGGTCGGTGGGGCGACCTTTCGCAGGTATTGGCCGGCTGCCGCCATGTCGATGCGACCGATCTGGATCAGGTCGTCGCCTCGGTCATAGTCCAGCTGTTGCTGGCAAAAATCGTTGTATTTCTGTTTTCTATGCGGCGTTGCTTGTTCGAAGGTTTTCTTCAGGGCGTCGCTGCCGCCGGTATAGGCATTGGTGATGACGAAGCGCGCCTCGTCGAAACCGGCTTCTTCGCCGACGCCAAAGGCCGCGCGGTGGCGAGCCATGATCTGGCGGCCCAGTGACAGGTGGTCGAAGCTGCGGCGCGCATCGGGACGGGGCGAGGGAAAAACGTCGGAAAACGTCTCCGCCACCATGCCTGCGACGGCCGGTACCTGTGTGACGTTGGAAATCCACATCGGGCGACCCTGACCCGTCAGGAACATCAGCACGCAGGTTAGGCCATAGAGGGTGGCCGACAGGCCGCGCCCGCGTGCCGTCGGGTCCACCATGACAAGGCCAAGGTGCATCACCTGCGTCGGTCGGTCTGCCAGTTCCACATCCAGAAGCGACAGCACATTGAACGCCACCGGACGGCGCGGACCTTTAGAATTTTCAGACTGATAGACGACAGTGATGACGCAGTTGTTCAACCGCTCTGCATCGCCACCCAGCACGCCGTATTCCAGATCCTCGCCCTTCAGGGTCAGGCTGGCGATGGAGCGCATGTCGTTGACCAAGGCGCGCGTCTGATCCACCGATAGGGTCAGGCCGGGGCGCTCGACGATGCGCGTCCACATATTGCGACCGGATCGCCATGTCAGATTGATCATCGGGTCCGGCGACTCCCCCGCCAAAAACTACACCCAAGGGTGCCCACCGAGGGAGGGGGAGGTCAAGCGGTGGATATATCCGGGTATTAGTTGCCACCGTTTTTGCGGCGACGGGTTTCCCAACCCTTCTTGGCTGCGGCTGATCGGTCGGCTTTAGTGCGCGAGGCCGATGTTTGCCCGCCTTTCTTGCCGCCCTTTTTCGCGGCGGGATGGCCTGTGGACTTGCCGCGTCCGGAACCACCGGGGTTCTTGCCGCCGCCATCGTCTTTATTGACGGTGGCCCAGGCGCGGGCTTCGGCCTCCTTCTTGGACACGCCACGGGACTCATAGCTTTCGGCGATATGGTCCGCCTTGCGTTCCTGTTTGTCGGTGTATTTGGATTTGTCTCCACGGGGCATGGCTGTTCTCCTCTGGGGAGAAAGTGACCGAAGGACAAAGCCTGTTCCGTGCGTCGCATAGGAGACACAGGCGGGCGGAAGACAAAGGGCGCAACCCTTTCGGATCGCGCCCCAAGGTTGGAAGTCAGTCGCTGATTAAAAGCGGTACTGGATGGCCGCTTGCAGGCCGTGGGCGGTTTCGCCGCCGATGGCTTGGCCCTGATACTCAACCGAGATGTTCACATTCTCCGAACGGGTCGAGCTGCGCAGGCCGATGTTCCAGTCCACCGCGTCACGCCCCAGTTGGCGTGATGCCGCGTCGAACGCCAGTTCCGGTGCCAGTGCAAAGTGGTTGACCGAGATCGCATCGCGATCCTGCAACTCGCGCTGCCAGACGACGCGGGCATAGGGGGTGACGCGCCAGTCGTCCTTGATGACTTCCTTCTGGAATTGCAGGCCGATACCGGCACGCAGGCTCTCAACGTCCTTCAGATCGCCTTCAAGGGCCGTTGGGTTGTTGCCCTGATCCTTAAAGGTCGTGCCGGACATGTTCACATAGTCCACCACGGGGGCGAGCAGGGTCACGCTGGCGTTGTCCTTGGACCCCAGCTGGAAGCCATGCTCGAAGCGGGCGAAGAAGGCGTTGCTGTCGTATTCAGAGCGGGTGCTGCCATCCAGGCCGTCGATACCGCTGATGACGCGGCGGGTATCGCTTTCCAGATTGGTATAGCCGATCTGGCCCGACACATATCCGCGACGGTAGTTGGCATCGCCGTACACCGCGACCGACAGGGCATCGATCTCGCCATTGAAGTTGTTGTTGGGGCGAGTGTTGGCGTTCAGCGTGCCATAGCCAAAGGCGGCACCCAGGCGGAATCGGTCCGACAGTTCGCGGTGGGCACCCATCAGAACGCCATAGCCGTTGTATTCGACCTTGCCGATGTCCTCATAGGCCTTGATGGCCCCGCTGCGGCCAAAGCCGCTGGCCCAGAAGGTGGTGGGGCGCGACAGGTCGTAAGGGCTGCGTACAGTGGGGGCGGGCGCTGCGACAACCATGGAGCCATTGTCGCCGCCGCCAATGCCGATGCGGCCTTCCTGATACATCAGGTCGGTCGTGGCAGAGGCCATCGGCGTGCCCACGCTCATGGAGCGGGCGACCGGATTGCGGGTCGCGGTGTGCAGAGCTTCGGAGAAGTTGTCGATGAAGCTGCGTCCGGCTAGCCGCAGGGTCGAATGTCCGTCACCGCGCAGGGCACCGGATTGGCGGCGGGCGATATCGCGATCGGCAAACTGCAGATAACCTAGCAGCGGGGCCAGCGTCGTGTTCGGATCGTGCGAGGCATCGCGCAGCGCAATGCCCAGACCGTCACCGGAGCGGGAGTTGCCGAACAGGGCCACATCCTCGAACGCCGGATTAGCTTCCAGTGAAATGCCGTCACCCGATTGCAGGATGTTGAAGGTCAGCAGCGAGTTATTGCGCGCGTGGAAGACCGCGCCGTCCTTGGTCAGGTCCACCTCATAACCATCGTCGCCGATGCGCTTGGCGGTCAGGAACTTGCCCTGAACGAACGGAATGTCCGGAGCCTCCATTTCAAGGTCTTCGTCGGCAAAGCCGCAATAGACACCGTTATAGCCGCGATAGCCTTGAGGGGAATCGGTGCACGGCTCGACAGGGAGTTGCAGCGGGCTGCTGTCCACGATGCCGCTCACCAGCGGGATGATGTGGCCGCTGGCGTAATATCCCTGCTGGATATCCAGCGCGAGCGCCGCCTTCTCCCCGATCGCCAGTTGGGCCTTGTTGTGGTTCGAATAGATGTTGAAGTCGCCGTAGAAGGCGTCTTCTTCGATCAGGAAGTAGCGCGCCTGTTCCAGCGTCAGCGGGGATTGGGTGGTCTGGTTCGAGACGCTGAAGGCGAGGGTACCGCCATCCAGCACGTTGAGAATACGGCCCTGACCGATCCGCATCTTCTCGGTGCGGAGATTCTCCGAAAAGCCGAACGGGGCGATGGGCGCGAAATCATAGGGTCGCATGACCAACCCGTCCGCGATCAAGGTGCCGCCGTCGCGGATCACCATGGTGGCACCAAGGGTCCCGTTGCCGGCCAGAACGCCGCCATTGAACACCTCGGTCAGGGTATTCAGCTCGCCGCCGTTCATGCGGATCATGCCGCCGTTATAGGCAAAGATCGCTTCGGCCAGTTCGACGCGCGAATTGGACAACATCTCCAGCTCGCCGCCGTCCACCATCACCAGTTCGGCGGCTGCGGCGGTATCCAAGGACCATTTTCCGCCCGGTAGAACCGTCACGGAGCTGTATTTGTCGGTAAAGTCGAACTCCGGGAAGTCGACGTGGAACTGGGCCAAGCCTTCCAGATTCGACGAATAACGGACGCCCTTGTCCCAGTTGGTTTCGATATTGCCCGAGACATTGTTGGTCACGAACAGCCGGTCGTTGACGGTCACATATTCGCCCGAGGTGGCGATGGTGTCCGAGGTCATTGTGACGTCGGGATAGGCAGTACAGTTACCGTCCTCGCCTAGATTGGCGGTCGGGCAGAAACGGGTCGCGATATCGGTCTTGTTGGGATCGAAATAGCGCAGGAAACCTGACTGCTGGGTCAGTTCATAGTGCGCCTGAATGATCCGGTCGCCCGCGATGGCAAAGCCTTCATCGCCCAGCATTTCGCGGTAGTAGTCGATGTAGATCTCTTGCTGGGGGTAGGGCAGGGGCTGGCCGCCGGATGCGGCGCCGTGGATGCCCAGTTCTGTCCCTTTCCACAGGCTGTAGGCCGGAATGTTGTAGTCCGTATAGTAGCGGTTCACCCCGCCGACAAAGGCATCGGCACAGGCCGAAAAACAGCCGCCGTCCAGCACGGTATCCAGGCCATAGGCGCGGATGACCGTGCCCATGCCGACACCGCCCGAAGCTGCGCCACCCGGAGAGTTTCGGAACACCACCGTATTGATCGTTACGCCTTGTTCCTCGGCGCTCGAGAGAATGCCGAGCAGCTCATAGGGGTCATCCCGCGAGACGCCGCCGGTATAGTAGAGCGTGTTGCCATTGATATGCCATTGGCCGGCCATGGCTTCGCTGGTGAAGCAGGCGAGAGCGCCGATAGAGGCCGTCGTCGCGAGTGCCAGCTTTCTCAAGCTGCCGTTACTGCTGCGTTTGTGTTGAATAATCTTTGAAGATGGAAACATGCGTTCAATACCGTCACTCGTTACCGATGAACAACGATTGTAACAATGTTATTCATGTACAAGCTGAGCGGTTTTTCAATTTAGTAAATTCATCTGGATAGCATCATTATTGTGATCAATTAGCCGCATTTTTGTAAGCGTGGCCGAATGTATTCAGGACAAAATGAATATAACTTCGGTATTATTGCACCTTGCGTTCAGTATTATTATGAAAGCTAATGTCTTCTGCGGTGTGAGGTTGCGGACACAAAAAGAGCCGCAACGCCTGTAGGACGTGCGGCTCTTCTGATGTTTGGATGCCGTTCCCGTCAGGCTGACGGCAGCAGCTCGCCCGCGAATGGACGGTAGCGGCCTTCGCGCACGCCCTTGGTGGCGCGGGCGATATCGGGGGCGAAATAGTGGTCGCTGGTGTAGGGGGCAGCCGCCTCGCGAACGATGGCATAGGCCTGTTCCAGTTCGGGTGAACTGGTCAGCGGGCGGTGGAAGTCGATGCCCTGGGCCGCGGCCAACAGTTCGATGCCGACGACATTGGCGGTGTTCTCGGCCATATCCAGCAGGCGGCGTGCGCCGTGGGTGGCCATTGAGACATGGTCTTCCTGATTGGCGCTGGTCGGCACGGTGTCGATCACGCACGGATGGGCCATCATGCGGTTTTCCGCGACCAATGCCGCCGCCGTGACCTGTGCGATCATAAAGCCCGAGTTCAGGCCGCTTTCCTTGACGAGGAAGGCAGGCAGTTCGCTCATCTTCGGATCGACGAGGATGGATGTGCGGCGCTCGCTGATATTGCCGATCTCGCACAGAACCATCGCGATCTGGTCGGCGGCATAGGCGACTGGCTCGGCGTGGAAGTTGCCGCCGGAGATCACGTCGCCGTCCTCGATGAACACCAAGGGGTTGTCGGTGACGGCATTGGCCTCGCGCTCCAGCATGGCGGCGGCGTTGCGCAGGACATCCAGCGTCGCGCCCATGACCTGAGGCTGGCAGCGCAGGGAATAGGGGTCCTGCACCTTGGAACAGTCGTGGCGGTGGCTTTCGCGGATGGCGCTGCCCGACAGGATTTCGCGTAGGCGTTTTGCCACGTCGATCTGGCCCGGCTGACCGCGTAAGGCATGGATGCGGTGGTCGAACGGCGCGTCGGAGCCTTTCAGTGCATCGACCGACAGTCCGCCCGCAGCGATGGTGGCGGCGAACACATCCTCGGTCGCGAACAGTCCGGCCAGAGCCAGAGCGGTCGAACATTGGGTGCCGTTCAGCAGGGCCAAGCCTTCCTTGGGGCCAAGCACGATCGGCTCAAGTCCGGCTTTCGACAGGGCGGTGACGGCATCCATCACCTGACCCTGATAGCGGGCCTCACCCACGCCGATCAGGACGCTGGACATGTGCGCCAACGGAGCCAGATCACCCGAGGCACCGACCGAGCCCTTGGACGGGATCAGCGGCAGTACGCCTGAGTTGACCATGCCGATCAAGGTTTCCAGCGTGCGGCGGCGGACGCCCGATGCGCCCTTGGACAGGCTGGCGATCTTCAGCACCATCAACAGACGGGTGATGTCTTCGCTCAGCGGCTCGCCCACGCCGCAGGCATGGCTGAGGACGAGGTTCTTTTGCAGGGTTTCTAGGTCGTCCGCAGCGATGGAGGTGTTGGCCAGAAGGCCGAACCCCGTATTGATGCCATAGACCGTGCGCCCTTCCTTCAGGATGGCCTCGACCGTCGCGGCACCTTTCTCGACATTGCCCCATGCGGCATCCGTCAGGGACACGCGGACCGGCCCGTTCATCGCGGCGCGCAGTTGCGACAGGGTGAGGGGCGCGGCCCCGATTTCGATTGCGGTGGTCATGGTCTTAGAGGTCCAGCGAAGGCAGGTTCAGGCCGTTGGCGCGCGCGGCGTCCTTGGCGATGTCGTATCCGGCGTCGGCGTGGCGCATGACGCCCGTGGCGGGGTCGTTCCACAGCACGCGCTCAAGGCGTTTGGCGGCCTCTTCGGTGCCGTCGGCCACGATGACCACGCCGGAGTGCTGGGAATAGCCCATGCCGACCCCGCCGCCGTGGTGCAGCGACACCCATGACGCGCCCGACGCCGTGTTCAGCAGGGCGTTCAGCAGCGGCCAGTCGGATACGGCGTCCGAGCCGTCCATCATGGCCTCAGTCTCGCGGTTGGGGCTGGCGACGGAGCCGGAATCCAGATGGTCGCGGCCGATGACGATGGGGGCCGACAGTTCGCCCGATTTCACCAACTCGTTGAACATCAGCCCCGCGCGGTGGCGGTCGCCCAGACCGATCCAGCAGATGCGGGCGGGCAGGCCCTGGAAGGCGATACGCTCGCCCGCCATGTCCAGCCAGCGGTGCAGGCCTGCGTTGTCAGGGAACAGATTCTTCATTGCCTCATCCGTCTTGAGGATGTCCTCGGGATCACCCGACAGGGCGGCCCAGCGGAACGGGCCGATGCCGCGACAGAACAGCGGGCGGATATAGGCGGGCACAAAGCCGGGGAAGTCGAAGGCGTTCTTCACGCCCTCGTCAAAGGCGACCTGACGGATGTTGTTGCCGTAGTCGGTGACGGGGATGCCCATCTTCTGGAAGTCGAGCATGGCCTGAACGTGTTTGGCCATGGAGGGGCGCGATGCCGCCTCGACCTCGGCGGGGGCGGTGACGCGCTTTTCTTCCCACTCGGCCACGGTCCAGCCCGAGGGCAGATAGCCGTTGACCGGATCGTGGGCGCTGGTCTGGTCGGTCACCAGATCGGGGCGGATGCCGCGTTTGACCATTTCCGGCAGGATGTCGGCGGCATTGCCCAAAAGGCCGATGGAGGTCGGTTTACCGTCTTTCAGTGACTGTTCCAGCAGGGCCATCGCCTCGTCCAGCGTTTCGGCCATGACGTCCAGATAGCGGGTGCGGATGCGGAACTCGATGCGGCTGCGCTGGCACTCCACGGCGATGCAGGACGCGCCCGCCATGGTCGCGGCCAGCGGCTGCGCGCCGCCCATACCGCCAAGGCCGGCGGTCAGGATCCACTTGCCCGACCAGTCACCGCCATAATGCTGGCGACCCGCCTCCATGAAGGTCTCATAGGTCCCCTGAACGATGCCCTGGGTGCCGATATAGATCCACGATCCGGCGGTCATCTGGCCGTACATGGCCAGACCCTTTTTATCGAGTTCGTTGAAATGCTCCCACGTCGCCCATTTGGGCACGAGGTTGGAGTTGGCGATCAGCACGCGCGGGGCATCCGCATGTGTGCGAAACACGCCGACCGGCTTACCCGACTGGACCAGCAGGGTTTCGTCCGCTTCGAGGCGCTGGAGCTGCTCGACGATGGTGTCAAAGGCCTGCCAGTTGCGGGCCGCCTTGCCGATTCCGCCATAGACGACGAGGTCCTCGGGGCGCTCGGCCACCTCGGGGTCGAGGTTGTTCATCAGCATGCGCATGGCGGCCTCTGCGGCCCATGTCTTGGCGGTTTTCTCCGGCCCGCGGGGGCTGCGGATGACGCGGCTATTGGCGGTGGTCATCGGTAACGCTCCATGCAACATCGCTGTTTGACGAGCGGAGTTCTGCACGGGTTTTCCATTATGTCTAGACATTATTGTTGTCGCGATGCAGGGTCGGCCCATGGATATTGAGCCGCTGCACAGACGCATCGCCGGTGACATCGAGCGCCGGATCGCCTCGGGCGAGTGGGAGCCGGGGTTCCGCATCCCGACCGAGGCCGAGCTGATGGCCGAATACGGCTGTGCGCGCATGACGGTGTCGCGGGCGATTACCGATCTGGCGGCCCGTTCGCTGGTGGTGCGCCGTCGCCGGGCGGGCACGGTGGTCGCCCATCCTCCGGTGCATTCCTCGGCGCTGGTCGCCATTCCCGACATCCAGTCCGAGGTCGAGGGTAGGGGACTGGCCTACAGTCACACCCTGCTGGCGCGGATCGTGCGGCCCGCGACGGTGGGCGAGGATATGGGCAGCCGCGTGATCGAACTGGCGACACTGCACCTGTCGGACGGGCTGCCCTTCGTGTTCGAGCGGCGTCTGATCTCTCTGGATGCCGCGCCCGATGCGGAAGCGGCGGATTTCGCGGCCCAGCCCCCCGGCGGATGGTTGCTCGCCAATATGCCCTGGACCGAGGCCGAGCACCGCATTTCCGCCGTCGCCGCCGACAGCGAGACGGCCAGCCATCTGGGCCTTGCCGACGGCACGGCCTGTCTGCGGCTGGAGCGCCGGACATGGCGCGACGGTCAGGGCGTGACCCGCGCCACCCAGATTTTCCCCGGCACGGCCTATGATCTGGTCGCGCGCTTTTCCCCCACGAAAGGATGACCGCCATGAGTGAACAGTCCGAAGCCTTGGGTTGGCGTTCCGTCGGGGACTTGGTCGGAGATTATCCCTATGCGCGCGTGGCCTTGGTGGGGGCACCGCTGAACGAGCGGTCGCTGACGCCGGGGCGGTGCGATCTGGGACCAAAGGCGCTGAGGGGCGTTCTGCCACGCCTTTCGACCTATGATGTCGAGACGGGTCTGGAACTGGACATCCGCGTGCATGATGCGGGCGATGTGCCGTTGAAGGCTGTCTCGCCCGCGGACGCATTCGAGCCGGTGCGCGATGCGGTGAAGGAACACGAGCATCGCGACCTGACCATCCTTGTCGGCGGCAATAACGCGATCACTCGCGCGGGGGTGCACGCACTGGGGCTGGATCGCGTGGGCGTTCTCACTCTGGATGCCCATTTCGACCTGCGCGACACCGATCAGGGCCTGACCAACGGTAACCCCATTCAGGCCCTGCTGGATGACGGCCTGGACGGACGCCGCATCAGTCAGGTGGGCTTGGCCCCCTTTGCCAACACCCGCCGCGCCCATGAAAAGGCCAAGGCGGCGGGCATCAGTGTGCGCACAGTCCGCGAATGCCGCGAGCAGGGATTGGCCGCTGTGGTGGCCGATGAACTGGAGCGCCTGTCGGCCCTTTGCGTAGCCATCTACGTCGATTTCGACATCGACGTGATCGACCGCAGCCAGTGGCCCGCCTCACCGGGAGCAAGGCCGGGCGGCGTATCGGTGCATGAGTTCTTCGACGCCGCCCGCGTGGTCGGTGCGCATCCCAAGGTGCGCGTGGTGGACCTGACGGAATACGATCCGTCGCTCGAGGTCGGTGATCTGGGCTCGCTGACGGCGGGGCGGTGGTTCTGCGAGATCCTGAGCGGAGTTTCGGCGCGATGATCGAGGCGGACCTGCTCATTACCGAATGCAGACTGGCCACCATGACCGAAGGGGGCGCGCCCTATGGAGCCATCGAGGATGGCGCGATCCTGATCCGCGACGGGGTGATCGTCTGGATCGGGGCGCGGCACGACCTGCCCGATTATACTGCCGTCCGCACGGACAGGCTGGAAGGCCGCTGGGTCACGCCCGGGTTGATCGACTGCCACACCCATCTGGTGTTTGGCGGCGACCGCTCGGGCGAGTTCGAGCAGCGGTTGGAAGGCGTCAGCTATGAGGATATCGCCCGCTCAGGAGGCGGTATCGTCTCTTCGGTTCGGGCGACCCGCGAGGAGAGTGAAGACCAGCTTTTCGCCTCGGCCATGAAGCGTTTGCTGGGGCTGAAAGACACTGGCGTCACCACAGTGGAGATCAAGTCCGGCTATGGCTTGGAACGCGACAGCGAGCTGAAGATGCTGCGCGTCGCCCGCCGGATCGGGCGCGAAGGCGGGGTGCGAGTTCGCACCTCCTATCTGGGTCTGCACGCCCTGCCGCCGGAGCACAAATCCGACCGCGTCGCCTATGTGGATAAGGCTGTGGATGACATCCTGCCCGCCGCCCATGCCGAAGGCTTGGTCGATGCGGTGGATGCCTATTGCGAGCCGATTGCCTTTTCGGTCGATGAGGTCAGCCGCCTGTTCGACAAGGCGAAATCGCTGGGCCTTCCGGTAAAGCTTCACGCGGACCAGTTGTCTGACAGCGACGGCGCGGCATTGGCGGCCCGCTATGGTGCCCTGTCGGCGGACCATATCGAATATGCCAACGCGGCCGGCATCCGCGCCATGGCCGATGCGGGGACGGTCGGGGTTCTGCTGCCCGGCGCCTTCCTGATGCTGCGTGAGACGAAGACGCCGCCCGTGGAACTAATGCGTCGCCATGGGGTGAGGATGGCGGTGGCGACAGATTGCAACCCCGGCACGTCTCCCGTGGCGTCCATGACGGCGACGCTCAATCTGGCCTGCGTGCAGTTCCGCCTGACCCCTGAAGAGGCCTTGGCTGGTGCCACACGAAATGCGGCGCACGCGCTTGGAATCAACGATGACGTGGGAACGATAGAAGTCGGCAAACGGGCCGATCTGGCGGTGTGGGACATCCAGCGTCCGGCAGAGCTAAGTTACTGGCTGGGCGCACCGTTGCTCGCCGTCGTCTACGTCAACGGCGTGCTTCTGTAAAACGTGCGCAGAATCCGAACAGGTGGGATGGATGTCAAGAGAAAAACTGTTGTTGTGGTTGCAATTTGGTAAAATGACGGATCGTATATTCAATAATATCAGTGATAAAAAATAGCCGCGCTCAATAGTTTGAAGCTATCAAGCGCGGCTCGTGATTAAACAATACTTATATTGTTCAATCGGTCAGGTATATTTCAATCTAAAACTTTCATACTGTTTGCTATGATTATTGGCCTTGTAGGGATTTGATCTCCTCAAGGTCGCGAGGAGGAGCGAGCCACAATGGTTGCTCATTGGTGACGAAATCTCGAATTGATGCGGGCAGGTCCTCGAACCTGCTGAAGCGCCAACCAACCTGGTGCAGGTAGGCTGTGCCAGTGCCAAGAGCAGGCGGCGTTGGAACCGATGAGACGAAGCTAATCATCTCATGGTGCTCCAGCTCAGCGGTCTCTGGCATGACAAAGAAATCGTAGGTCTCGAACATCTGCAAACGCTGACCGTTGGGCAGAGGTCTGTCGCGATATACCGGGACCGTAAAGTTCACCATGTCGCCAATTCTGCGGGCTGTGATGACCTCGTGGGGGCCCGTAGTACTGACTCGATCACCCGTGCCCATCACGGAAATGGTTTGCAGGCGGTCACCCACCAATCGGTAGTGGATTTTCTGATACGTAAAGAGGATTGGATCGAGGGCTACGCCGTTGACCTCGGTCAGTATCTTCTTAGTCGTCGGGTCGCGATAGATGTATACCTTTCGAGACAACTGTATGTATCCGCCAGGATAGTCAGGATCTGGAATTAGTCGCGCTGTATCGAAACCTTCTACGATGGCTAGGACCTTGCCGGTTGGAAACTCTGTGATCTCTCCGGTCGAGTACCAATAGACCGCCGAGGCCTCCAAACCGCCAGTTCTAACCTCCAGCCAGGTTTTGAACAGTTGCTCGTCAAAGCCGTTAGCGGCTGCAGGTAGCGGTGCCAGAATGGCGGCCAAGGCTACGCTCGCGGCACAAAAAATACCCCGTACGATTTTCATACTAACCCCTCCAAATGTGACCTCTTGTGTTCATTTGAATACATGTCTAACAATGTTATCGCAGTGTCAACGCCCCCTCTCAGATTGGGTTGATTGAAATCCCCGAGGTGGCCTGAGGTCTGCGCGAAGTTTGTAAATGAGGACGCGTATTAGTTTCAGAACCTAGGGGCCGGAGGGGGCTCCTTGCCAAAAGGGGCACTGACCGATGAAGACATCCTGCTTACTATTCGTCACGGCTTCCGCTTTTACCGCGCTCACTACAGTTGGAAGTAGTGCTCATGCGCAGGACAGTGGTCAGGTCGCCGCCGCGTTCCTCGAAGACATCGTCGTGACCGCGCGAAAACGCGAAGAGTCGGCGCAGGATATTCCAGTCTCGGTGACTGCAATGAGCGCCGAAGCCATGGCTCAGTTGCAGGTCGAAACCGTAGTCGATGTCGCGCGATACACGCCGGGCTTTCAAATGCAGCCGGCATTCGGCAGCTTTAATGACCGCCCTGTTATTCGTGGCGCATCGAACCTCATAGTGGCGGACGGCAAGGTTGGCGTCTTTATCGATGGCGTGCCTTGGTTTGGCGCGCTGTCCACTCTGGATATGGATAGCTTCCAGCGGGTGGAAGTGATGCGGGGGCCGCAATCTGCCCTTTACGGTCGCGGTACCCTGTCGGGCGCAGTCAACATGATTACCCGTAGTCCTGGCAGTGATCTGGACGGACGCGCCAGCGTTACTTCCGGCAGCGACGGACGCCTCGACTACAGTATCAATCTCTCCGGCCCCGTGGACGACACCTTGGGCTTCGTAGCAGGCCTCAGCCACTCGGAGTTCGGAGGCCAATACCAAAACGAGATCGGCTATCGTGAGATGTTGGGTGCGCGTTCGTCGGACACGCACAACCTTGGTCTCTACTTCAGACCGGAAGGCGGGTTTGAGGCTTCGCTGAGATATTACGGCATTAAGTCCGAGGAAAATCAGGCTGCTGTCAGCCTCATGCCCGCTTCGGAGAACAACTGCTATCTCACAACCCGCCCATATTATTGTGGCACGGTAAAAGCGCCGACTAGCTTTAGAATTAACACCGACCGCGTCGCGTCGCCCGGCTTGGAGCGCGAGACGCACGCGGTGATGGGAAATGTGAGCTACGAGTTTGCTGAAAGCGGCGCTCGACTGTCCTACTTGGCCGGACGCTCGAAAACCTACCTCAAGACGGGGTTGGATCTGAGCTACGACGACCGTGAGTTCATGCTCATGGGAGCGTCTTGTCCGTTCGTGCCGATCTCCAACCGCGATTGCTCGGCTACGGTCTTCAACGATACCAGGGCTCAGAATCGCGAGGCGGTAACCCACGAACTTCGTTTTGATGGGCCTGCAATAGGTTCGCTCCGGTGGTCTGTCGGCGGCTATTATGGCGCTGATAAAACGACGCCGCTGCGGGATTTCCTAGAGTTCACCGAAGTTGGCCCAGAGGTGATGGAGGCGATCTATGAAATCGAAAATCTCGCTGCCTTTGGTGGCTTGGAATACGATCTCAGGGAAAACCTGACCCTTAGCCTGGAAGGGCGTTGGCAGAAGGACACGGTCACTCAAACCGGTCAGTCCTATCGTGTCAGTGACCTGTTCACGCCGCAGCAGATTGCCCAACTGCGTAACCCTCTACCCAGCCAAGTGGTCGGGAATACAGATAGCCGTACAGCCACTTTCGAGACTTTCCTGCCGCGTGTCAGCGTGACATGGCGTCCGTCTGCAGATTTGAATCTCTACGCCCAGTATGCAGTCGGTAACTCGCCCGGCGGCTTTAATGTGGTTACCTCGCCGGTCGCGACCTATGACGAGGAACGCCTGACCAATACAGAAATTGGTGCCAAGACTTCGCTGTTCGGGTTCCGGTATCTGAATATGTCGTTGTTCCACAACGTCATCGATAATCAGGTTTTGAGCTCAACGTTCCAGACAGCTACGGCTACCGGCAGCTACATGGCGAACATCGGCGAGACGGAGGTCAACGGCCTCGAAATTGAGGGTCTTCGCTATTTGACGTCGGGCCTCTCTGTGCGCTTCGCCTACACCTTCTTGGATACCGAAATTACTGAAGGGGTGGATAATGATGAGGCCATCCTTCATCTGGGCGTCGCATGTAAAAGTCTGGTGCCCGGAGGGACCAGCTATTTCGTGGATCTTTCGCGTCTTGGATGCCTTGATGCGGCTTCTATCGTCGGCCGCCGCACGCCACTCGTCTCTGAGCATTCGGGCAGCATTGGCCTGAAATATGAAGGTACGACGAACTGGAATGATGTCGACTGGTTCGTTGCAACCGACCTCACCTATGTTGGCTCCTTCTTTGGTCAGGTTCACAACCTGATCAAGGTGCCGGCTTCACAGAGGGTGAATCTAAATGCGGGCCTGTCGTTCAAGGACTTCCAGGTCAACGTGTGGGCTCGAAATCTTCTGGATGATGACTCGCCAATCGGGGCGCTGCGATACGTGGATTACGGCGCAGCACCGGTCCAGTCGCCAGGTGGGGATTCGCCCCGCGGATTCCCGGTGAGTGCGGCTGAGCGCCGGACTATGGGGGTAACGCTGTCCGTCCGATTTTAAGGGCCTGCTTCCAATGTGAGGCGATTAACGGACGCTACTAAAAATGTTCTGAGCCGCACCGCGCCAGCGCACGATCATAACCGATCGGGCGCTGGTATACGTTTGAGCTCTGGTGTCGGATGCAATGGTGCGAGGGAGAAATTTAGCTGAGCTTTGAAGGGGGGGAGTGTTTCACTTGTGACCATGTAAAATTCGGTTGTAGCGCTCGTTTGTACTAGGCTTTTACTATGGCTTCGGTTGTGGAGGGCGGGGCTATCTGTCGCGTCTTAGAGGGACAGAGCATTTGTTTCTGTGGTTTTCAGGGCAGGGGCTGGTTCTGGCTGAGGACATCTGCACTGCCCCACAGGAACTCATTGTGCTTCGAGAGAAGTCCGATGGCCGCGCGCGTAGCCAGAAATCGTCTACGGTCTCGTATGAAGACCCCCCTGAAACGAAGGAATTGAGATCCGGCCTCAGGGCGTGGGAGGCGTGCATGAGGCTGCACAAGGTCATCGACTTAGGTTGGGGGAACGTCTTCAAAATCCGAGGAGTGTCACCTGTACCGCGTCTTCATTTGGTTGGGGGGTCTATGGCTGTCGATTTTATTTTGGGTGGTT
>NZ_CAMZFB010000013.1 GCF_947305955.1 uncultured Brevundimonas sp.
ACGGTCGATCTGGCCATTGATCTTCACCCCGGCGGGCAGTTCCGGGGCCGTGCCGGTCAGGGCCACCTCGGCGCGGGAGCCGGGGCCGAACACCGGCGCAAAGCGGGCATCGTCCAGCACGCTGAAGGCTGCCTCGATCATCTCGGCGCGCTGTTCATCGTCCAGATCGACTTCCTTGGACAGCATCTTCACTGCCAGGGTCCGGCGCATCGCCGGTGCGATATCGGGCAGGCGCTCCAGCAGGCGGTGGATCAGGTCACCCCTGCGGAAACGGCCCAGCGCGGCCCCGCCAGTCGGGGCGGTCGCCAGCGGCGAGGGGGCGGGAATACGTTTGACCGTCTTGCCGTCCTCCATGCGGGAGGGGGCCGCAAAACGGGCCGACATGTCCGCGGCAGGGCGTGAATGCGCCCAGTCGGGCAGGATCGCGGCCTCGGTCTTGTCTGCCGGCGCGGCCTTGTCGGCGGGCGGGGGCATCTGCCCGTAATAGCGCCGTCCGTCCTCACCCTCCTTGGCCAGGCCGCTGTCGACCGCTGCCGTGAAGGTCTCGTCGAGGATCTGCCACCAGCTGCCCTGCATGGCGGCATCGGTCTTGAGCGCGCGGCCCATGATGATGACGCGATCCTTGGCGCGGGTCAGGGCCACATAGAGCAGGCGCAGGCCCTCCTCGCGCGCGCGGGCCTCGCGCATTTCTCGGAACTCGGCGGAGGCGGGGCAGTCCTCCTTGGCAGAGGTCGGGCAGAACAGCCACTGGACGGTGTTGTCCTTTTCCCTGGCGATCAGCGGCAGGCCCATGCCCTTCACCGGCGATGTGGTGTCGGGAAGAATGACGATGGGGGCTTCCAGACCCTTTGAGCCGTGGACGGTCATCACCCGCACCTCATTGCGGGCCCCTTCCATCTCGCGCTTGACCTCGACGGCGCTCTGTTCGAGCTGGTGGAGGCAGCTTTCCAGATCGCGCCCGCCGCGCTCCTCGGCGGCCAGGATCTGGTTCAGGGTCTCGTCAAGAGCCTCTTCGGTCTCACGTCCCAGACGGTCGAGGATGCGGGCACGACCCGAGCGACCATCCGCGAACAGGTGATTCAGTGCCGTAGTGAAGAAGGTGAAGGGATCGCCGTCGCGCACGGCCAGCAGGGTCTCCAGGAAGCTGGCGGCCTCTTCCCACTGGGGATGCTCGCTGCGGCGCTCGCGCAATACGCGCCACAGCTTGCGGCCCTCGCGCGTTTTCGCATCGGCCAGATGGAACAGGTCGTGGTCCGCGCCGAAATCGGGGATGCGGCAGAAGGGGCTGCGCAGGATTTCTGCCAGCGACAGGTCGTCGTCCGGGAACTGGGCAAACCGGCCGAGCGCCAGCATGTCGTCATAGACGATATGCTCGTTCAGCTTCAGCCGGTCGGCCCCGGCCACGGGCACGCCCTCCATCTTGAGGGCGCGGATGATTTCCTCGAACAAGGCCTTACGACGGCGCACCAGGATCAGATAGTCGCCATAGGTCGCGCCACGGGTCGTGCCGTCACGGTTATATACGGGGGCTGCATTGGCCACCTGTTCGCGGATCTCGCGGGCCAGGGCGCGGGCCAGCTGCTTGTTGGCGCTGGCCTCACTCTCCTGATCGACAGGGGCCGTCCACGGCTTCTTCTCTTCCGTGGGCGGATCACGGAACAGCGGCCAGATCTCGACCAGACCGCGCTGCCCCTGACGGGCGGCCTCGTGGGTGATGGTGTCGCCTTCGTCGCCATTGAGGGCGCGGGCACGCTCAGGATCATTGAATACGCGGTCGACGAAGGACAGCACATCGGGCGTCGAGCGGAAGGAGGTGCCCAGATCGACATTGCGGAAATCGGCCCCGACGGCGTGGGCATGAGCGCTGTAGCGCTGGCTTTCCTGCAGCAGCCGCTCGGGGCGTGCGCCCTGGAAGGAGTAGATGGACTGTTTCTCGTCCCCCACGGCAAAGACCGAGCGGGCGATGGCGCGATCACGCTCCACCCCTTCGCCCGCATAGAAGCTGTCGGTGAGGGCGCGCATGATGTCCCACTGCTCGGGGGCCGTATCCTGCGCCTCGTCGATCAGAATGTGTTCGATGCCGCCATCGAGCTTGAACAGCACCCAGGCGGCATCGGTACGGTGGACCAGCAGGTCCAGCGTCTTGCCGACCAGATCCGTGAAGTCCAGCCCGCCGACAGCGCTCTTGGCCTGTTCGTAGATGAAGGCGTGTACCTTGGCCAGTTCGAGGAGATAGTGGGTGTTCTGGGCGACGCGCGCGGCCCGAAGGCGACCGAGGGCAGCCTCATAGGCGATAGCCAGGTTTTCCAGATAGAGCTTGGCCTCTGCGGCGACTTTGGCCCCGCCGAACTTTTTACGGATCTGGCCCTTGGTGTCATAGAAGATGCTGTACATCGCCGACAGGGCGGTGTCGGGCGGCACGGCCGCGCGCATGCGCTCGGCCATCTTGATGTCATTGGCCCCACCGCCGGTTTCCTGAAGATCGGCCATGCGCCGCCATTCCGCCGGGTCGATCCGGTTCAGGAATTCGGCCTCGACATCCTGCGGCGACAGGTCGGCTTCCAGACCGACGATGTGCCACGGGGCCAGGGTGTGGTCGGTGTGACGGGCCTCCTCACAGGCCTTCAGCTCGTTGCGGCGGGCCTCGATGGCGCCCAGCAGGCTGTTGAAGC
Source organism: uncultured Brevundimonas sp. (assembly GCF_947305955.1). Lineage (GTDB taxonomy): Bacteria > Pseudomonadota > Alphaproteobacteria > Caulobacterales > Caulobacteraceae > Brevundimonas. The sequence continues at coordinate 2,673 of NZ_CAMZFB010000013.1, forward strand.
TCTTGAAGTCCAGATTGACGGCGAAATGGGCATAGGCGCGACCGACCTCGCTGTCGGCATTGCGCAGGGCGTACTGGGCCAGAACCTTTCGCGCATCACGTGAAAGCGCCTCGGCAGCCTGGTCCTCCAGAACTTCGAAGCCGGGGGTGACGCCAGCCTCGATGGGGAAGCGCCGCAGCAGCTTTTCGCAAAAGGCGTGGATGGTCTGGATCTTCAGCCCGCCGGGGGTCTCCAGCGCGCGGGCGAACAGGCGACGGGCGTCGGACAGGTCCTGTTCGGTCAGGGCGTTCGGGTCGCTGTTGTCCAGTTCGGACAGCGACTGGCGCAGGGCCGCGTCACTGGCTACGGCCCATTCGCCCAGCTTCTGGAACAGGCGTGACTGCATCTCGGCCGCGGCGGCCTTGGTATAGGTCACGCACAGGATCTCGCCCGGGGCCACACGTTGCAGCAGCAGACGGGCCACGCGCGCGACCAGGGTGGTCGTCTTGCCCGAGCCGGCATTGGCCCGCACGAAAATGGACAGGCGCGGATCGGCGGCAGTTGTCTGGTTGCGTCGGGCCTGTTCGACCGGTGACAGGGAAATCGCGCTCATGGCCTATGCCTCCTCACCGTTCTCGCCGCCGACGACGAACCATTCCCACACCCGGGCCAGATGATCGTAGTTTCCGCCGAAATTGCCCATGTACTGGGGCGCTTCCCATGACGGATAGGCCTTGGCCTCCTCGTCATAAAGGGCGACGGCTTCCTTGAGACGGTCCAGTTCGTCCGAGGCCAGGGTGGCGGCTGCGGGCTTGGAGACGTCCTTCTCCTCACCGCCCTTGCCACCGCCAACGCGGACATAGAGCAGCTGGTCGGGCGTGGCAGCAATGTCGAAGCCACCCCCGGCCAGGATGGCGGCGGTCAGCGGAAGCTGCGGCGCAAAGCCTGTCCTGACCTGGGTAGCCGAGGGAGGGGTGCCCGTCTTGAAGTCGATTACCGAGGCTTCGCCGTGGCACCGCTCGATGCGGTCGGCCTTGGCGGTGACGGTGAAGGGGCCGCCTGGGGCATCGAAGGTCAGCCGTCCGCTCTGTTCGACCAGAATGACGATGCCGCGCTGGCGACGGGTGCGCTCGAAATGGCCAAGGAACTGTGCCATGCGGTGACTGAGGGGCACTTCGCGCGCCATGGCCGCTTCGTTGAAGCCCTGTTGACGCAGCTCTTCCTGGATAAGGTCGGCCAGTTGCGCTTCCAGATCCTCGGGAAGCTCGCGCGGCCAGGTCTTGGTCATGCGCTCGATGGCGGCGTGGATGGCCGTGCCTCGCTTCAGGGCCTCGGCGGGCTCGCCCGGTCGGTCCAGCTTCCGCAGGCCCAGAATGCGCTCGGCATACAGGGCATAGGGGTCGCGCACCCAGCGTTCGATACTGGTCACCGGCAGCTCGCGCGGGCGTCGGTCGACGGGCGGTGTGGGGGCCGGTCGACGGGCATACTGTGGTGTGGCCGTCAGGGGCGCATCCATGGCCCGCGTCCATTCGGTGATGTCGCCCAGCGGCTCCAGCTTCACCGGATGGGACTCGTTATTGGCCCCCGAGGTCAGCATTTCGAGACGCCACAGCCAGCGCGAGGCGACAGCGGGCTGGCCGCCACGGCGCTCGCAGTGGACGAGGATGGCCTCGTCCGAGCAGGCGGCCTGGACAAAGTCCTGCGCGCTCTGGCCGATGCGACGCTCGGGTGGGGGCAGGCCCAGCTTGGCGCGCATTGGGCGTGACAGGAAGGGATCGACCGGCGCGCCCTGTGGCCAGATGCCTTCTTCCAGTCCGGCCAGGATCATCAGGTCGGCGCGGACCAGACGGGCCTCGATGGCCCCCAGAATCCGCAAGGACGGGTGGGTGGCTCCGCCGGTACGCACGACGGTTTCGGCCAGCAGGCTGTCGACCAGCTCGGAAAACTGGGTGGCATCGATCCGGCCCAGAGCCGCCCCGCCGCCGATCAGTCCGGTCAGGATGGCGGCGGCCTGTTCCCCGTCCGGTCCGGCCCAGGCCTGCTGGCCCGCCAGAGCCTCCATCAGCCGGGTCAGCCCCTCGGCGGCGAGATTGAGCGCGACCATGCCCTCGTCATCGAAATCGGCCTTCGCCTGTCCGATCAAGGCTTCCAGAGTGTCGATGAAACCGTTCAGCCGTCCATTGCGCTCGACAATGGCGGCGCGGGCCTCGTCCGACAGGCCGGAGCGGTCAAGGGCTCGATCCAGATGCTGTCTCAGGGCCGCAAAGCTGGCATGGGCAGAGGTGCGCAGACCGTAGCGTTCCAGCTCGCGCACATTTTGCGGCGTGGTCGCGTCACCCATGACCGTGAGCGGGTGTTTGAGGATGCCCAGCAGGGTCTGCGGATTGACCGGCTCCACCATCCAGCGGGCGCAAAGCCCCATCAATATGCCGGCGGGCATGCGGTTCAGTGGCTCACCCGCCGAGGCGTCGGCGACAATGCCCCAGCGTTGCAGACGGGCCTGGACGCGGCGGCCCAGCGCCTGATCGGGCGTGACGAGGGCGCAGGTCTTGCCGGGCGTTTCCAGCGTCTGGCGCATCATCAGCGCGATGGCGGCAGCCGCCTCTTCCTCGTGCTTGAGCGTCAGGGTCTTGAGACCGTGGGTACCCTCGGCGATCGGATCATGATCGGTTCCGGCGGCGGCGCGGATGTCGTCAATGGCCTGGCGCCAGTCACCCGTGGCATCGGCGGGACGCAGGGCTTCGTTGAGCAGGCGCTGGCGGGCCTGCCCCTTGCGTTCGGCCTCGGCGGTCAGAGCCGGGCGGAACCATGGGCGCACGGCCTCGCGGGCGATGTCGTGCCGTTCCAGAAGGCGCTTCAGGGCGCGCTGGGGGTGTTGTTCATTGTCGGCGTCGATCTGTTGCCAGACCTTTTCTTCGAGATGGAAGTCCAGACCGGGCAGAACCACACACCCCATCGGCGCACGGGCCACGGCCCCGAGCACATCGGCGGCAGCGGGGACGGTGCCGGTCGAACCGGCGACAATGACCGGATTTTGCGGCGGGCTTTCGCTCCAGTGTTCGGCCAGACGGCGCAACAGCTTGGCACGGCGCCATGCCGGATCGACCAGACCCAGTTCCTCGAGGCGTCTGGGCCATTGCTCGACCCCGATGGACAGGAATTTTGCCGATTTCTGCCAGTGCACGGCCATGTCGCCATCGACCAAACTGCCGATGACGCTCGGGTCCTGCACCTCTTCAAGCTGGCAGGAATCCAGGAACCGACCGAGGGCATCGGCCATGTCCAGTGCTTGCACCGGCGTCAGAGAGGGATCGTAGGATTCAACGATCATCCGCGCCAGCTCGAACCGGCGGGTCAGTGACGGGATGGCAGGCGCCAGGTCCATGCCCAGGGCACCGGGCGTGAACGGCGGCTCGTCATCCTCGAGGTCACCCAGCGGCCTGACCTGGGGCAGCAGGACCGGCTTGTCGCCCGACAGCTTCGACAGGGCGGCGGTAAAGGCCCGCGCGGCGCGGCGGTTGGGCAAGAGGATGGTGGCATCCGACAGCTCTTCGGGCGGGCGACCGCCCAGCCAGCTCAGGACCCCTGCCGCCAGATCTTCCAGAAACGGACGATGGGCCGCGATGGTGTACCAGCGCGGCGTACCGCCGGAAAACGGATCAAATACCCCCTCGCCCATTATCCCTATCCTTTAAGTTTCAGCTCGGCCTCGTCGCGGGCCTGCGGGTCACCGACGTGCATCCAGTCGCCGTCCATGACCGTCCCGTACAGCCGTCCTTCCTGCGCCGAGGCACGCCAAAGTGGGCTGAGCGAGAAGGCACCGTCCGGTCCCTGATCGGCATAGGACGGGCGGGTGATGTGCACGCCCATATAGGCAAACGGCACGGATGGACGATCGCCACGGAAGGTCAGGCGACCATCGTCCGCGACCGAGAAATCTCCATCGCCCTCAAAGCCGATGGAGCCTTCGCGGCGGGCCAGCAGCAGGGCGGCATCCATCATCTCGGGATTCCACAGACGCACCAGATCACCCAGCGCATCGCCACGGTCGATCCACACGCTGTCGATATTGGCGACGAACACCGGATCATCGCCCAGCAGGGGCTTGGCCTTCTTCAGGCCGCCGCCCGTTTCCAGCAGTTCGGCACGTTCGTCCGAGATGATAATGCGGACGTCATCACGCTTGGCCAGATGCTGCTCCAGACGGTCCGCGAACCAGTGGACGTTGACGACCGCGGTCTCCACCCCCGCCGCGACCAGACGGTCCAGCACATGGTCGATCAGGGCGCGACCATGGACCTCGACCAGCGCCTTGGGGCGGTCATTGGTCAGCGGACGCATACGGGTACCCAGCCCTGCGGCCAGCACCATTGCGGTTTTAGGAGCCGTCATTGGCGCACCTCCGCCGGAACATATCTATCGAACCATGCGGCGACCGTGGCCAGTGCCGGCTGTTCGAGGTTGCGGTTCAGATGCGCCCACATGCGCGGCAGGAACTGGGCATAGCGCGGCTTGCCGTCACGCGCGATCAGTCGGGCGAAGATGCCGATGATCCGCGCCTCGTTCAGCGCGGCGAGGCCCGCATAGTCGGCCATGAAGGCCGCACGGTCCACGTCGGGGCGCAGGGCGAAATAGTGGTCCAGCGCCTCGGCCTCCAGCTCCGGCGACACATCGCGGCGGGCGTCCTGAAGCAGGGAATGCAGGTCCCAGCTGGGATGGGCGATCACGGCATCCTGGAAGTCGATCATGCCGACGCGGGCGGCACCTTTGCGGTCCGCCAGCCAGATCAGGTTCTCGGCGTGATAGTCGCGGTGCGCCATGACAGATGCCCCTTCGGCCCCCGACTTCACGACCGGAGCCCATGCCTCGCGCCATGCGGTGATGGCGGCCTCGTCAAAGCTGACGCGGCTGTCGTATTTCGGCAGCCATTCCACGAACAGGTCAGCCCCGCCCTGAAGCGCTACCTCGTCATAAACCAGCATCGGCCACGGACCCGCCGGACCGTTCAGGACCGAAGGCGGGGTGCCTGCATCGTGCAGCTTGGCCAGTGCCTCGATGGCGGCAAGGTAGAGCGGGCGCTCAATCATGCCCTGTTCGATCACGCGGGCGAACAGGTCGTCACCGAAATCCTCCAGCAGGGCCAGACCATTGGCGGCATCGAGCGCCGGAATGGCGGGTGCCGACAGACCCAGAGCGTTCAGATGCGCGGCGACGGCGGCGAAGGCTTCGATGCGGCCGGCCGACAGGCGCGCGACGGCATTCCAGCCCTGTGCATGGCGCTCATCGGCACTCCAAGCCGGATCGCATGGCTGGCTCTCGGCGGCGAGCGGCTGGTCCATCAGCATGAAGCGGCGGCCATCGGGCGCGACAATGCGCTCATAGCGGCGGGTCGAGGCATCACCCGGCAGCGGGTGCCGTTCGGCATCAGCAAGGCCTGCCTTTTCCAGCACGGCCAGCTTCAGGGTTTCGCGCTCAGAGTTGGAGGTCATTGATCTTACCTTCCCAGCGGCCTGCGCCAGAAACGGTCGCAAGGCGGGACTGGCCCTCTTCTTCGAGGGTAATCGTCAAAATGTCGGGGCCGAGGAAACGCGACGGGTCATCGCCCAGACGTTCCGGCCATTCGATGATGGCACAGCCTTCGTCCAGCGCCTCGTCCAGTCCGATCTCCCACGCCTCTTCGGGATCGCTCAGGCGGTAGAGGTCGAAATGCGCCACCGCCGGATCGCTCTCGTAGAACTGCACGAGGGTGAAGGTAGGGCTGGGCACATCCTCGTCCGGACGGGTCAGGGCGCGGATCAGTCCGCGTGCAAGGGTGGACTTGCCCATGCCCAGCGGGCCGTAGAGCAGGATGCTGTCTCCGGCTTCAAGAAGGGGGGCAAGGGTCTGGCCAAGGCGGGTGGTCGCCTCGGCGTCGGCGAGATGCAGTTTCATTCAGGGAACGGGGCGTCCGGACGCGCGGCCAGATGCCGCTCGATATAGGTCTTTAGCTGATCGGTTGCGGCATCGGCGTCAACCGGCAGTTGGTCGGGTGATACGGGTTTGGCGAAGGTCAAGCCGAAGGTCCGGCCTTCCTTGTTCAGCAGTTCGTGGAAAAGAGTGACGTCGCGCAGCTCTTCGGAAAAGCGGTCGAAGGTGTGGAACAGCTTGCTGGTCGGCCCTGTCATCCGTACGGGCACGACGGGCGCATTGTATTTGCGGGCCAGCGACGCCGCCGAGCTTTCCCACGGCGGATCGGTCAGGACGCCGTTCTCCGCCCGTGCAAGCCTCCCTGCGGGGAACATGACGATGCAGCGTTCCTCGGCAAAGGCCTGTTTGGCGGCGTTCAGGGTGTGGCGGGTCTTTTCGCGGGTGCGCTTGGCGTGGACCCACTCCACCGGAATGATGGTTTCATCCAGTCGCGGCGCGACCCGCAGGGCATCGGCATTGGCAAAGAAGATGGCGTCATCGCGCACCTGCCGCACCGCATCGTACATGGCGACGCCGTCAGCGATCCCCGTCGGGTGGTTGCAGACAATGACGCACCGCCCCTTGGCGGGAAGGTTTTCCAGACCCGTCGTCTCGACCTTCAGCTTCAACAGGTCTGACACATATTGAAAAGCGTCGGCACCGCTGAGGTCTCTGACGGCATCGGCCATGGCCACGGCCTTGGGGTAGCCCAGCACGCCATAAAGGGCCGGTCGCACCACTGGCCAGAAGACCGAGCGCGTCAGACGCGGCGCGCGCTCCGCGATCAGGACATCGACGATGTGGAGGGGCGAGGAAGCCATGTCCTGTTCTCGCCTGTCACGGTGCGGCGGGCAAGCGCCTTGGCGTGACCGCGCAAACTGCTATGCAGGTCGCCAGTATTTTTCTGGGAAGGGGGAGCAGGCGTGATGCGTGCACACTGGATGATGGCAACGGCGGCGGTCGCCTTGATGGCGACGGCGGCTCCGGTTTGGGCTCAGGAAGCGGGGGCTTCGGAAACGGCTGCTCCGGCAGCCGCCAGCCAACCGGCCAAGACCGAACATACGCTGGAGGGCGGGCTGGGCCTGCAAACCTTGGCCTCGATGGAGCGTGTATCCGCGCCGGTCCTGTCGCCCGATGGCAAGCGCGTCGTCTATGCGGTGTCCAGTGTGGACTATGACGCCAACAAGTCCTCGTCCTCGCTCTGGATCGCCAATGTCGATGGTACGGGTGAGCCGCGCCGCCTGACAGTTTCCGAAGGCGGGGCATCGAACGCCCAGTGGGCACCGGATGGTCGCGCCATCTATTTTACCTCGTCACGTGGTGGCTCCAATCAGGTCTGGCGCACCGATGCCGAAGGTCATGCCGCCGCACAGGTGACCAGCCTGCCGGTCGGTGTCTCGGGTTTCCGGATCGCGCCGGATGGTCGCTCGCTGGTGCTGGGCGTGTCGGTCTTTGCCGACTGCGAGACGCTGGAATGCACCAAGACGCGCAGCGATGCAGCCGCCAAGGCCACCCAGACCGCCTATGACCAGATGCCCCTGCGCGTGTTCGACCGCTGGCACGATGGCAAGAAGTCCCACCTGTGGGTTCAGCCGCTGAATACATCGGGTCTGGCCGAGGGATCGGCCCGCAGCCTGACCCAAGGGCTGGAGGCCGACTTTGGCGTGGGTGGGATCGAGTTTACCCGCGACGGGGCCATTCTGGTTTCGACCAAGCTTCTGGGTGACCGCAACGCCTTCACCAACAACAACGACCTTTACCGTATTCCGCTGGCAGGCGGCGCTCCGGTCAATCTGACTTCCGGCCATACCGGACCGGACAGCAATCCGGTTCTGTCGCCCGATGGCCGCCGTCTCGCATGGCTGGCCAGCCCGCGTGAGAACGTCGGCGGGGATCAGGCTGTGGTCATGCTGGGTAATGCCGATGGATCGGGCGCGCGCGCCCTGACCCACTGGGATCGCGGCCCCGGTGACCTGACGTGGCGCTCGGATGGACGGGCGCTTTATGCGGTGGCCGCCGATCAGGGCCAGCAGCGCCTGTTCGAGATCGACGCCCGCACCGGCGACGTGCGCGCCCTGACCGATATCGGCACCGTTAGCGCCTATGACGAAGTGGGCGGCACGGTGGTCTATGCGCTGGAAAACTATACCGCCCCGACCCAGCTCTTTGTGCTGAAGGGCAATGAGGCGCGCCAGCTGACGTACCATAATGCCGATGCGATGGCCTCTATCCGTCCGTCGCGACCGGAAGAAATCCGTTTCGCGGGCTGGAACGGTGAACAGGTCCACGGCTGGGTGTTCAAGCCGGTGAACTATGTCGAGGGCCAGAAATATCCGGCCATCTATATGATCCATGGCGGTCCGAAGTCGCCGTGGACCGAAAGCTGGTCCTATCGCTGGAACCCGCAGGTCTATACCGGCGCGGGCTATGCGGTGGTGATGATCAATTTCCATGGCTCGCCCGGCTATGGGCAGGCCTTCACCGACGCGATCAACTCCAACTGGGGCACCCGCCCGCTGGAAGACCTGCGCAAGGGCTGGGAAGCGGCCCTCGAGCGTTACAGCTTCATCGACGGCAGCCGCGCCTGTGCGCTGGGGGCCTCTTACGGCGGCTATATGGTCAATATGATCGCGGGCCAGTGGAACGAGCCGTGGCAGTGCCTCGTCAACCACGCGGGCGTGTTCGATGTGCCGCAGCTGATGAATGCGATGGACATCGCCACCTTCATCCACGAGTTCGAGGGCAGCACATGGGACCGCAAGGCGGTCTATGACGCCCAGAACCCTGAAACCTATGTCGCCAACTGGAACAAGCCGATGCTGGTCCTGCACGGTTCGCGCGACTTCCGTGTGCCGATGGAACAGGGGCTGGCCACCTTCTCGGCCCTGCAACGTCAGGGTATTCCCAGCCGCTTTGTCCATGTGCCGAACGCCAACCACTGGGTGCTTGAGCCGAAGGCGTGGGTGAACTGGCAGCAGGAAATCCTCGACTGGACGGCCAAATACACCCAGCCCTCACGTTAATCTGAGGGTTTGCGGGCGGCGTATCGGGTGTTAGGCCTTTCAGCCTGACTGTCCCAAAAAGAGGGAGCGCCCATGCGCCGCCTGTCCCATCTTCTCTGCGGCCTCAGCGCCGTGGCCCTGCTGACCGCAGCCGCTCCGGCTCTGGCCGATACCGCGACCGCCCCGGCGGTGGCCGCGACGGCTGAAGCCGGTAACGCCTTTACCTATAACGACATGATCCCGGCCAACCGTCTGGGTGACCCGCAGGTGTCGCCGGATGGTGAGTGGGTCGTCTATTCGGTTACCCAGACTGATGTGGCCGCCAACCGCCGCAGCTCCAAACTCTACATCCAGTCGCTGAAGGGCGAGGGCCAAGCCACCGTCCTGCCGATCAGCGAGGGCGGTGCCAACACCGCACGCTGGGGCAAGGACGGACAGCTCTACTTCCTGTCGTCGCGCTCGGGCTCGTCGCAGGTGTGGATCTCGACCGACAGGGGCCAGACCGCGACGCAGGTCACCAACCTGCCGACCGATGTGAACGCTTATCGCGTGAACGATGCCGGTGATGCCGTGGCCGTGTCGCTGGCCGTCTATCCGGACGCCGAGAACCTCGCCGCCTCGGTCGCCCGCGCTGCTGCCGAGGCCGAGCGCAAATCGACCGGCAAGGTCTATGACCGCATGTTCGTGCGCCACTGGGATACTTGGAATGACCACACCCAGAACCACCTGTTCGTCATTGGTCTGGGCGACAATGCCCACGAGCCTGTCTGGGTGACCAAAGGCTTTGACGGCGACACCCCGTCCAAGCCGTTCGGTGACGAGAGCGAGTTCACCTTTGCCCCCGATGGCCGCAGCCTGGTTTTCTCGGCCCGCCATGCCGGAAACTCCGAGCCGTGGAGCACCAATTTCGACCTCTATCAGGTCGCCGTCGACGCGCCGGGCCAACTGACCAACCTGACCGAGAGCAATCCGGCATGGGATACCGGTCCTGTCTTCTCGCCGGATGGCCAGACTCTGGCCTATCGCGCGATGGAGCGTCCGGGCTTCGAGGCGGACAAATATTCGATCTTCCTGCGTGATGTGGCCACCGGCCAGACCCGCCAGATCGCCGCCAACTGGGACCGTTCGGCTGACAGCCTGCAATGGTCCAAGGACGGCAACAGCCTGTTCGTGACGGCAGGTGACGTTGGTAACACCAAGCTGTTCCAGATCGATACCCGCAACGGTTCGGTCGTTGCCCTGACCGGCGAAGGCCACGTCGGCGCGGTCCAGCAGACCAATGACGGTTTCGTACTGTCGATCGATACGCTGAACCGCCCCAGTGAGCTGTTCGTGAAGTCCTTCCGTGGCCGCGAAATGCCGCGCCGCATCACCAATGTGAACCCGCAACTGGACAACAAGCAGTTCGGTGCCTTCGAGCAGTTCAGCTTCCCCGGCTGGAACAACGAAACCGTCCACGGCTATGTCATCAAGCCGGCCAACTATGTCGAAGGCCAGAAATATCCGGTCGCCTTCCTGATCCACGGCGGGCCGCAAGGCTCGTTCGGTAACGGCTGGTCCTATCGCTGGAACCCGCAGACCTATGCCGGTGCAGGCTATGCCGTGGTCATGATCGATTTCCACGGTTCGACCGGCTACGGTCAGGCCTTCACCGACGCCATCAGCCAGCACTGGGGCGACCGTCCGCTGGAAGACCTGCAAAAGGGCTGGGCCTTCGCGCAGCAGAAGTACGGCTTCCTCGATGGCGATAACGCCTGTGCGCTGGGGGCTTCCTACGGCGGCTATATGATCAACTGGATCGCTGGCAACTGGTCCGACGCGTTCAAATGCCTCGTGAACCATGATGGCGTGTTCGACATCATGGGCATGGGCTATGGCACCGAGGAGCTGTGGTTCACCGAGTGGGAATACGGCGGCACGCCGTGGGAAAACCCGGAAGGCTATCAGCGCTTCAATCCGGTCAACCATGTCCAGAACTGGAAGACCCCGATGCTGGTCATTCAGGGCGACAAGGATTTCCGTATCCCGACCTCGCAGGCCCTGTCGACCTTCACGGCCCTGCAGCGTCGCGGCATCGAAAGCCGCTTTGTGATGTTCCCGGACGAGAACCATTGGGTCCTCAAACCGGCCAACTCCATGCAATGGCACAATGAAGTGTTCGGCTGGCTGGACCAGCACCTGAACAAGTAAGACCTTCCGGTCTTTCCGAAACGGGGCGCGTTCCTTAGGGGCGCGCCCTTTTTCTTGGGCGGCGCTTGCATCCCCGCGCAACGTCGTTCCTAAAGGGCGAATGGCGAGGGATGGAATGACGCGGCGCGCACTATGCGCCACGGCGGGGATGGTGACGGCGGGGCTGGCATTACCGGCGTGGGGCAGGTCGTTTGGGGCCGATGGGCGGATGGCCTACGGACCTGATCCGCGCCAGACGCTGCGCCTTTATCCCGCGCGGGGGCAGGGGCCGCATCCGCTGGTCATCATGGTTGGCGATGCCACTGAGAGGCCGTCCGGCGCGATGGAGCGCACGGCCCGTCGTCTGGTGTCTCGGGGCATGACGGTGGCTCTCATAGACCGCAGACCGTCGCGCCATGGGCTTCAGGCCCACACATCCGATGTCGTGCGTGCCCTGTCGCAGCTGCTCGCTCGGGCTGATGGTCTGTCGCTGGATGGCCGCTTTGCCCTGTGGGGCGAGGCGGCTGGCGCATCGGTCGTTCTGCTGGTCGCGCGGGACAGGCGCTATCTGACAGCGGCCAAGATCGATCCCTATCGGCTGTGGGGCACGGTGGCGCTGGGAGCGCCGCCGGAAACGGACCCGACCTTTACCCGCGCCTCCGCCTATGGCCTTGGCCCGACGCGGTCCCTTTATCAAGGGCAGGCGGGTCAGGCGGCGCTGGGCACCGCCTTCCTTGATGGCCTGTTCTAGGCCTTCATGCGCTCGAACAGGGCGCGGATAACCTCGACATAGATGGCCGTAAGGTCGCGCAGTTCCTGTTCGGGTACGCGCTCGTCGATCTGGTGCATGGTCTGGCCGACGAGGCCCAGTTCCAGCACCGGACACATGTAGCGAATAAAGCGGGCATCCGACGTGCCGCCGCTGGTCGAGGCGACGGGGCGACGGCCAACGGCCTTCTCCACCGCATCCTGAACCCCGCCGATGAAGGCATCGTTCTGGGTCAGGAAGGCCTCGCCCGAGATCATGTGCTCGACATCGATCTTCAGGCCCGTTTCGGCTTGCAGCTGGCCCGCTTCTTTGGTCATCCACTCGGCCAGTTCCGCACCCTGATGGGTGGGGTTGAAGCGGATGTTGGTACGGGCGCGGGCCACGGCGGGGATGATGTTGGTCGCCGTATTGCCGATGTCGATGGTGGTGATTTCGAGGTTCGACGGCGGGAACTCGGGATAGCCTTCGTCCAGCACACGCGCGTTCAGGCGCGTCAACAGTTCGGCGATGACGGGGGCCGGATTGGCGGCGCGTTCGGGATAGGCGACGTGGCCCTGTTTGCCGTGGACGGTGAACCAGCTGTTGATCGAGCCGCGACGCCCGACCTTGATCATGTCGCCCAGCTGCGCCGACGATGACGGCTCGCCGACGATACAGGCGTCGATCACCTCGCCCTCGCCCATCAGGGTCTCGACCACACGCTTGGTGCCGTGAAGGGCGGGGCCTTCTTCATCACCGGTGATCAGAAGGGACAGCGAGCCTTCGACCTCACCTTCGGACAGGATCTGCGACAGGGCCGCGACCCACGCGCCGATCCCGCCCTTCATGTCTACGGCACCGCGGCCATAAAGGATGCCGTCGCGGGTCTCGCCCTCGAACGGGCCGGTGGTCCATTGCTCGGTCGCACCGGTGGGCACCACATCGGTATGGCCCGCGAAACAGATGTTGGGAGAGGCCGTGCCGCGACGGGCATAAAGGTTGACGATGGGCGCATCCACGCCTTCACCGCTGGGGCCCGAAAACTCCATACGGCGGCAGGTGAAGCCCAGCTCGACCAGAGCTTTCTCCAGCACTTCCATCGCGCCTTCGTTGGCAGGCGTCACCGACGGGCGGCGGATCAGGGCGCGCGTCAGTTCGACAGGATCGAGAACGGAATTTGATGTGCTGTTCATACTTCGATGCTTTAGGCAGGTAAGCCTGTAACGAGAAGGGCGATCTTGCGCCTGTCCTCTCCATTTGCCGAGATTTTTGATCAGTGACGACCGAAAACCCCCGCACTGCGGATGAGACGCCCTTGGAGGGACCTTCCAGCCCGTGGAAGATTCCGGATTTCCGCCTTTTGTGGATTGGACGCGTGGTGGCGGTTCTCGCCATCCAGATCCAGTCCTCGGCCCTGTTATGGCAGGTTTATGAGATCGCGCGCCGCGATCACCCGATCGAACAGGCCAGTCTTTATCTGGGGCTGGTGGGCCTGTGCCAGTTCCTGCCGCTTCTGGCCTTCACACTGCCTGCGGGGGCCATGGCTGACCGGCGCGACCGCAAGAATACGGTAACCCTGTCGATCGTAGTCGAGGCTGTGTGCGCGGCGATCTTTCTGGCCATGGCGTGGCACGGCTCGCCGCCCCTTTGGGGGCTGCTGGCTGTGGCGGCGGTGTTCGGGGCGGCGCGGGCCTTTCTGGCTCCGGCTTCGCAAGCCTTCCTGCCGATGGTGGTGGGACGCAAGGCTCTGCCTGCCGCCATCGCGGCCCAGTCTATCGCCTTCCAGACCGGAGCCATCGCGGGCCCTGCTTTGGGTGGGGTGATCGTCGGCATTACCGTACCGCTGGCCTATGCCTCGGCGGCGGCGCTATTCCTGATCGCTATCGGCTGTTTCCTGATGATCAAGACCTCGGGCAAGCCCCAGGTCGTATCGACCCATTCGCCGGTCGAACTGGTCAAGGAAGGTTTGGCCTATGTGTGGAAGACCAAGATCGTACTGGGCGCGATTTCGCTGGATCTGATCGTGGTGCTGTTTGCAGGCGTGGCCCTGCTGACGCCGATCTTTGCGCGTGACATCCTGCATGTGGGGCCGATGGGCTTTGGCTTCCTTCGGGCGGCCTTCGGTGTCGGGGCGCTGTTCATGGCTCTGTGGCTCAGCCGCTTTCCGATCCAGAAGAATGGCGGGCTGTGGATGTTTGCAGCGGTGGCGGTGTTCGGCATCTGCACCATCGTTTTCGGCCTGTCCAAGATCGTCTGGCTGTCGGCACTGGTGCTGTTCATCGGCGGAGCGGCGGACATGATCAGCGTCAATGTGCGCCAGACCCTGATCCAGTTGGCCACGCCCGATCACATGCGCGGGCGGGTGTCGTCGGTGTCCATGCTGTTCATCGGCGCATCGAACGAACTGGGCGAAGCCTATTCGGGTGTGATGGTTCGTATGCTCGGACCGATTGGAGCGGCTGTTTTCGGCGGTTTCGGCGCTCTGGCCGCCACCGGCATCTGGGCCAAGGTCTTCCCGTCTCTTCGGAAAGCTGATCGGCTTTCCTGAACGAAAAAGCCCCGCTCACGAGCGGGGCTTTTTTGTCCTAACGCTTGCCTCGCGGAGGCTCGCTGCTTGAGGACATTTGGAAGTACTCTGGTGTAGCCCGCCTATTTCCACTCGCGGAAGTGTTTGGACAGCTTCAGGCCCTGTTTCTGGTAGTGGCTGCCGCCTTCGCCATAGAGGCGGGTGGGGCGCTCGGTCAGGGGTTCATAGACCAGTCGGGCGACGGTCTGTTCGTGTTCCAGCAGGAAGGGGGTGTCGTGGGTGCGAACCTCAAGCACGCCCTTGGAGCCTGCGCCGTGCGCCTCATCCGTGCCGAAGCCCGGATCGAAGAAGCCTGCATAGTGGACACGGAACTCGCCGACCGAGGGGTCAATCGGGGTCATTTCAGCGGCTTGGTCGACGGGGATTTCCACGTCGTCGCTGGAGGCAAGAATGTAGAACTCGCCCGGATCGAGCAGCAGGTCGCCATCACGCAGGGTCAGGGGTTCCCAGAAGTCGCGCGGGTCGTGACCGTCAATATTCTCCAGATCGACCACACCCGCATGGCGGCGGCCACGGAAGCCGACGATGCCATTGGCACCGGGCATCAGATCGACGCCAACGCTGCGGGTTTCCAGGCGCGGCGGCTCGCCGGCCTTGAGGCGCAGCTGGTTCAGGCGCGTGCCCGGACGCACGAGGATGGAGAAGGTCTGGGGCGCGATTTCCAGATACAGCGGGCCTTCATAGCCTTCATCGACGTCGTCGAAGCTCTGGCCCTTGTCGGTCAGCAGACGCACGAACACATCGACGCGGCCCGTCGAGGATTTCGGATTGGCGCGGGCGTTCAGCCCCTTGGGAAGGGACAGGTGTTCCTGCAGGCGGGCGATATAGACGCAGCCCTTTTCCAGAACATAGCCACCCGACAGGTCGATGGCGTGCATGGCCACATCCTTGATGCGGTCCTCGACCTTGCGCTTGCCCGGCAGGAAGCTGGCGCGGACACGCCACGCCACGTCCGACAGGCGCAGGTCCAGACTGGCCGGTTGGACCTGATCGGTATCAAAAGCGGTCTGGCTGGTGATGGCCCCCGTCGCGATCAGGGTCTCGATGCCCTGAAACGGGATGATGCCGGCTTGGTCGGGAAGAGTGAACTTGGTCATGCCGTCCTGTTCTCACACGGATTTTTCCGCCTGTCTCGCCCAGAAAACATCAGTTTGGAACGAGAGTCTGCTTGAACCCCGCGTACGGCGGGACGCATATAGCGCATGGTTCATGGTTCTGCCTATAGCGCCGAGACAGAAGGTATGGTCGTTCGCGTCCAGCCGTCGTTTCTCGCCGCCCAATCCGACCCCGAGGCCGGCCACTGGGTGTGGGCCTATCAGATCGAGATCGTCAATCTGACGGGGGCAACGGTACAGGTCGTGGCCCGTCGCTGGACCATTACCGATGCGTTGGGCCGCGTCGAGGAAGTCCGCGGATCGGGCGTTGTCGGCGAGCAGCCCGTGATCGAGCCGGGCGACAGCTTCTCCTATGCCTCGGGTTGTCCGCTGACCACGCCGTCGGGATCGATGGTGGGGGCCTATTACTGTCAGGACGAAGAGGGGCGGATGTTCGAGATCGCCATTCCCCATTTCAGCCTCGACGTGCCCGATACCCGTCGCACCCTGAACTAGGGCGCATAAGAAAAGGGCGTAACGGTTGCCCGCTACGCCCTGATCTTCTCGAGATTTCCGTCGAACGGAAACTTAGATGTAGCGACGGAGGCTACGGGCCAGTTCCGACGCGCCGTCCTTGGTCTTCTTGACCTGCGGCTGATAGGCCACGCGGGCGTGCTCGACGCAGTAGACGCCTTCCGAGGCGCGACGGCCGCAGAAGGAGAACTCACGCGAGGACGGGTCGCCGATCGGCCATTTGCACATGTGTGCGCCCAGCGTCAGGACGGTTGCCGTGCCCGGCAGTTCCGGCATCGGAGCCGGAGCGGACGGTTGGGCCACCTGCGTCGGCACAGCGGCCGGACGCGGAGCCACAGCTTCGATACGGCGCGGAGCCGACGGAGCTTGGGTCGGTTGAGCCGGAGCAGCAGCCGGAGCCGGTGCTGCCGGAGTTGCAGCCGCTGCAGCAGCAGCCTTGGTTGCGCTCGGACGAGCCGTGCGGAAAGTCGTGCGTGCCGGTTGCGACGGTGCCGCGCGGCCCGAAAGGCCCAGACGGTGCACCTTGCCGATCACAGCGTTGCGGGTCACGCCGCCACCCAGAGCCTTGGCGATCTGGGAGGCCGATTGACCTTCAAGCCACAGTTTCTTCAGAGCGCCTACGCGATCTTCGGTCCAGCCTGCGTTCATGCCACCCTCCAAGGGAAGTCGGATTCAATATCTTGTGTCGGAGGGCCGTAATTAGCGCTCCTCATTGGCGCCAATCGTAATTCACTGGTTAAAACACGCAATATGTGGAGATTCGGCTGTCCACAGAAACCAGATGTAGTATGGTTAATGTCCCGTTTTGACTCACTTTATTTAGTGTTCGTCTAACAACGGGCACCTTGCGAAACAGCCTAACTGTGCGCATTTGGGCGCTTATGACCTTGCAGAACCCGTCAGAACAGACCGTTTCCTCCCTTCACCAACCGCGTCGACATGCGGGCGTGAACTGGGTGGGCTTGCGTACACTCTATCTGCGCGAGGTGCGCCGCTTCTGGAAGGTGGGCGCCCAGACCGTGGCGGCCCCTGTCGTCACGACGCTTCTGTACATGATGGTGTTTGTGGTCGCGCTTCAGGGCGCGCGTCCGCCGCTTCACGGCACGCCCTTTGCCGAGTTCGTGGCACCGGGCCTGATCATGATGGCCATCTTGCAGAACGCCTTCGCCAATGCTTCGTCCAGCCTGATCCAGGCCAAGATCATGGGCACGGCGACCGACTTCCTGACCCCGCCGCTCAGCCCGCTGGAACTGACCATCGGTTTCAGCCTCGGTGCTGCGACGCGCGGTATCGTCGTGGGTCTGGTGACGGCCATCTGTGTCCTGCCGTTCGCCAAGCTGGGCATCAGCAACATCCTGCTGATCGTCTGGTTCGGCCTGATGTCGTCGCTGCTGATGGGTATGGTCGGCGTGCTGGCCGGCCTGTGGTCTGAGAAGTTCGACCATCTGTCGGCGGTTCAGAACTTTGTCGTCATGCCGATGACCTTCCTGTCGGGCACCTTCTATCTGGTCGACAACCTGCCCGCGCCGTTTGACACCATCAGCCACTTCAACCCGTTCTTCTATCTGATCGACGGTTTCCGCGCGGGCTTCATCGGCAATGCCGAAAGCAATCTGATGGTCGGTATCGCCATCAGCGGCATCCTGACGGTGGTGCTGGGCGTGATCTGCTGGATGGTGTTCAAGTCCGGCTGGCGCCTGAAGAGCTGATCCTGAAAACAGGTCATCCTGAAAAAGGACCGGTCGGTGGCCGGTCCTTTTTTCTGGCCAGTGTTTGGACGGACCGCTAACCCATAGGCAAACAGCACTGGCTGGCTTGATGGGGAAATAGACATGCGTATTCGTCAACTTACAGGCTGCGCGGCCTTTATTGCGGCCCAAGTGGCTGCTCTGGCCGTTGCGGGCGGTGCATGGGCGCAGCAGCCCGAAGCGGCTGATCCGTCGCTGGACGCCATCCGTTCGGCAGCCAGCGCCATGGTGCGCGGCTCCAATCCCGAACGGCTGGAAGTGCTGAAGTCACAGCTGGATGCCGCAGGCGTTCCCTATTCCCTGCATGCCTTTGAGGGTGGCAACCAGCGCACAGGCCCGATGGCGGGCAACAATGTCGTCATCACCCTCGGCGAGGGCGACAAGGACATCGTCCTGACCGCCCACTATGACGCTGCTGTGCTGCGTGACGGGGCCTTTTCGCATGGCGTCGTCGATAATGCGGGCGGGACGCTGGCAGTACTGATGGCGGCCAAGGCGCTTCCGGTGTCGAGCCTGAAGCACCGTATCGTGGTGGTGCTGACCGATCAGGAGGAACTCGGCCTGATCGGCGCGCGCAAATGGCTGGAACAGACGGACAAGAGCCGTATCGCGGCAGCCATCAATGTGGACGTGGCCGCCTATGGCCGCACGGTCATGTATGGCCTGAACAACGGCGAGGCTTCGCGCGGTCTGGTGCGTGATCTGCGTGTCCACTGCGCCGAACGGGATGTCGATTGCGTCGCATTCCCCGTCTATCCGCCGAGCGAGGACCGCGTCTTTACCGCCGCCAATCTTCCGGTGCTGTCGCTGGGCATCCAGAACCCCGTCGGTGCGCGCCAGATGTGGCTGGCCTTTAACGGCGGCGAGGACAACGGCCTGCGCGACGGCTTCGTGCCGGACGTCTTCCAGAACATCCACACCCATGAAGATACGCTCGACAAGCTGAACCCCGCCGACGTTGCGGCCTTTGCAGATTTCCTGACCCAACTGGTTGTCCGGATCGACGGCACCCAGCCCTAAGGGCCTATTCGGTAATGACCCTGGGCCGACGTAACCTTATCGCCGCAATAAAAGCCCGGAAACGGCCGGGCCGCGGTGTTGACTATGGGGCATCATCGTCGGACAAGGCTTGAACCCTTTTTAGCGGTCCCGTCGTGCAGCGGCGGGGCCGTCTCTCATTTCAGGAGCTTGCCGTGTCCGGTCATCTGATGGGCGTTTACAATCGTGCACCGCTGGAAGTGGAGCGCGGTCAAGGCACCCGACTGTGGGCTAAGGATGGTACGGAATATCTGGACTGCGTGTCCGGTATTTCGACCAATGCGCTGGGCCACGCCCATCCCAAGCTTGTCGAAGCGCTGAAGACGCAGGCCGACAAGCTGTGGCACGTCTCGAACATCTACCGCATCCCCGGTCAGGACGAACTGGCCGACATGCTGTGCGAAAAGTCGTTCGCCGATGTGGTGTTCTTTGCCAACTCCGGCACCGAGGCTGTGGAATGCGCGATCAAGACCGCGCGCAAATACCACTATGCCAAGGGCAATGTTGAGCGCATCGACATCTATGGTTTCGACGGCTCGTTCCATGGCCGTACCTATGGCGGCATCAACGCTGCGGCCAACCCGAACTACACCGAGGGCTTTGGCCCGCCGATGCAGGGCTTCTTCCAGCTGAAGTGGGGCGACAAGGACGCCCTGACCAAGGCGTTTGAATCCCCGACGACCGCCGCCATCATCCTCGAGCCGGTTCAGGGCGAGGGCGGCTGCCGCGCCACGCCGGAAGAGGACCTGCGCTGGATGCGCGAGATGGCCGACAAGCACGGCGTCCTGATCATCTTCGACGAAGTGCAATGCGGCATGGGCCGTACCGGCAAGCTGTGGGCCCATGAATGGGCGGGCATGACGCCGGACATCATGGCTGTGGCCAAGGCTCTGGGCGGCGGCTTCCCGATCGGGGCCTGCCTTGCCACCGCCGAAGCCGCTTCGGGCATGACCGCAGGCGCGCACGGCTCGACCTTCGGCGGCAACCCGCTGGCCATGGCTGTGGCCAAGGAAGCCTTCTCGATCATCTCCTCGGACGAGATCCTGAACAACGTCAACGAAGTCGCGGGCTATCTGAAGCAGCAGTTCGCCGGTCTTCAGGAACGCTATCCGGACGTGATCGCCGAGGTGCGCGGCAAGGGCTTGTTGATGGGTCTGAAGTTGATCCCGAACAACCGCGACTTTATGGGCTGGGCCCGCGACGAAGCCCAGCTTCTGGTCGCTGGCGGTGGTGACAATCTGGTGCGTGTCCTCGCGCCGCTGAACATCACACTGGACGAAGCCCGCGAAGCCGTGGCCCGTCTGGAAAAGACCTGCGAATACGCCCGCAGCCAGGTGGCTGGCTGAACCCCACAGTAGCTTGAGGAGGGTCGGACGTTCCGGCCCTCCATTCGAAACGACGGAGACCAAGATGGTCCGCCACTTCCTCGACATCCACCGCCTGTCCGCCGAAGACCTGCGCGGTATTCTGGATGATGCCCACGCCCGCAAGCAGGCCCGCAAGGGCTGGCCCAAGGGCAAGGTCGACGCCGATGCTCCTGCCAAGGACCGCGTTCTGGCGATGATCTTCGAGAAGAACTCGACCCGTACGCGCTTCAGCTTTGACGCCGCCATCCGCCAACTGGGTGGTCAGGCGATCATCGCCAATGCGTCGGACATGCAGCTGGGTCGTGGCGAGCCGATCGAGGACACCGCCAAGGTTCTGTCGCGCATGGTGGATGCGGTCATGATCCGCGCCAATGACCATGAGGACGTCGAGCGTTTCGCCCGCGTCTCGACCGTGCCGGTCGTCAACGCCCTAACCGACCGTTCGCACCCGTGCCAGATTCTGGCCGACCTGCTGACGATCGAAGAGCACCTCGGCAATGTCGCTGGCAAGACGATTGCGTGGGTGGGTGATGGCAACAATGTCTGCCACAGCTTCATGCACGCTGCGCCCAAGTTCGGCTTCAAGCTGCGTGTGGCCTGCCCTGCGGAATACCACCCTGACCTGCGCGATCTGGAAAAGGGCGGTGACCGCGTCTTCCTGACCAGCGATCCGGCCGAGGCCGTAAAGGGTGCCGACGTTGTGGTCACTGACACCTGGGTGTCGATGGGCGACAAGGACTATGAGGCCCGTCTGGCCGCGTTCGAGCCCTACACCGTCGATCAGGGCCTGATGGACCAAGCCAACGAGGGCGCGGTCTTCCTGCACTGCCTGCCCGCCCACCGCGGCGAGGAAGTGACCGATGAGGTCATCGACGGCCCGCAGTCGCTGATCTTCGATGAAGCCGAAAACCGCATCCACGCCCAGAAGTCGGTTCTGGCATGGTGCTTTGCGGGCTAAGCCTGTCGAATAGCCTATTAGGAAAGGCCGGTGCGAAAGCGCCGGCCTTTTTCGTTAATAGGTCACGGGCTGTGGACCGGCACCGAACAGTCCGGCGACATGGATCAGCAGCAGCATGCACAAGGCTGCAAACACCAGCATCAGAAAGCGCCACGGCATCATACGCGGCTTGGCGCGGGAAAGATCGAGCGGCCTTGCTCCCCTCCAACCGCACAGCGCGGTCAGGGATGCGGCAATGAACAGAAGGATGAGGGTGAGATTCAGGCTCATCCGCTCCACGTGGCCTAACGGAATTCTTTACGCAAGCCTTGAAGTTGTGGGCTGGCAAATCAGCAACCTTCTGTTAACCAAGGTCACAACGGTCCAGCTTTTGTATGCGGGCCTTCCGGCGTCGTCGGATCAATATATTGTGGTTATATAAGTTCTGATCCACTTTATGCTGTGTTTGGGTGCCCTTTTTCTGGGGCCGCGGGAGACGAATCAGTGAGCGCAACGGCGCCGTGGAGCGTTAAGGGAATCGACCCCAGAGCGCGCGAGATCGCAAAAGATCTGGCGCGGCGCTCGGGTATGACTCTGGGCGAATGGCTGAACTCGGTCATCATGGATGAGCCCGAGGATGACGGTACGCGCCGTATGCTCCTGAGCGACGGGCTGGACCGTCGCAGCCAGCGCCGCCGCAGCGAGGACGAAACCGAGACCAACTTCACCCTCAATGCGCTGATCGCCGAACTGGGCGAACGGCTGGAAGCGACCGAGCGTCGCTCGGCTTCTGCCATTCAGGGTATCGATCAGGCTGTCTCCACCCTGATGCGCCGCATGGAGTCGGACCGCGAGCAGGACAGCCAGCGCGAGCGTCGTCTGGACGATATCGGCCGTGAACTGCGCGAAGGGCACCAGCGTCTGCGGGCGCTGGAAAGCCGTGACGGTTCGGCTGGTGTCTCCGACCTCGGACAGCGTCTGGATCAGGCCCAAAACGCCACGCGTCTGGCCCTTCAGGGCATGGAGCGTTCGTTCGCGGCCTTGGAGCAACGACTGGGTCAGGTCGAGGCCCGCCCCGCCGGTGCCGAGGGCGCTCTGACGCAGCTGGCTGACAGCCTGCGTGAACAGATCGAGGCCAACCGTCAGGAACTGCTGGGCAAGCTGAACGGCGTGGCGGACAGCGCCCGTCTGGCCCGCGTGGAACAGGTCGTGGCCCAACTGGGAGCCCAGACCAAGGCTGCCGAGCAACGCGCCGCCCGCGCCGTCGAGGCCATGGGCCAAGAGGTCATGCGCATCGCCCGCAACATGCACACCCGCATGCAGGCGGTCGAAGAGGCCGCCGCCGCGAGCCGCGCCGAGGCTTCGGTTGACCAGCGTCTGGCGGAACTCGGCCGCGTTCTGGACGAGAAGCTGGATCGCGAGATCGCCCGCCAGTCCGAGACGATCGAGAGCCGCCTGACCCGTCACGAGGACCAGCACGCTCTGGCTCTGGAACGACTGGGCAATGAGATCACCCGCATCTCGGACCGCCTGTCGGAACGGATCGCCCAGACCGAGCGTCGCTCGACACAGGCGATCGACGACATCAGCCGCCGTCTGAATGAAAGCGCCGAGCGTCTGGAGCGCCGCTCCGATGATACGACCAGCGATCTGGCCGAGCGTCTGCGCCAAAGCGAGGAACGCACCCGTAAACTTCTGGACGAAGCGCGGGAGCAGCGGGCCCGTCGCGAGGCTTCGGCCTCGTTCAATGCCCCGCGCCTGACCGCCGAAGTGCCGCCGTCGGACACCTTCGACAGCGTGCCGGAGTTCATTCCGGAATCGCCCGCGGCCTCGCTGTTTGGCTCGACACAGGACAGCCCTCCCGCCCAGACCATTCTGGATGACTGGCGCGCGGTGGTGGCATCGCGTGCCGAACCGGCTGCACCCGAAGCGCAGGCTACGCCGGGCTGGGCCGATACGGTCGCGGCGGAACTGGCGGTCGATCCCTTCCCGTCGGCGGACACCTTGCGCCCGTTCGGCAGCCTGGAAGACGATCTGGACGCCGCCGTCAGCGAGATCTCGGCTCCGGTCGCCGAGGCCGATCCCTATCCGGCAATCTTTGAAGGCTCTGATGCGCCCGAGGACGTCTTTGGCGACATCCACGCCGTGCAGCCGCAAGAGCCGCAGCCGGAGTTGATCGAACAGTTCGCCGCCGCGCCGCAAGAGGATGCCGGTGCATTTGACTTCGGCGAGTTTCTAGCCGCCGAGGAAAAGGCTGCGGAAGAAGAAGCCCCGGAAGAAGTCCCTGTCGCTGCGAGCGATGAGGACCTGTACGCCGACACCGACCAAGCGGTTGAGGCGGCTCAGGACGTCTTTGATACGGCTCTGGATGACTTCTCGCTGACGCCCCAGCCGACGACGCGGGATGTGATCGACAGCGCGCGGGCCGCCATTGCCGAAGAGGCCGTCGAGGAAGCGCCCCTTAAGACCTTTGGCCTCAAGCTGCGCAAGAAGGGTGGCACCTCCGCCCTGCAGCAAAAGCTGAACCGCAAGGCCGAGCGCGACAGCTCCACCTTTGGTCAGGCGCTGAAGGTGTCGGCGCTGGCCATGCTGGTGGTTGGCGGCGGTGGCTATGGCACGCTCAAGCTGATGCGCGGTCAGGACCTGTCGACGCCGATGGGCAAGGAGCCGGTCGAGGCGGGGGCCCCGATGGCGGCTCTGGCACTGGATGCGACGCCGACCGATGCGGTTCCGTCGCGTGAGGTTGCCGAGACCGAGGGCAAGGCGATCTTTGAACGTGCGGTCGCCCTGATCGACAATGGCGATCCTTCGGGTATCGAGCCTCTGACCCGCTCGGCAGAGCTGGGCTATGTTCCGGCGCAGATGCGTCTGGCGGCCCTCTATACCGATGGCGGTCTAGGTGTCGGTGTTGATCTGGTCGAGGCGCGTGAATGGGTGCGCCGCGCCGCCGAGGCTGGCGATGCGCGGGCCATGCAGCACTATGCCACCCAGCTTTATGACGGCGTGGGTGGTGCCCGTGACGAGGCTGCCGCGGTGCATTGGATGCGCCGCTCGGCCGAGGCCGGTCGCGTCGACAGCCAGTACAACCTCGCGCACCTGTACGAGAAGGGTGTGAAGGGCGTTCCGGCGGACCGCGTTCAGGCCTTCACCTGGTACATGATCGCCGCCCGTCGCGGAGACCAGCAGGCGCTTGAATCGGTTCAGCGACTGACCACCAGCCTTACTGCAGAGGAACGCCGTCAGGCCCGCGACATGGCCGACGACTTCAATGTTCAGCCTTTGGCCTGATCAACCTCGGCTAGGGTAGGGGTGGTTTCTTCGCGCCCCCTTGGTTAAAGCCTTAGGAACGCCTCGTGGCGTTCCCGATGCCTGTACCCTGCAACCCGAAGGCGCGTACTGTGGATATTTATCTGCCGATCGCCGAAGTCTCGGTGAACTGGCCGCTCCTGATGTTGTTGGGGGCGACGGTGGGCTTTGTCTCGGGACTGTTCGGGATCGGTGGTGGCTTCCTGATGGCCCCCATCCTCGTCTTCATGGGCATCCCGCCGACGGTGGCTGTCGCCAGTCAGGCCAGCCACGTCGTCGCCTCCTCGACCTCGGGCGTCATCCGCTACACCATGATGAAGGGAGTCGATTACAAGATCGGCGGCATCATGGCCGTGGGCGGTGTGCTGGGTGCCCTCGTCGGGGTCGAGTTGTTCCGCTACCTGCGCCTCTTGGGGCAGGCCGATCTGGTGGTGGCGGTTTCCTATCTGATCTTCCTTGGCTCCATCGGCTCGATGATGGTGTTCGAGAGCCTGACCAAAATCCTTCAGCGCGTTCGGGGCGAGACGCCGCCGCGCAAGGAGCGCCGCCGCCCGATGTGGCTGTACGGCTTGCCGCTGCGTATGCGCTTCCCGCGCTCGGGCCTGTACATCAGCGCCATTCCGCCGTTCGGGTTGGGCGTGTTCGCCGGTGTCCTGTCGGCCATCATGGGGGTGGGCGGCGGCTTCATCCTTGTGCCGGCCATGCTCTACATCCTGCGCATGAAGGCCAGCGTGGTCGTCGGCACCAGTCTGTTCCAGATCATCATCACCACGGCCATCACCACCATCCTGCAGGCGGGACGTAACCAGACGGTCGATATCGTCCTGTCGATGATCCTTCTGCTGGGCGGGGTGGTCGGCGCCCAGTATGGTGCGCGCCTGTCGGGTCGTTTCCGCGCTGAAGAAATGCGCGCAGCGCTGGGGCTGATCGTGTTGCTGGTGGGTATCCAGATGGGGCTGGAACTGTTTGTCCGTCCCGGCGAGCTGTTCGTTATCGCACCGGGTGTGGGGTGATGATGTTTCAGGAGCTTCCCCCCGAGCCGCCCGCTGTCGTCGAGACGATTGCCGCACCCCCTGCGCCGGAACAAAGCGTCGATACCGCGCGCGAGGTGCGCGTCGCGGCGGCGCTGACCGACACCCAGATCAAGGTCGATACCCGCTTCAGCGGTGCGTCTATCGTGCTGTACGGGGCTGTGTTCAATCCGACCGACACGCCCACCGATGTGGTTCTCGTGGTGCGCGGACCGGACGAAACGGTGCGGCTGGTGAAAAAGACGCGCCACAATGGCGTCTGGCTGAACAGCCGTCCGGTGGTGTTCGAAGGGGCACCCGGCTTCTACATGACGGCCTCGACCCGTCCCTTGGCCGATGTCGCGGATTTCGGCCAGTTGCGCCGTTTGGGCGTGGGAGTCGATCACCTGCGGATCAATGCGCCCGAGGAGGCCACCACCGTCACCCGCTATGGTGTGCGCGATGTGGTCATCAGCCGTCTGGGCGAGGACTATCTGGACTGGCGCCGCGCCGTGATCCGTTTGAAGGAGTCGGCGGGACTCTATCGTGCCAATCCGCAGGGCGTGCGTTTTGTCGATCGCGGCCTTTTCCGCGCCGAGGTCGATCTGCCCGCTACCGCCCCTACTGGCACCTATTACGCCGAGGTCTGGCTGTTTCAGGAAGGGGCGCCGATCTCGGTGTCCAACATGACCCTGACAGTCGAAAAGGTCGGACTGGAGCGCCGCATTTACCAGTTCGCCCACCGCCGACCTTGGATGTACGGCGTGCTGTGTGTGCTGATCGCCATGGCGGTCGGCTATGCCGCCTCGCGCATCTTCCGTAACCGCTAACCCCTCAAGCAGCGAGCGACCGCGTCGCGAGCGATAGGGCACTAAAAAAGGGCGACCCGACGGGCCGCCCTTTTCCATGTTTACCTTTCGGCGTCTCTTAGGCGGCTTCAGCCGACTTCGAGAACTTGCCGTAGAAGGTTTCGCCAGCGGCAGCCATGTCGCGCAGCAGTTGCGGCACTTCGAAGCGCGGGCCGTAGGCGGCAGCCAGACGGTCAGCGGTTTCGACGAACTTGGCCAGACCGATCTGGTCGATGAAGGTGATCGGACCACCCGACCACGGCGCGAAGCCCCAGCCGAGGATGGCACCCAGGTCGCCTTCACGCGGATCGTCGATCACGCCTTCTGCCCAGCAGCGCGCCACTTCGACGGCCTGACGGTACAGCAGACGGGTCTTGATCTCTTCGACGGTGTCGAAGGCACCAGCGGTCTCGCCGAAGCCTTCGGTCTTGGTGGTCGGAGCCAGTTCGGCCAGACCCGGCCAGATCACCTTCGGCTTCTGGTCGTAGTCGTAGAAGCCCTTGCCGTTCTTGCGGCCATAGCGGCCACCTTCAACCATGGTCGAGACGATCTTCTCGCCTGCGGTCGGGACATAGGCGTCGCCCAGGTCTTCCTTGGTTTGCTTGGTGATCTTGTACGACAGGTCCAGCGCGACGTCGTCGTGCATTTCCAGCGGACCGCGCGGCATGCCGGTGGCACGGCCGATATTGTCGATGGCGACCGGCGAATAGCCTTCTTCCAGCAGCGCCAGACCTTCCATGAGATAGGTCGAGAAGCAGCGCGAGGTGTAGAAGCCGCGGCTGTCGTTGACGACGATCGGGGTCTTCTTGATCTTCAGGACGTAGTCCAGAGCCTTGGCCAGAGCCTCATCGCTGGTCTTTTCGGCCATGATGATCTCGACCAGCATCATCTTGTCGACCGGCGAGAAGAAGTGGATGCCGATGAAGTCTTCCGGACGCACCGAGGCCTCGGCCAGACCGGTGATCGGCAGGGTCGAGGTGTTCGAACCGAAGATCGCGCCCTTTTCGAGCTGGGCCTCGGCGTTCTTGGTGACGGTGGCCTTGATCTCGCGGTTTTCGAACACGGCCTCGATCACCAGATCCGAACCCTTGATCAGGTCGTAGTCGGTGGTCGGGATGATCAGCGACAGGATGCCGTCAGCCTTCTCCTGGGTCATGTGACCACGCGAGACGCGCTTCTGGATCAGGTCCACAGCGTACTGCTTGCCCTTCTCGGCGGCTTCCTGCGTGGTGTCGATCAGGATGGTCTCGATACCGGCCATGGCCTGGACGTAGGCGATGCCTGCACCCATCATGCCTGCGCCGATGACGGTGACCTTCTTCGGGTCCGACTTCGGAACGCCAGCCGGACGCACGGCACCCTTGTCCAGTTCCTGCTTGGACAGGAACAGCGAGCGGATCATGGCCTGAGCCTGCGGGGTCATCAGGGTCTTGATGAAGTAGCGGGTCTCGATACGCAGACCGGCATCCATCGGAACCTGAACGCCCTCATAGACGGCCTTCATCATGTTCAGCACGGCCGGATAGTTGCCGTACGAGTTCTTGCGCAGGATGGCGTTGCCCATGATGAACACCTGGGCACCGGCAGGGTGGTAAGGACCGCCGCCCGGGATCTTGAACTTGGGTTCATCCCACGGCTGGACAGCCTTGCCGCCGTTCTTGATCCAGGTCTTGGCCGCTTCGACCGACTGGCCGATTTCCACGACTTCGTGCACGACGCCAGCCGACTTGGCGTCGTTCGGACGCCACGACTTGCCTTCGGCCATCTGCATCAGGGCGGTCTGGACGCCGATCAGGCGGGTCAGACGCTGGGTGCCGCCGCCGCCCGGGAACAGGCCGACCTTGATTTCCGGCAGACCCAGCTGGATCTTCGGATTGTTTTCAACGACGCGATAGTGGCAGGCGAGGGTGAACTCGAGGCCGCCACCGAGGGCGAGGCCGTTGATGGCCGCAGCCACCGGCTTGCCGCAGGTTTCCAGAGCGCGGAAGGCACCGTTCAGAGCCCAACCGGCGTCAAAAGCCGATTGCAGGTCACCGGCGCCCGACAGCATGCCCGAAGCCATGTCACCGAGGTCGGCACCGGCGCAGAAGCCCGATTGCTTGCCCGAGGTGATGACCACGCCCTTGATGGCGTCGTCGCTTTGGATCTTTTCGACCAGTTGCGGGATCTCTTTGATCACAGCACCGGTCAGGGTGTTCATCGAACGGCCCGGGACGTCGAAGGCAACGACGGCGATACCGTCGGCATCGATTTCGATCTTGAAGTTTTCCATAGTCATTCGCTCCTAGATCAGACGCGTTCGATCACGGTGGCGGTACCCATGCCGCCGCCGATGCACAGGGTGGCCAGAGCCGTCGACTTGTCCGAGCGTTCCAGCTCGTCCAACACGGTGCCGAGGATCATGGCACCGGTGGCACCCAGCGGGTGGCCCATGGCGATGGCGCCGCCGCAGACGTTGATCTTGTCGTGCGGGATGTCGAGGGCTTGCATGTAGCGCAGGACCACAGCAGCAAAGGCTTCGTTCAGTTCGTACAGGTCGATGTCGGCAACCGACATGCCCAGCTTGGCCAGCAGCTTGCGGGTGACCGGTTCCGGACCGGTCAGCATGATCGACGGTTCCGAACCGATCGAAGCGCCGCCGAGGATCTTGGCGCGCGGCTTGAGGCCAAGGGCCTCGCCCATTTCCTTGGAGCCGATCAGGATGCCGGCAGCGCCGTCAACGATGCCCGAGGAGTTGCCCGGGGTGTGAACGTGGTTCACGCTGGCGACTTCAGGATAGCGCTGGTTGATCACGGCGTCGAAACCCATGGTGCCCATCATGGTGAAGGACGGGTTCAGGCCCGCGAGGGTCTGCATGGTGGTGTTCGGACGGATGGTTTCGTCGCGGTCGAGGCGCGTCAGGCCCAGCTGGTCCTTCACGGCGATGACCGACTTGGCAAAGCGCTTCTCTTCCCACGAACGGGCGGCGCGCTTGTGCGATTCAACCGAATAGGCGTCCACGTCGTCACGGCTGATGCCGTACTTCGAGGCGATCATGTCCGCGGACACGCCCTGCGGCACGAAGTAGGACGGGAAGGCAGCCGACGGATCGGTCGGCCATGCACCGCCGTCCGAGCCCATCGGAACGCGGCTCATGGCTTCGACGCCACCGCCGATGGCCATGCCGGCTTCGCCCGACTTCACCTTGGCAGCGGCAACGTTCACGGCTTCGAGGCCCGAGGCGCAGAAGCGGTTCAGCTGGAAGCCAGCGGTTTCCTGCGAGTAGCCGGCAGCCAGAACGGCCGTACGGGCAATACAGGAGCCTTGCTCGCCAACCGGCGACACCACGCCCATGACAACGTCGTCGACCTTGGAGGTGTCGAGGTTGTTACGGTCGCGCAGGGCTTCCAGAACCTGGGAAGCCAGGCTCAGCGCCGTGATTTCGTGAAGGCTGCCGTCTTTCTTGCCCTTGCCGCGCGGGGTCCGCACGGCGTCGTAGATATAGGCCTCGGCCATCTTGGTGCGTCTCTCTTTTATGTTCGTGTTCCCAGCTGATGACTCAGATGGGGATACGGGACTGTTCTTGCGATCTGCGCGCGCGAATTAATCCGGACGCAGTTCGAGAAGCTGCGCCTAGAAAACCGACGTTTACGTCAACGTCAAGTAACAAGGCGCGTGAGACACATAAGATGAGAGGCTCATAATGACAATAGTGTCAGTACGAGCCTCTGCTTTGGGTATTATCGGGCGAGACGGACCAGCTTGCCGTTGTCCTCGTCGGTGATGACCCAAACGGCACCGTCTGTTGCGACAGCGACATCGCGGATGCGCTCGCCAAGGCCGGTCAGCAGGCGTTCCTCGCCGACTACGCGGTCATTCTCTAGGACCAGACGGACAAGGTGCTTGCCGCCCAGACCGCCGATCAGGGCATTGCCTTCCCATTCCGGGAACATCGCCCCCTGATAGAAGGTCATGCCGCCCGGCGCGATGACCGGATCCCAGTAATAGACCGGCTGAACCGTACCTTCGGCGGTGCTGCTCATGCCGGGGATCGGTTGGCCATTGTATTCGATGCCGTATCCGGCAATCGGCCAGCCATAGTTGTTGCCCGCCGCGATCAGGTTCAGCTCGTCACCGCCGCGCGTGCCATGCTCGATGGTCCAGACCCGCCCCGTGCCCGGCTGGATGGCGATGCCCTGCGGGTTGCGGTGGCCATAGGTGAAGTTATGGGGCAGGGCGCCGTCGCGGCCCACGAAGGGATTGTCCTGCGGCACCGAACCGTCGGCGTTGATGCGGACAACCTTGCCATGGTGGGTGCCGAGGTTCTGGGCATCGGGTCGCTTGGGCTTGTCCGAACGCTCGCCGATGGTGATGTACAGCTTGCCGTCCGGCGCGAAGGCCAGCGACGAGCCATAGTGTTTGTCCCCGTCATAGGTCTGGGCGACCTGGAAGATGACCTGCAGGTTCTCGAGGCGGCTGTTATCGTCCGACAGGCGGGCGCGGGCGACGGCGGTGCCATTACCGCCCTCGCGCGGCTGGGCATAGGAGAAATAGACCAGACGGTCCTGACCGAAGGTCGGGCTGAGGATCACGTCCAGCAAGCCGCCCTGCCCCTTGGAATCAACGGCGGGTACGCCCGTGATGGGCGCGCCGATCTGGCCTTCCTTGGTCACGATACGCAGGCGGCCGGGCTTTTCCGTCACCAGCCAGTTGCCGTCCGGCAGCAGGGCCAGTCCCCAAGGGTGCTCAAGACCCGAGGCGATCACCGAATGGGACAGGGTACCTTGGGTCGCGACACCCGGCGCGCGGGTCTGGCCTTCGAAAGCCGGCTTCTGGTCGGGGTTACTCGGGGCGCGGGTCTCGACCGGAGTGCCAACGGGGGCAGGCGCGGCGCTCTGGCCCGTTGCGCCGCACGCTGTCGTCAGGGCGAAAATGGAGCTGGCGGCAACAAGGAGTGTCAGTCGCATCGGGATATCTCTCTGTGAAACCTGCGAAGGGGGGCGGGCGTCTTACGGTGACGATTGTTATGCGAAGAAGGTCAGCATGTTTAAGCAATTTCTGCGTTTAACCGCTTGAACCAAATCGTACTCGGCGATATAGGCACCGCTCTCGCGACGGATGACAACAGTCCTTCTCGTCGCAGAGCCTTCACGGCTCGGGTGGCAACACCCAAGGTGTGGAATGGTTGGGTAGCTCAGATGGTTAGAGCGGTGGATTCATAACCCACAGGTCGGCGGTTCGATCCCGCCTCCAACCACCACCTCCTTCTCCCTGAAATGATGGCTCATCAAAAAAGGCTCCCGATCCGGTCGGGAGCCTTTTTGCTGTCCTAGATGCCGATCGATCCGATGATGCCGAGGTGCTCAAGCAGGATCTTGATGCCCAGCAGGATCAGGGCGATACCACCCACGATCTCGGCCGCACGGCCCAGCTTGGTGCCGACCATCTTGCCGATCAGCATGCCGAGGGTGGCCAGCGTAAAGGTGGTGAAGCCGATGGCGGCGGCAATGATCCAGATATTGGCGCTGAGGAAGGCCAGGCCCACGCCGACAGCACCCGCGTCGATGGAGGTGCCAATGGCAGTGGCGATCAGGGTGAACAGCCCGCGCTTTCCGGCAGGCTTGGCTTCTGCGGCATCGTCTTCGTCATCGCCGTCGGGGATCAGGCCTTCATACAGCATCTTGCCGCCGACGATGCCGAGCAGGCCGAAAGCGATCCAGTGATCGACGGCCTCGACCAGTCCGGCGAACAGCAGGCCCACGCCAAACCCGACCAGAGGGGTAATGGCCTCGATCACGCCAAAGACCAGCCCCTGACGGACCGCCTGACGCGGCTCGGGGCGGTGCTTGGCACCACGGCTGATGGCAGCGGCAAAGGCATCGGCGGACATGCTGAGCGACAGCACGGCAATGGCGACAGGCGACATCATTATGGAAAACAAACTCATAGCCGGACGCGTGACAGCACACCCCGGGCGCAGGCCGGCTCGGCCCCCGAGGACGTGCTGGTCTCGCTAGGCGGAAAATCCGCTGATCGTGCCATGCCTTTCGGCAAGTGTGTTGACACGATCCCGACTGAGGGATGTCGGCAGCTACTCCCCAACGGCGGGGTCTCTATACCGTGTCGCGCAGGGCTTCAAGGCCACCCGACCAGTGGCGTAGGCGACAAACCCTCCTATCTGTGGTACACGCCCGCCCTTATCCCCCTTACGCCGTAGGATTTTTTGGCCGTGAGCATCACGCTGGACCTCTCGCGCACTGTCGCATCGAAAGCCCCCGTCAACCTGTCCGGTCTGACGCGCGAGGGCCTGCGTCAGGCGCTGATCGACGGCGGCATCTGCCCGCCGGAGAAGGCCAAGATGCGCGCCACTCAGGTCTGGCGCTGGATCCACCACTACGGCGTGACCGACTTCGCCCAGATGAGCGATGTGGCCAAGGAAACCCGCGCCAAGCTGGCCGAGACCTTTGTGCTGGACCGCCCCGAGGTGGTCGAGCGTCTGGTGTCCAAGGACGGTACCCGCAAATGGCTGATCCGCATGGGGCCGGGTATCGAGGTCGAGACCGTCTACATCCCCGACGTGGGCCGTGCGGGCGCTTTGTGCGTCTCGTCGCAGGTCGGCTGTACCCTGAACTGCACCTTCTGCCATACGGGCACGCAGAAGCTGGTCCGCAACCTGACCGCCGCCGAGATCGTGGCTCAGGTTCAGGTCGCCCGTGACGACCTCGAGGAATGGCCCTCGCCCAAGGAAGACCGCCGCCTGTCCAACATAGTCTTCATGGGTATGGGCGAGCCGCTCTATAACCTCGACAACGTCTCGGACGCGATCGACATCATTTCGGACGGTGAGGGCATCGCCATCTCGCGCCGCCGCATCACGGTTTCGACCTCGGGTGTGGTGCCCAAGATTCCGGAACTGGGCGAGCGCACCGGCACCATGCTGGCCATCAGCCTGCACGCCACCAATGACCCGCTGCGCGACAAGCTGGTGCCGCTGAACAAGAAATATCCGCTTGAACAGCTGATGGCGGCCATCCGCGCCTATCCGGGGCTGGGTAACTCCAAGCGCGTGACGTTCGAATATGTGATGCTGAAGGGCGTCAACGACAGCCCTGACGAAGCCCGCGCCCTGTGCAAGCTGATTTCCGGCATTCCGGCCAAGATCAACCTGATCCCGTTCAACCCGTGGCCGGGTACCGACTATGAGTGTTCGGACTGGAAGGCGATCGAGACCTTCGCCGCCATCCTGAACCGCGCCGGTTACGCCTCGCCGATCCGCACCCCGCGCGGCCGCGACATCCTCGCCGCCTGCGGCCAGCTGAAGTCGGAATCCGAGAAGAAACGCGCCAGCGCCCTGCGTCAGGAACAGCAGGCCGCAGCCGCCGAGGCCTCCGACGCCGCCTGAGGCTGTCTGTAGCCGTACTTCCAGATAATCCACCCTGCGACGCCACCCGGTACGGCCAGTAGCAGGGTGGCAGGGGCGCCTTGCGGCATGATGGCAAGGCCACCCGCCACGCTCAGGATCGCGCCTGTGGCAATCAGGG
Source organism: uncultured Brevundimonas sp. (assembly GCF_947305955.1). Classification (GTDB taxonomy): domain Bacteria; phylum Pseudomonadota; class Alphaproteobacteria; order Caulobacterales; family Caulobacteraceae; genus Brevundimonas. Next base: position 36,506 of record NZ_CAMZFB010000013.1, read on the forward strand.
CCTTGCGGCCTCTGACGCCGATCCCGTGGAGGCAAAGCCAAGCAGGGATGCCCACAACCGTGATCCCTGCGGCGAAGGCGACAAAGCTGTAGATCAGCGAAACGCCTCCGGCGATGACCAGCAGATAGGTAACAGCCAGAACGCCTTCAGACACCCGCCCCACGCTGGCACCACCCGAAGATGGTGCGGTGAAGGCGCTGACGATGATGGCTGCAATGAATAGCGCGACCGTCATAACGGTCGTTGTGAGGCAGGCACCCAATACCGCATAGATGAGGGCTTTCACACGTTCGGGCATGGGTCTGAGCATCGCGCACCTGTTTAGTATTTAAGAAATATCTTAATCACTAAATTCATGGCGCTGGCAAGTGGTTAGGAAATCACTTAAATACCTCCCCATGCAGCGCGTCTTCGAAGCCCTCTCCAACCCGACCCGTCGAAAGATACTAGCCTATCTGTCGCATTCCGATCTGACGGCGGGCGAGATCGCGGCCAAGTTCGAGATGTCGAAACCGGCTGTGTCGCAGCATCTGTCGGTGCTGGAAGTGGCGGGATTGGTGACCAGCGAGAAGAAGGGCCAGTACGTCCACTACAGTCTGGCACCGGACAATCTGGCCAATACGTTGAACGGCTTTGTGCAGGAGGTTTGCCCCGTGGCCCGCCCGATCCGCAAGGCCAGTGCAGACATCGCCAGCACCCGTAAAATGGGCGAGACAGATTGATGTGCAACAAGTCGTAGCAAGAATTGGCTGCGACTGTTGCAGACCAAGGCTTGTCGAACTGCCGTTAGGCGGGCAAGTCATTTCCACGCGTTGTTGATCGCTTGGGCTTGAGGGGCCGTCTCGGAACAGATGAGTACGTCGAACGTCGCAGGAGTGCTTTCAAGTCCGGAAGTCCAGGCTTTTGCCAATGGCTTTCCGGTCATGATGCTGCATCTTGCCGTCACGCTCGGCATGCTGGCCGCAGCGGCCACCATCTATGCCCTTTTGACCCCGTGGCGCGAGGTTCACCTGATCCGTCAGGGCAATGCCGCCGCCGCCACAGGATTTGCGGCGGTCATGGTCTCGCTGGCCATTCCGCTGGCGGTCTCGCTGTCGGTGTCCACCTCCTTGCGCGATATTGTCATCTGGGGCGTGGCCTCGGTGGTGCTTCAGTTGCTGGTTTTCCGTCTGGTCGATCTTTTGCTGACGGGCCTGCCGCAACGTATCGAGCGGGGCGAGATTTCGGCGGCGGTGGTGCTGGCCGGTGCCAAGCTGGCGACCTCGCTGGTGATTGCCTCGGCTCTGACAGGCTGACAGCGGCATGAGACTGCCCCTTCCGGACTGGCTCATCTATTGCTCGGTCATCGGGGTTATCCTGGTCGCCTCGCTCAGCCGTGGGGAAAAGGCCAATGCGCCCGCCGAGCCGATGGACGATTCCGAGGCCCTGCTGGGTCCCATCTCTCCCTTTGATCCGACCGTTGTCGTGGATGCCAATGACGACGATGCCCGCCCCCAGATGGGCACGGCCTTTTCTATCGCCGATGACGGTCGATGGATCACCGCGCGACACGTCGTCGAAGGCTGTCGCCAGCCTGCGCTGATCATCGACCGTAACAAGGCGCTGGCCGCCGATGTCCGGCTGGCTGCCAAGACCGATGTGGCCCTCTTGCTGACGGATGGCGGGCCTGCGCCCCTGCCGCTGGCGGGGGACGAGCCGCTCTATAAGGGCCAGCGCGCCTTCCATCCCGGCTTTCCGCAAGGCAAGCCGGGTGAGGTGGCGACGCGCCTTATCGGTCGCGAAACCCTAAGGGTCAGGGGGCGCAATCCCTATGACGAGCCGGTGCTGGCATGGGCCGAGGCAGGCCGCACCAAGGGGCTGACCGGAACACTGTCAGGATTGTCGGGCGCGCCCGTGGTGGATCGTCGCGGCCGCGTTCTGGGCGTGACCATCGCCGAGGCCCCGCGTCGGGGCCGTATCTACACCACGGCCCCGCAGGCCTTTGTGGCGGCTGTTGGCCCCGAGCGCGGCGATAATGCCAAGGCGCTGGGGCAGGTGGTGACGACCCGCAACTATGGGGCCGTCTCCGACCAGTTGAGACGCGACCTGCGCGTGGCGCAGGTCGTCTGTCTCGGGGTTTGACCGCTTAGCGCAGGTTGGCGCTGTCGAGGTTCAGGTCCTTGGCGTCGATTACCTCGACGTTCGGGTATTTGGCGCGCAGGTCATCGAGGAACATCGAGGCGTCCCCGACCACCACCACATTGGCGCGGTCCGCCGGAATGCGGGCGGCGAAGGCGGCCTGAATGTCCTGCGGCGTCACGGCCTTCACGCGGTCGGCATAGACAGCCAGTTCGCTCAGCGGCAGGTCATAGGCGGCCAGTTCCGCCACCAGCGAGCCCAGACCCGACACGCTTTCGATCGAACGGCCAAAGCCGCCGATCATGATGGCGCGGCGCGGACCCAGTTCGGCCTCGCTGGCCGGTGACTGGCTCATCTTGCCCAGTTCTTCCAGCAGCAGTTCCACCACCTCGTCGGCGGTTTCGTTCTTGGTCTGGGTGGAGGCGGTGAACAGGCCGCTTTGGGCCATGGCACCGACACCCGAACGGGCACCATAGGACAGGCCGCGGTTGATGCGGATTTCCTGATTGAGGCGCGAGGAATAGCTGCCGCCCAGCAGGGTGTTCCCCAGAGCCAGCGGGAAATAGGCCTCGTCGGTGCGCGCGATGCTCTGCGAGGACACCGACACGGCGGCCTGACCGGCCCCCGGCAGGTTGATCACCACAACGCGCGGCGGCTGGCTGTTGGCCGGAATATGCGGGGCTGCGGCGCTGGGCGGGGTGGTGGCGCGCCAGTTGCCAAAGGCGCTCTGGGCCAGTTCACGCGCGCGCTCCGGCGTGATGTCGCCCGAGAAGGTCAGAATGGCCTGATCGGGGCGGATATAGGTGGTGTGGAAGGCCTTAAGGTCATCCGGCGTCAGCGACGAAACCGTGGCTTCGGTGGACAGGCGGCCATAGGGGCTGTCAGCAAAGTTCAGGCGCGTGGTGGCCATCGAGGCCAGCGATCCCGGCTGGCTCAGCGCCACGCGAAGATTGTCCAGAGCCTGGGTGCGCTGACGCTCCAGTTCCTCTTGCGAGAAGGCGGGCTTGAGGACGATCTGGCTCAGCAGTTCCATGGTCTGGCCAAAGACGTTGGACGGGCTGCTGGCATAGACGTTGAACTGGTCGCGGCCGGCACCGGCACCGATATTGGCCCCCAGCTGTTCGATCTGGGTCGCGATCTGCGGCGCCGACAGGGTCTGGGTGCCCTGCGTCAGCATGTTGGCCGTCATGGCGGCGACACCGGCCTTGCCCTGCGGGTCATAGGCGCTGCCCGCCTTGAAGGTCAGGCGTGCCGAGACCAGAGGCAGCTGGGTGTTGGGGGCAACCAGAACGCGCACGCCATTGTCCAGACGGAAGTCGGCGATGGCGGGCGTGGCGGGGCTGACTTCCGGTCCGGCTTGCGGAATGGGGGTGCGCTCGGCTTCCGGCTTGGTCACCGACGGCGTGCCCATCGGGGCGAGGTCGGCCACCTTGACCGGACCTTCCATATTCACGCGCTGTTGCGTGGTCGGATTGGCCTCGTCCGACGCCAGATAGCGGATGGTGATCTGGCGCTGCGGGGTCAGGTACTGGCGGGCCACGCGCTGGATGTCAGCGGCGGTGACTTTTTGCAGTTCGGCGACCTCATTGTCGGCGCTGGCGGCATCGCCCGTCTTGATCAGGGCCCAGCCCAGAACATCGGCGCGGCCTTGCGCGCCCTCGCGTTCGGCCAGAGCCGCTGCGATCAGTTCATTCTTGGCCTCAGTCAGCTCGGCCTCGGTTACCGGTTCATCGCGCAGGCGAGCGATCTCGCGCTCCAGCAGGCTGCGGCCTTCGTCCAGCGTGCGGCCTTGCGACATCATGGCATAGGCCATGAGGTAACCCGCTTCCTTCATGAAGTCGGGCATGGAGGAGGCGTTGTTGGCGGCCTGTGCCTCATAGACCAGGGCGCGGTGCAGTCGGCTGCTTTCTCCGGTCGACAGGATGCCGTCCAACACCGACAGGGCGGCGACGTCGGGGTGGCTGGCCGGTACGGTGTGCCAGCCGATGACAACCGTCTCCAGCGGCACGTTCGGCGCATAGAAGGTGTGCTCTTCCGGCGCTTCGATAGCCGGTTCACGGACCTGACGGACAGGGATGGCCGTGTCAGGGTTCTTCAGCGGGCCGAAATACTGGTCCACCCAGCCGTTCAGCTGCGCCTCGTTGAAATTGCCGTCCACGATCAGGAAGGCGTTGTCCGGACGGTAATAGGTGCGGTGGAAGCGCAGCACGTCTTCCAGCGAGGCGGATTCCAGTTCCTCGATCGAGCCGATCACGCCGCGACGGTACGGATGCTCCTTGAAGAAGGTGGCCGGCATGAACAGGCTGAACAGGCGGCCATAGGGGTTGGACAGAACGCTCTGGCGGTATTCTTCCTTCACCACGTCGCGTTCGGAGGCGAAGTTGTCCGCATCCACCACCAGCGTGCCCATACGGTCGGCTTCGGCAAACAGGATACGCTCGAGGTGATTGGCCGGAACCATCTCGTGATAGGCGGTCACGTCCTCGGCGGTGAAGGCGTTGTTATAGCCACCGACGTCCTCGGTCAGGCGGTCAAACGTTTCGTTCGGGACGTTCTCGGTCGCCTTGAACATCAGGTGTTCGAAAAGGTGGGCAAAGCCCGAGCGGCCCGAAGGGTCGTCCTTGCCGCCGACGCGGTACCAGACCTGAACCGCGACATTGGCCGAGGTTGGGTCATTGCGGGTGTAAACGTCCATGCCGTTGTCGAGACGGCGATGGGTATAGCCCAGCGGCGGGACGGTGACGCTCGAGGCTTGTTGGGCGGCGGCAGGGGCGGCCGGATGGGCCAGAGCCGGCACCGCAGTGCAGAGGGCAAGGGCCGAGGCGGCGGCGCAGAACAGGTGGCGGGTCTTCATGGACCACTCCCGATTGAAAAGTGTGGGGCACACTTAACGTCGGCTTGTCGCCACCCGCACCTTACGGTCTTGTAATATTTACCAAAGCTTGACCGTATCAGTCGTTGAAAACGCGCACGACAATATTGCCGTCGGTGTCCAGCCAGGCCCGTTTCATGCCTTGGCTGTTATAGGGATCGGCGATGCGGCCCTCGCGGTCCAGCGCGATCAATCCGCCGTCACCGCCCAATGCGCCGATCTTGTCGATCGTGGCCTGTGCGGCCTGTTCCAGCGACTGTCCGGCCCCCACCGAAATGGCTGTACGTGCGGCGGCAGCGACGCGGATGAAATACTCGCCCTGTCCGGTGCAGGACACCGCCGCATTGTCGTCCGCCCATGTACCGGCGGCGGGGATGGGGGTGTCGCCCACGCGGCCCGGCATCTTGCCGAACACACCGGCGGTCGAGGTTGCGGCGGCCAGACGGCCCTGGGTATCCAGAACGCAGACGCCGACCGTGCCGTGGCTGAGCGTGCCGGGGGGATGGTTGTCCTCTCCCTTGCCCGCACGGGTGTACCAGCTTTCCGCATCGGTCACGGGCTCGAGGTTCTGCGCCTGCGCAAAGCGGGCGGCACCGTTTCCGGCCAGCATGACGTGCGGGGTCTTGTCCATCACGGCGCGCGCGGCCACCACAGGGTTGCGGAAGCCCTGCAGGGCGGCGACGGCACCGGCCTTACCTGATGCCCCATCCATGATGCTGGCATCCAGTTCGTATTCGCCGTCGAGGTTGGGCGAGGCCCCGCGTCCCGCGACATAAAGGCCGCTGTCTTCCAGCATCACGACCGTTTCGACCGCGACATCCAGCGCCGAAGCTCCAGCGTCCAGCCGTGCCTTCATGGCCTCGACCACTTCGCGCATGTGTACGACCTCGCGGTCATAGTTGCGTTCGCGTCGTGCGCCTGCGCCGCCGTGCAGAATAAGTGCGGGTCGGACCATGGATGCTCCTAAAACAGTGTTCGCCCTCTAGGCAGGGGGCTATGGCGTGCATTAGCGTCACGATTGTGTCGGCACACGCCTATGGGGAGCGGAGTAGTATCTATGCGCGCAGTTTTGTCCAAGAGCCCGGGTGGGCCAGAGACGCTTGTCGTTGAAGATGTCATGGATCCCACGCCCGGTAAGGGCGAGGTGGTGATCGAGGTGAAGGCGGTGGGGATCAACTATCCCGACGCCCTGATCATCGAGGACAAATACCAGTTCAAACCCGAACGTCCCTTCTCGCCGGGAGCCGAGGTTGCCGGTGTGATCGATGCCGTGGGCGAGGGCGTGACGGGTGTTCGCCGTGGCGACCGCGTGATTGCGGTGCCCGGCTGGGGCGGGCTGGCCGAACGTCTGGCGATCAAGGCGAACCAGATCATCCCCATTCCGGACGGTATGGATTTCGAGACGGCTGCGGCCTTCATCATGACCTATGGCACCTCCTATTACGCTCTGAAGGATCGCGCCAATCTGCAACCGGGCGAGACGCTTCTGGTGCTGGGCGCTGCGGGGGGCGTCGGTGCGGCGGCAGTCGAGCTGGGCAAGGCCATGGGCGCGCGCGTGGTCGCGGCAGCGTCAACCAATGATAAGGTCGAGTTCGCGCTGGAACTGGGGGCCGACAACGGCCTCATCTATCCGTCGGGACCGATGGACAAGGCCGCACAGAAGGAACTGGCGGGCGAGTTCAAACTGGCGACGGGCCGTGATGGTGCCGATGTCGTCTATGATCCGGTCGGCGGCGACTATGCGGAACCTGCCCTGCGCGCCATGGACTGGAACGGGCGCTATCTGGTGGTGGGCTTCCCCGCCGGTATTCCGGCCCTGCCGCTGAACCTGACTCTTTTGAAGTCTGTCTCGGTAGTGGGCGTGTTCTGGGGCGCCGCCATAACGCGCGATCCGGCGGGCCATGCCCAGAATATGAAGGAACTGATGGCGCTCTATGCGCAGGGCAAGATCAAGCCGCGCATCTCGGGTACCTATCCGCTGGAACGATCCGCCGACGCCATCAGGGCGCTGAGCGAGCGTTCGGCCATGGGCAAGATTGTGGTGACGATCGAGGACTAGGCCTCTTCGTCACCGTCATCTTCGGCGCGCAGGCTCTCAAGGGTCTGCTTGGCCTTGTCATAGTGTCTGTCCTTGATGCTGGCCCCGAAGGTGGCCAGCACCGCGGCCAGAACAGCGGCATCATCGCTGAACCCGACGACCGCAAAGATGTCGGGGATGGCATCGACCGGCATGACGAAATAGGCCAGCGCACCCAAGAGGACCGCCTTGGCCCTGAACGGCGTTTCAGGGTCCTGGGTGGCGTACCACGCGGCGATCGCCTGTTTCGCAAAAGGGACGTGGGACGCCACGCGCCGCATCTTCGGCCAGAAATCGCGTTTGACGTGCATCGTATTCGTTTTATGGACCACGGGCACAAGAGCCTTTTCTGGATCGATGGCATCCATCGGGGATGTCGTTTTGGTTTTTGCGGGCATTACCGCTAAATCCCTTCAGCCAGTTCTGGGTTCAGAAATTTATATAGGAACGAATAGCGATGAAGCTCGACGGTTCGATTGCCGCAGTTGTCACGGGTGGTGCCAGCGGTCTGGGCGAGGGCACGGCACGTGCTCTGGCTGCCAAGGGCGTCAAGGTCGCCATCTTCGACCTGAACGAAGAAAAGGGCGAGGCCATCGCCAAGGAAATCGGCGGCGTCTTCTGCAAGGTGGACGTGACCTCGGACGAGAGTGTCGATGCCGGTTTCGCCAAGGCTCGTGCTGCCCACGGCCAGGAGCGCCTGACCGTAAACTGCGCCGGTATCGCCACCGGCCAAAAGACCGTCTCGCGCAAGAAGGACACCGGCGAGATCCGCGCCCATGACATGGCGCAGTTCGAGCGCACCGTGACGATCAACCTGTTCGGTACCTTCCGCGTCCTGTCCAAGTCGGCTGCCGGCATGGTCACGCTGGATCCGATGGAAGACGGCGAGCGCGGTGCCATCATCAACACGGCTTCCGTTGCCGCACAGGACGGTCAGATCGGTCAGGCCGCCTATTCGGCCTCGAAGGGCGGCGTCTATGCCATGACCCTGCCGATCGCCCGCGACCTGATGAACGACGGCGTGCGCGTCAACACCATCCTGCCGGGCATCATGTGGACCCCGATGATGGCGGGCATGGACCAGAAGGTTCAGGACGCCCTGGCCGCCATGATCCCGTTCCCGAAACGCCTTGGCACCCCCAAGGACTATGCAAACCTCGCCCTGCATCTGGCCGAGAACGTTTACATCAACGGCGAATGCGTCCGTCTGGACGGTGCCATCCGTCTGGCACCGCGCTAAGAACGCAAAGAAAATTCCGCGATCTTAAAAAAACGGTTGCGGATCGGAGAGGGGGCGGCTAAACGCCTCCTCCTCGACGCCGGACGGCACAGCCGTCCAACGGATGCGGGCGTAGCTCAGGGGTAGAGCATCACCTTGCCAAGGTGAGGGTCGGGCGTTCGAATCGCCTCGCCCGCTCCAGTCGAGATAAACAGAAAAAGGCCCGCCACCACGGCGGGCCTTTTTGTTTTCCGGCCCTGCCTGTGAGCGACCGAGAAATTTTCGAAAACTGTATGATTTCAGCTTTTTGCCTGTTGCCAACGGCATCGGCTTTGGCTATTCACCACCACCTCGACGCGGACGACACAGTCGTCCTGACGGATGCGGGCGTAGCTCAGGGGTAGAGCATCACCTTGCCAAGGTGAGGGTCGGGCGTTCGAATCGCCTCGCCCGCTCCAGTCGAGATAAACAGAAAAAGGCCCGCCACCTCGGCGGGCTTTTTTGTTTTCCGGCCTCCGGCAGCCGCGCCGCGATTGCATCCACGCACAGGCGGCTGACAGCGCCCTTATCCTCCGCCCCTAACCTCCGAACGACGGACATTTGTGTCTAACAGGGTATCGGCATGCGAAATTTGCCGCTGATGCGCCACACCTGCGCTTTGCATTGGTCAAAACGTGCGCCCATATGTGCAGCAGCGGTTGACCCAAAGTCAGGGTCTGCCTAAGCCCCACAGCGAATGTGCCTGTCTGTCTGGGCACGAATTTTAATGCTCAGAGGATTCCATGGCCGAAGCCTACGACGTCGTCATCATCGGTGCAGGTCCGGGTGGCTATAATGCCGCCATCCGTGCAGGCCAGCTGGGCCTGAAGGCTGCTCTCGTCGAGAAAAACCCGACGCTGGGCGGTACCTGCCTGAACGTGGGCTGCATGCCGACCAAGGCTCTGCTGCACTCGTCGGAACTGTTCGAACAAGCCAACAACGAGTTCGCCCACATCGGCATCGAAGTGAAGCCCAAGCTGAACCTCGGCCAGATGCACAAGTCCAAGGACGACAGCGTCGAAGCCCTGACCAAGGGCATCGAGTTCCTGATGAAGAAGAACAAGGTCACGGTCGTCCGTGGCTATGGCAAGATCGCCGGCAAGGGCAAGGTCGAGGTCGAAGCTGCCGACGGTTCGAAGCAGGTTCTGGAAACCAAGAACATCCTGATCGCCACGGGCTCGGAGCCGACCCCGCTGCCGGGCGTCGCTTTCGAAGAAGGCAAGATCATCGACTCGACCGGCGCTCTGTTCCTGCCGAAGGTTCCGAAGCACATGATCGTCATCGGTGCGGGCGTGATCGGCCTTGAGCTGGGTTCGGTGTGGCGCCGTCTGGGTGCCGAAGTCACCGTCGTTGAATACCTCGACAAGGTCGGCGCAGGCATGGACGGCGAAGTCGCCACCGCCTTCCAGCGCGGTCTGGCCAAGCAAGGCCTGAACTTCAAGATGTCGACCAAGGTCACCGGTGCCAAGACCTCGAAGGACGGCGTTGAGCTGACCGTCGAGCCGGCGGCTGGCGGCACTGCCGAAACGATCAAGGGTGACGTGGTTCTGGTGGCCATCGGCCGCCGTCCGTTCACCGCTGGTCTCGGCCTCGAAACCGTCGGCATCACGCCGGACCAACGCGGCTTCATCGCCAACGACCACTTCAAGGTCGCTGATGGCATCTGGGTCATCGGTGACGTGACCCACGGCCCGATGCTGGCCCACAAGGCCGAAGAAGACGCCGTGGCCGCCATCGAACTGATGGTCGGCAAGGCTGGCCACGTGGACTACGCACTGGTCCCGTCGGTCATCTACACCTCGCCGGAAGTGGCATGGGTCGGCAAGACCGAGGAAGCCCTGAAGGCCGAAGGCGTGAACTACAAGAAGGGCAAATTCCCGTTTGCCGCCAACAGCCGCGCCAAGATTAACCACGAGACCGAAGGCTTCGTGAAGGTTCTGGCCGATGCCGCGACCGACAAGGTTCTGGGCGTCCACATCTTTGGCCCGCAAGCTGGCGAGATGATCGGCGAAGCCTGCATGACCATGGCCTTCGGCGGCGCATCGGAAGACATCGCCCGCACCTGCCACCCGCACCCGACCCGTTCGGAAGCCGTTCGCCAAGCCGCCATGGGCGTCGAAGGCTGGACGATGCAGGCTTGATTTTGAGTGGGCCTAACGCGTTTCGCGTTACTTGAGGCCCGTTATTTAGTGCCCCTATCGCCCTTCGGGCTACTTGAGGGGCATTTGGTGGGCCTACCGCGCTAAGCGCTACTTGAGGCCCATAAATCGCTGAAAAGAAAACGGCGCGCTCCATGCGGGGCGCGCCGTTTTTGTTTTGTCTGCGGCTTGGGCCTTTGCCGATGCTCAGGCGGCGCATCCCTTGTTTGCCATGACGGATCGCAACTGGGCGATATGGGCCGTCACTGCTGCGTCGGCGTCGGATTTGCGGGTGGAATAGAGGCGTGGACGGTCCAGACGATTGGGCGACGCGGCGGCCTCTATGCGGGCGATGTTCTGCTGGGTCTGCAGGGCACTCTGCAGATCATCGGCAAGCTGGGCGCAGGTCTGCGCTTCGAGAGCGGTGAGCGGCTGTGCCGGTGTCATCGGATAGTAGCGCACGCCGCACGCGCCAAGAGGGAGCGCGACCGCCGCCATGATCAGCAGTCGAGCAATGGGGGATGTCATGAAGCCACTCCTTGCCTGTGTCGGACAGACTTAAAAGGAGGCGGCAACCCTTGAATAGTTAAAGCCTTGTCACCTGCTTTGGAGGGGCTTGATCAGGCCGCGATAACGGTGCGGTTCCGGCCCGAGTTCTTGGCCTGATAAAGGGCGGCGTCGGCCGTCTCGATCAATTGGTTGTAGTCGGGGTGCTCGTTGAACGCGGCCAGACCGATAGACGCCGTCACGCGCAGTTCCCCGCCGGTCGGCAGGCGTAGATCGCGACTGGCCAGCGCCTGACGCATGCGCTCGGCCACGACCTCGGCATCGTCGATCGTGGTCTCGACCAGCACGATCAGGAACTCTTCCCCGCCATAGCGGAAGACAAAGTCGCTGAGGCGGATGTTGTCGGCAATCACCTCGGCCACCTGTTTCAGCACAAGGTCGCCTGCAGAGTGGCCGTGGGTGTCGTTGATCGCCTTGAAGTGGTCCACGTCCAACATGATCACGCTGAGCGGAGCACCGGAGCTCTTGGCCAGGCTGATCTCGCGGCTGAGGATGGTGGGCAGGAAGCGGCGGTTGAGCGCGCGGGTCAGCGGGTCGCGACCGTTCTCAAGTCCTGCAACGCTCTGGAACAGGTCGTTGATCAGGAATTTGATTTCCTGAACGGTGGCTTGAAGCTCTGCCAGAGGAGCGGTCATCGGCTCGCCGCGGTCATGGGCATGGGTGACGCGCAACAGGATATCGCTGTCGATGCAGGACACCAGTTCGTCGATACCCTTGAGGCTGGGCGCACCTTCGAAAATCAGGCCCGCACGGTGCGTCAGCCACAGTCCGAAGGGCGAGGCCCCCAGACGGCCCGCCGTCAGATGGCCGTCCTCGAACATGCGGAACAGAACACCTTGCAGCCATTCGAACAGGGCCGCGATCTGGCCGTCGCGTTCATGGGCGATGTCCTGACCCAGTGCGAACAGGCGATAGGACTCATCCACCTGAGCGCGCCGCATCGAGCCCTTCATATAGGCCTCGCTCATGATGGCGATGGCCTCGTCGATCAGGCAATCGACGGCGGAAATGGCCGAGGCCAGTTCGTCGCGGGTTAGATCCTGTGCGGACAACAATTCGGCCAGCCGCATCTTCAGGACGCTGGCCCCGTGCATGACCAGACGCAGGGGCACCTTGATGCGGGCGTGGACCTCGCCGATCTTGCGCTGCTGCTCACGGAACTCGGCGGCGGCATCCCCGCTCTGGCGGAACAGGTCGACCACCCAGCGGACCAGCGAAGACTTCAGACGTTCCTCGACCATGGCCGAGCTGAGGAAGGTCAGCGCCTCCTCGTCGGTCAGCAGGACTTCATAGAACCGGTCAGCCAACTCTCCGGCATGTTGTTCGGAGAGGCTTTCAAGGGTGTACTCGACCTGTGCTGACAGGGCCGGAACAAGGCTTTGCATGCGGAACTCGGTACTGGTGGCGTGTGCCGGTCGGGGGAGGCGATCACGCTGTCGCCTGAAAGGCGCAGCTAGAAATCTACCGTTCGCCTTATGGACGAAAGCGTGACCTTTTGAGGGCTGTTATTCGGGAAGCGGGATGAATTCCAGAGAGTCCTCGGGCGGCAGGATCATTCGGCCCGCCTTCCAGTCCGCCTTGGCCTGATCGATCCGCTCCTTCGACGAAGAGACGAAATTCCACCAGATGTGACGCTTGCCCAGCGGCTCACCGCCCATCGACATGACGGTTGAGGGCTGGATGGCGGTGATGACAGGCTCGGCGTGCGGGGCAAAGACCACCATCTGTCCGGTGTGGAAGCGTTGATGGTCCACCTCCACCTCGCCCGCGGCGATATAGATGGCGCGCTCGCTATAGCCGCCAGCCTTGCCCGGACCGGGCGGGGCGGTGAAGGTGCCGCCGACGGGCAGTTCATAGTGCAGATAATAGAGCGGGCTCTCAACCGGCGTGCCCGCGCGCTCCCCGAAGGCCGCGCCAGCGACCAGACGGGTAAAGACGCCGCCGCTGCGGTCTGACGGCTGGGCGTCCTCGCCCAGATGTGTGAAGGAGGGGGCGATCTCTTCCTTCTCGGTCGGCAGGGCAACCCACGCCTGCATGCCGTGCATGGCCCCGCCCTGTGATTTCTTGAGCGGGTCGGTGCGTTCGGAATGCACAATGCCCGAGCCCGCGGTCATCCAGTTCACCTCGCCCGGAATGATCGGCTGGGTATAGCCCAGACTGTCTCGGTGCATGATCTCGCCCTCGAACAGATAGGTGAGGGTCGACAGGCCGATGTGCGGGTGAGGGCGGACATTGATGGCATCGCTGCCCGGCGCGAATTCGGCCGGTCCCATCTGATCCAGAAAGACGAAGGGGCCGACCATGCGCTGCTGGACGTGCGGCAGGATGCGCGAGACCTCGAAGCCGCCCAGATCGCGGCGGGTTCCTTCGATGACCAGTTCAATCACGGGGGGTGTCCTTGAGTTGAGCGCCGCCCAAACAACAACGCCGCCCCAGATTAAGGGCGGCGTCGGTCATTGTGCAATGTGACGTAGCGTCAGTTGACGTGAGGGGTGACAATGCTCAGCGGCAGGGTGGTCACATTCTTCACGCCGCGCGTCACGATGTGGCTGGCGCAGTCGGACACGATGCCCAGCGTCAGCAGTTTGTCGCGCAGGAATTTGTCGAAGGTGTGCATGTCCGACGTGATGATTCGCAGCACGTAATCCTCGCGGCCGGTGATGGTCGCGCACTGCACGACTTCAGGCCAGGTCTCGACGGCTTTTTCGAAGATGTCGAGGTTTTCGCGCGACGGCAGCGACAGTTTGACGATGGCGTAAACTTCGAAGTCCAGACCCAGCAGGCTGGCATCGAGCAGCGTTACGCGCTTGCGTATCAGGCCGCTATCCTCCAGTCTCTTGATCCGGCGCCAGCATGGCGAGGCCGACAGACCTACGCGATCAGCGACTTCGGCGACCGACAGTCCAGCATCCTGCTGCAGGATGTCGAGGATGCGTGCGTCGATTGGATCAAGTTCGTCGGCCAAAGGCGTTCTCCAGATTGCGATTACGCGCAATAAAATACCCTATTTGAGAGTATTGCAAGGGTATATTTGGAAGAGCGCATGGAGCGGGGCCATGCTATGCCTTTCCGAACGAGGAAACGCGTGCCGCTATAGAGGGACGGGATGCACATGAAAAACACGCCCCCACTGTCACTCCGCGTTCCGGAGCCCCACGGGCGACCGGGAGACAAGCCGGATTTTTCGCACCTTCAACTGGATGCAGCCGGCGCTGTCGAACGCCCCGAAGTCAGTACTACGCCTGCAGAAATGCGCGAGATGGCCTTTCGTCTTATTCGCGTATTGGACGATGAGGGCGTGGCCCAAGGCCCGTGGAATCCCAAGCTTGATCCGGAAACCCTGCGTCGCGGCCTGAAGGCCATGATCCTGACGCGGGCCTTCGATGACCGGATGCACCGCGCCCACCGTCAGGGCAAGACCAGCTTCTATATGAAATGTACCGGCGAGGAAGCGATCGCCGTGGCGCAGGGCATGGTCCTTAGCCGCGAGGACATGGGCTTCCCGACCTATCGCCAGCAGGGGCTTCTGATCGCGCGCGGCTATCCGCTGGCGACCATGATGAACCAGATCTATTCCAACGCCGCAGACCCGATCAAAGGCCGCCAGCTGCCGATCATGTACTCGGCCAAGGACTATGGCTTCTTCACCATTTCGGGCAACCTCGGCACCCAGTTCGTGCAGGCTGTCGGCTGGGCCATGGGCAGCGCCTATAAGGGCGACAACAAGATCGCCGCTGCATGGATCGGTGACGGTTCGACCGCCGAGAGCGACTTCCACTCGGCCCTGACCTTCGCTGCCGTCTATAAGGCACCGGTCATCCTGAACATCGTCAACAACCAGTGGGCCATCTCGTCCTTCCAAGGGATTGCCGGTGGTCTGGAGACGACCTTTGCCTCCAAGGGCATCGGCTATGGCCTGCCGACCCTGCGCGTGGACGGCAACGACTTCCTCGCTGTCTGGGCTGCGACCGCGTGGGCCGAAGAGCGCGCCCGCACCAATCAGGGCGCAACCCTGATCGAGATCTTCACCTATCGCGGTGCCCCGCACTCGACCTCGGACGATCCCAGCCGTTACCGCCCGGGTGACGAGCACGATCACTGGCCGCTGGGCGATCCCATCGAGCGCCTGAAACAGCACCTGATCAAGATCGGTGAATGGTCCGACGCGCAGCAGACCGCCGCCGAGGCCGAGGCCGTCGAGCAGGTCCGCGCCGCCGCCAAGGAATCCGAGGCCATCGGCACGCTGGGCCAGTCCCGCCCGAGCGTGAAGGAAATGTTCGAAGAAGTGTTTGCCGAACCGGACTGGCGTCTGGTCGAGCAGCGCCGCGAAGTGGGAGTCTGATCACATGGCCGAAATCAACGACAAGATTGAAGCGGACATGGTCGACCAGAAGGACGCGCCTGCGTCCGTCGCTCCGGCCAGCGGCATTGCCCCGATGAACATGATCCAGGCGCTGAATTCTGCGCTGGATAACAAGATGGCCGAGGACGCCAGCGTGCTGTCCTATGGCGAGGACACCGGCTATTTCGGCGGCGTGTTCCGTGTCACGGACCACCTGCAGAAGAAGCACGGCCTTACCCGCAGCTTTGACGCTCCGATCTCGGAAACCGGCATCGTCGGCACCGCCATCGGCATGGCCACCTATGGTCTGCGCCCCGTCGTCGAAATCCAGTTTGCGGACTACATCTATCCTGCCTACGACCAGATCGTCTCTGAGGCGGCCAAGATGCGTTACCGCTCGGGTGGCCAGTTCACCTGTCCGATGGTGATCCGCTCGCCGTACGGCGGCGGCATCTTCGGCGGCCAGACCCACTCGCAAAGCCCTGAGAGCCTGTTCACCCACATCGCGGGTCTGAAGGTCGTCATTCCGTCGAACCCGTATGATGCCAAGGGCCTGCTGATCTCGGCCATCGAGGACGAGGATCCGGTGATCTTCTTCGAGCCGAAGCGCCTGTATAATGGCCCGTTCGACGGCTGGCACGAAAAGCCGGTGTCGCCGTGGAAGGCGCAGGAACTGGCGCAGGTTCCGGCTGAAAAATACAATGTACCGATCGGCAAGGCCCGCGTGATGCGCGAGGGCAATGACGTGACCATCCTCGCCTATGGCACCATGGTCTGGGTCGCGCTGGCCGGTGCGGAACACGCCGGTGTCGATGCCGAGGTGATCGACCTGCGCACGCTGGTGCCGCTGGACATCGAGACCATCGAGGCCAGCGTGAAGAAGACGGGCCGCTGCGTCATCGTCCACGAAGCCCCGAAAACCTCGGGCTTCGGCGGCGAGCTGAGCGCGCTGGTTCAGGAACGTTGCTTCTATCATCTGGAAGCTCCCGTTGCCCGCGTCACGGGTTGGGACACGCCTTATCCGCACGCCTTCGAGTGGGAGTATTTCCCCGGCCCGCAACGGGTCGCTGACGCTTTGAAGTCTGTCATGACGGGAGGCCGCTGAGATGGGTCGTTTCGTATTCAAACTGCCTGAC
>NZ_CAMZFB010000014.1 GCF_947305955.1 uncultured Brevundimonas sp.
CCCCCGGCCTCTCCGGTGCCCTGCTTGCTCTCGGGCTCTGCCTGGGCTGGTTGGAGACCCCTTGGGTGGGCTGGGCACTGGCCACGGCTTGCGGTGTGGTGTTCAGCGCCCTGACCATCAATCCGACCATGCTGCACAAGCCGATTGCCCTGTCGCTGGGCCTGATGGCCATCGGAGCCTTTATGGACTCGCGCCTGACGACCCAGTCCTATCCGGCCCAGCTGTTCTTCAGCCAGTCGCTGCTGGCCTTTGCCTCGGGCATGTTTTTGGGGCCGGCCATGATTTCCGGCATCGTTCAGGTGTTCCAGAAGGGCACCCACAACCTTGTCAGCTTCATCGTGCTGTTTGCCCTGTCGAACAATATCGCGGGGCTGGCCGGACAGTCCTTTGTCCTGACGCTTCAGGCCGTGCGTACCCGCTATCACCAGATCCATCTGGCCGAGGGCATGCTGGCGGGCAATCCAAACATCGAGCTTCGCCTCAAACAGCTGTCGGCAGCCTATGGCAGCGTCATCGGCGACAGCAGTGTCCGCACCGCCGAGGGCTATGCCCTGCTGCAACAGCAGATCAACCAGCAGGCCAATATCCTGGCCTACAACGACGCCTTTTTCGTCGTGGCCCTCATCGCCGCCGCCGGCTGCATCTGGACCACCATCCACCATTTCCGCACCCGACCGCCCGCGACACCGCCTGCGCCGCCCGCGCGGTCCTGATCGTCCGCCGAGAACCTCATGACTGACACGCCCCCCACCAACGATCAGCCCCAAGCCGCACCACCCGCACCGCCTGCGGCCACCCCTGCGCCGCCCACGATCAATGTGCCGCCGCGCAAGCGCATCCTGTTCGCCGTCGTCATGGCTGCGCTGGCGCTTGTAGGCATCGCGCTGATCATGAAGGCGTGGGCCTTGCCGCCGTTCAACAATGGCGTCCAGCACACCGACAACGCCTATGTACGCGGTCAGGTGACCACCATCGCACCGCAGGTGTCGGGGGCCGTGACGCAGGTTCTGGTGCAGGACTTCCAGACGGTGAAGGAAGGCGATCTTCTGGCCACCATCGACGACCGCATCTACGTCCAGAAGCTGGAACAGGCCAAGGCCGACCTGCACGCCGCCGAGGCCCAGCTGGCCAACTCGGCCCAGTCCCAGAACTCCGCCCGCGGCGGCGTGGCCCAGAGCCGCGCCAGCATCGCCAGCGCACAGGCCAATGTCACCAAGGCGCGCGCCGACCATGACCGCGCCCGTCGCCTGTTCGAAGGCGGTTGGGTCTCGCAGGCACAGGTTGATGTAACCCGCACTGCGCTGCAGGCCGCAGAGGCGCAATTGGCCGCCGCCCGCGCCAGCGAGGGCATCGCCGAGACGGGCGTGACCTCGGCCGTCGTCAATCGCGGCACGTTGGAAGCGGCCGTCGAAAGCGCCCGCGCCAAGGTGCATCTGGCCGAGATCGATCTGGCCAACACCCGTATTCTGGCCCCGCGTTCGGGCCGTCTGGGTGAGATCACCGTCCGCGTCGGCCAGCAGGTCCAGACCGGCAGCCAGCTGATGGCCCTTGTCCCGACCGATCTGTGGGTGGTCGCCAACTTCAAAGAAAACCAGATGCGCAACATCACCATCGGCCAAAAGGTCGAACTGGCAGTGGATGCGCTGGGCGGCCAGACCCTGACCGGCAAGGTCGAGGTCATCTCGCCTGCCACGGGTTCCGAGTTCGCGGTCATCCGGCCCGACAATGCCACCGGCAATTTCACCAAGGTGGCCCAGCGCGTTCCGGTGAAGATCAGCATCGATCCGGACCAGCCGCTGGTCCAGCGCCTGCGCCCCGGCCTTTCGGTCACGGCGCGGGTCAGCACCCGATAAGAGAAAGGCCCGATCATCCGATCGGGCCTTTTGCTTTTTGAGATCAACCCTTGGCCAGTTCGGCCAGAACCTCGTCCTGATGCTCGCCCGACTTGGGGGCGGCGGCGGGTTCGTTAAAGCGGCGGCCATCCATTTCAATCGGCAGGGACGGCAGGCGAACCACCTCGTCGTTCGGCATGGTCACGTCGACCAGACCGCCCGTGTTCAGGTGGGGGTCGTCGAACAGGTCCTCCGGTCGGGCAATCGGCGCGAACGGCAGACCGCTGGGCGACAGCATGTCGATCAGTTCCTCGCGGGTGTATTGGCCCACCACCTCGCGCACGACGGGCAGGATCTGGTCACGCGCCGCCACGCGGGCATTGTTGAGCGCATAGGCCTCGTTTGCCTTCAGCTCCGTCAGGCTGAACAGGTCACAGAACACCAGCCACAGCTTGTCGGTGACCACGCCGATGAACACGCCTTCGCCGTCCTTGGTCTGGAAGACGTCATAGATGGACCAGGCCGAGATACGCTCCGGCATCGGACGTGCGGCGGTTCCGGTGACAGCCTTCTGCGCCATGTGCTGGCCGACGAGGAAGGCGGTCGTTTCGTAAAGGGCGCTCTTGACCAGCTGGCCACGGCCCGTGCGGCGGCGCTCTTCCAGCGCGGCCAGAATACCGATCACGCCGAACATGCCGCCCGTCACGTCGATGACCGAAGCCCCTGCCCGCAACGGACGCCCCGCCGGACCCGTCATATAGGCCAGACCGCCCATCATCTGGGCCACTTCGTCCAGCGCCGTGCGCTGTTCATACGGCCCCGGCAGGAAGCCTTTTTCCGAGCAGTAGATCAGGCCCGGATTGACCTCGGACAGTTCTTCATAGGACAGCCCCAGACGGTCCAGCGCCCCCGCACGGAAGTTCTCGATGATGACGTCCGCGCCCGCGCACAAAGCCTTGGCCGTGGCCAGACCGTCCTCGGACTTCATGTCCAGACGGATGGAGCGTTTGTTGCGGTTGTACATGACGAAATAGCCCGCGCCCGACCCTTTCAGGTCGCGGGTCGCGTCGCCATTGGCGGGCTCGACCTTGATCACATCGGCACCCAGATCGGCGAGGATCACACCCGCCGCCGGCCCCATGACCATGTGGGTGAACTCGATGACCTTGAGTCCCGCGAGCGGACCTTGGCGAACGGCTTCTTTCATGACGCTTAACCCCTCAAAGCATCGGCCCGATGGGCCATAACTGTCCTAGACCGACAGCGATAAACGATCTAATGATATAATAATAGATCATTTGAGGGAGTAAGTGGTGGGGACCCCCATTCTTGTCAGCGAAGTCGGCCCGCGCGACGGTCTGCAAAGCATCAAATCCATCCTGCCGACCGAGCAGAAGAAGCGCTGGATCGACCTGCAGGTCGCGGCAGGCTTCAAGGAAATCGAGGTCGGCTCGTTCGTGCCTGCGCACATCCTGCCGCAACTGGCCGACACCGCCGAGATCGTCGAATACGCCCGCCAGATCGAGGGTTTGACGGTCGCGGTTCTGGTGCCGAACGTGAAGGGGGCCGAGGCCGCCATCGCCGCGGGCGCACACAAAATCTCCCTGCCCCTGTCGTGCAGCGAGACGCACAGCCTGAAGAACGTGCGCCGCACCCACGAACAGATGATCGAGGCGGCCACCACCATAGCCGAACTGATCAAGGCCCAGCCCGAAGGCAATCGTCCGCATTTCGAGGGTGCCCTATCGACCGCCTTTGGCTGCACCATCGAAGGCGAGGTGCCGGAAGCCAAGGTGGTCGAATTGGCCGAGCGTCTGATGAAGGCGGGCTGTGACGAGGTGGGCCTGTCGGACACCTCCGGCTATGCCCATCCGGTTCAGGTGAAGCAGCTGATCAAGGCCGTCCGCGCTGCCGTGGGCGACGAGAACCTGACGGGCCTGCACCTGCACAACACGCGCGGGCTGGGCCTCGCCAATGCCATGGCGGGTCTGGAGCTGGGCATCACCACGCTGGACTCCTCGCTAGGCGGCGTCGGCGGCTGCCCCTTCGCACCGGGGGCCAGCGGCAACATCGTCACCGAAGACCTCGTCTTCATGCTGGAAGCCATGGGCTACGACACCGGCGTCGACATCGAAAAAATGATCGAACTGCGCAGAGAAGTCGCCGCCATGCTGCCGGATGAAGAGTTCTACGGCTTCCTGTCAGAGGCTGGCCCGCCCAAGGGCTGGCGTGGGTTCTAAAACGCCAAAGGGGGCCAGATCGGCCCCCTTTTTTTCTGCCCGCTATTGCATCGCGCATAAGCTTTACCATATCGCCGATATTCAACAATTGACATAGGTGAAAATTGGCAACTTACATAGCTCGCATCGTACTGCACGACGCTAACATTGGGCACTATACTGAGCTACATGAGTCGATGGCTCTGAAACTCAGGGCCAAGCGCACCATCACATCCGGAAAGGGTGTTGAGTATGATCTCCCAGACGGCGAATACTACATCAAAACAAGCAAAGAACGCAGTGATCTGTGCAACGAGATCTACCAAGTCGCTGATGCAATCCGCTCTAAGCCGTGTGTTCTAGTTACGGAATCAAATGGCTCTTCATTCCGATTGAAAAAAGTGCCTGGTGACTCCTAAAGGTACACCCACGGCCTCTGCCCCTGATCGCCTGCGATGAAGGCGTCGATGGCTTCCTTGTGGAGCAGGGTCAGGTCCACGGCATCGTAGCCGTTGAGCAGGGCGATGCGGTCTTCTTCGTTATTGAGGGTGAAGCCGTATTCGCTGCCGTCGGGGGCCGTGACTTTTTGGGCTTCCAGATCGACGGTGACCTTGGCGTTGGCGGGGTCGGCTTCGACCTGTGCGGCGATCGTGGCGACCACATCGGCGGGCAGGATGACGGGGCACAGGCCGTTGCGGACGCAGTTGTTGTAGAAAATCGGGTTGAAGCTGGGGGCGACCACAGCGCGGAAGCCGTATTCGTGCAGCGCCCAGACGGCGTGTTCACGGCTGGAGCCGCAGCCGACATTTTCACCCGCCAGCAGGATGCCGACACCCGCATATTCCGGCTGGTTCAACACGAAGTCGGGCTTGGGGTCGCGCCCGCCCACGACGGTATAGCGCCAGCCCGCGAACAGGCCGTCTTTCAGCCCCGTCTTGGAGACGGACTTCATCTCGCGCGAGGGGATGATGATGTCGGTGTCGATATTGGCCCGCACCAGAGGGGCGGCCACGGCGGTCATGCGAACGAAAGCTTCCATGATCTTTATCCTTATGCGGCCAGTTTGCGCGGATCGGCGAGGCAGCCCGCAATGGCGGACGCGGCCACCACTTCGGGGCTGGCGATGTGGGTGCGGGTTTCCGGTCCCTGACGGCTCTCGAAATTGCGGTTGGTCGAGGAGACGACGCGCTCTTTCGGGCCAAAGCTTTCACCACCGGCGAAGAAGCACATGGCGCAGCCCGGCTCGCGCCATTCAAAGCCCGCTTCGATAAAGACCTTGTCCAGCCCTTCCGCTTCCGCCGCTTCCTTCACCAGACCCGAACCCGGAACGCAGATGGCGCGCACGCCGTCGGCCACCTTCCGCCCCTTCAGGATGGCGGCGGCGCGGCGCAGGTCCGACAGGCGGCTGTTGGTGCAGGAGCCGATAAAGGCCGAGCCGATCTTCAGGCCCTCGACCGGCTGGCCCGGCGTCACGTCCATATAGGTGACGGCGCGCTGGTGGATTTCGGCACTGGCCTCGTCGGCGTGCGGCACGATGCCGTCGATGCTGATGGCCTGTTGCGGGCTGGTGCCCCAGGTGATCATCGGGCCGACTTCCGATGCGTCCAGCACGATCTCCTTGTCGAAGGTCGCGCCGTCATCGGTTTTCAGCGTGCGCCAATAGGCGACAGCCTGATCCCACAACTCGCCCTTGGGCGCATAGGGGCGGCCTGCCAGATAGGCGAAGGTCTTTTCATCGGGGGCGATGATGGTGCTGAAACAGCCCAGTTCCGCACCCATATTGCACAGCGTCAGGCGGGCCTCGATCTCCAGCGCCTCGATGGCCGTGCCAGCGAACTCGACGATATGGCCCTGACCACCGCGCGAGCCGTGACGCGCCAGAAGGGTCAGGGCCAAGTCCTTGGCGGTCACGCCCGTACCCAGCACGCCGTTGACGGTGATCCGCATGGTCTTGGGACGGTTGATACGCAGGGTGCGGGTGGCCAGCGCATGCTCGGCCTCGGTCGAGCCAATGCCCCAAGCCAGAGCGCCCATTGCGCCTTGGGTGCAGGTATGGCTGTCGGGACAGACCACCGTCAGGCCCGGCAGGACGATGCCCTGTTCGGGTGAGACGACGTGAACGATGCCCTGACGCTTGTCGCCGATGTCGAAAATGGTGATGCCCTCGGCGCGGGCCGCCTCGCGGGTCTGGACGATGAACTCGCGGCCACCGGGCATGCGCGTGTCGTCATTGCGGCCCACATGGGTATCGACGATGTGGTCCATCGTGCCGAACACGCGGGCCGGATCGGCCACCTGACGGCCAGCCGCCCGCAGGCTCTTGAGCGCGATGCCGCCCGTGCGTTCATGCAGGAAGACGCGGTCGATGGCGATCAGCCCTGCGCCTGCGTCACTCATCTGGATCAGGTGCTGCGCCCAGAGTTTGTCGAAGAGGCTGCTGGGTGCCGCATTAGGCGTTGTCATACACAATGTCCTTGAAGCAATAAGGTCCGGTGCCGCGCGGCACCTTGATTGGATCGGGGAGAAGAGTTTTGAGCGAAGAGGCGATCTGGCCGTTTCCGGTCCCGCTGCACCTCGATCCGGCGCTGCCGACGCCGCTCTATCACCAGATGTATCTGGCCATCCGCGCCCAGATCCGGTCGGGCGACATCCCGCCCGGTTCCATGCTGCCGGGCGAGCTGCATCTGGCGAAAATTTTCAATGTCTCGCGCATTACGGTGAAGCGTGCGCTGAGCGAACTGGCCGACGACGGGCTGCTGGACCGCCAGCGCGGGCGCGGCACCGTGGTCACCAGCGCCGTCCCCTCGCCCGTAGTCAAAGGCGCGTTCGACAATCTGGTCGAGAGCCTGACGCTGATGGGTCTGGAAACCCAGATCGAGCTGCTGGAAGCCGACACCGTCAGCGCCGAGGGGGCCATCGCCGACCAGTTGGAACTGGAGGCAGGCACGCCCGTGCAGCGCTCCATCCGCCGCCGCAAACTTCAGGGCGAGCCGTTTTCCTATCTGGTGAACCACATCCCCGCCGACATCGCCGCCAACTGGAGCCGCGATGATCTGGCGGGCACCTCCATGCTGGTGCTGCTGGAGCGGGCGGGTTTCAAACCCGTCGATGCCGACCAGTGGATCATGGCCGTGGCCGCCGAACCCGCCGTCGCCGCCGCACTGGATGTCGAGGTCGGTACGCCCCTGCTGAAGGTGGCGCGGGTCATGCGCGATGCCAGCGGGCGCGTCGTCCAGCTGATCCACTCGCACTACCGTTCGGACCGTTTCCAGTACCACGTCACCACCCGCGAACGCCGGCCCCTCGCCGACGACTGAAACCGCGATCTATCGGCAGAAAACTTTGCGACCGACCGCAGTTCGTTCTTGCAATCCTGCCACAAGCCAAATGATATATGAATAGATCATTTTGATCTTGCGGCCGCCTCTGAGGGGAGGCTTGGCCGGATTGTTAACGGAGGGCTTTGATGACGTCTGACCTGTATTTCGAACCGACCATGGTTCGGGAAAACCGCACCGCGCGCGAGATCTATGAAAGCATCAAGGCCAACCCGACCCGCGCCCGTTTCGGCTTTGGCAACAAGCTGGCCGTGCTGAACATCGACTTCCAGCAGGCCTATACCCGCCCCGACCTGTTCCCCGTCTCGGCCTATGTGACGGACCCAGACCAGATCAAATGGGTGAACCGCATCTCGGAACTGGCCCGCAGCGCCAACATGCCGGTGGCGTGGTCGCACGTGGCCTATAAGGCCGACGGCGGTGACGCTGGCGTCTGGGGCACCCGCACCAATACGCCCGACAGCCTGCAGAACATCAAATACGGCTCGGAGCGCCACGCCTTTGATCCGCGCTGCGATATTAAGGAAGACATCGACCTTGTGTACACCAAGCGCATGCCCAGCATGTTCTTCGAGACGCCGCTGCGCTCCTATCTGCAATGGCATGGCGTGGACACGGTGATCGTGACGGGCGGCTCGACCTCGGGCTGTGTGCGCGCGACGGCGGTGGATGCCCTGTCCTACGGCTTCCGCACCATCGTTCCCGAGCAGTGCGTGGCCGACAAACACGAGAGCTATCACTTCGCCAACCTGACCGACCTGCTGCTGAAATATGCCGATGTGGTCGATGCGCAGGAAGTCGTGGACTGGCTGACCGCCCGTCAGGGCTGATCGGGTCCCGCTCCATCAAAAAACCCCGACCGGAACGATCCGGTCGGGGTTTTTCTTTATCGCCCCGGTTGGGAGGGCGGGACGATCGGGGAGAGCCTTATTTGGCCGCGTCGGCGATCTCGGACGCCGTGGCCGACCACACCTCGGCGTCACCGCCGATGGTGTTCAGGATGCGGCGCACCGCATGGGCGCGGAACGGCAGGCCCGAGACATAGGGCGTCAGGGTGAAACCGATGGAGCGGCCACCGAAGCGGTCCTTCTCGGACTTCAGATAGTCCACCGCTTCCAGCACCTGATTGGCCCAGCTGTCTTCGGACTGGCGCTTGTCGATCAGCAGGTTGCGGTCGTCGATCTCGTTGGACAGCGGCACGGCCTGCACCACGCCCGCAGGCGTCGTCATCTCGACCGGCACATCATCCTGTTCCCAGTCGAGGCAGATGTCGAAGCCATGGCTGCGGATGATTTCCAGCGTGTTGAACGACTGTTGACGGGCGGGGCTCATCCACACGCGCGGCTTCAGGCCGGCGGCGTCAAAGCGGGCGCGGACCTCGGCCACCCATGCCTCTTCGGTCTCGCGTTCCAGCGCGCCGAAATGGATGTGGTCGGTCGACAGGCCATAGGCGGCGATCTCGTGGCCGTCGGCGATGATGGCATCCACCAGCGGCTTCAGGCGCTCCAGCTGGTTGGCGTTGACGGGGAAGGTCGCCTTCACGCCCGCCGCCTTCAGCGCCTTTAGGATACGGAACACGCCGACGCGGTTGCCATAGTCGCGCGTCGTATAGTGGCGCAGGTCCGGATAGGGCGTGACCATGGCGCCGGGGTGTTTGAACGGCTTGCCCGACGGGGTCAGGGTGTGGTGCTCGATCGGCACCACGACCATGGCCGCCACGGCCTGACCGTTCGGCCAGTTCACCTTGGGCCGCTCGGCCTGCTGGCGCCAGCCGTACAGCGACTGGTCCATGCCATAGGCGCGCTTGGGATAGGTCAGATAGGATTCAGGCAGGCTCATTTTTACGCACCCTCCCCGCTAAAGCCCGTGCCGCCGGTGGCCAGACCGCGACGCTCGATGTCGGCCTTGGTCTGGTCCCAGTAGGTCTCGCGGTAATAGCCTGCGATCTCGGCGGCGGTTGTGATCCACACATCGTCCGAATGGCTGGTGATGTGTTTAAGCGCTTCCTCGAACGGACGCACACGGTGGCTCTGGCTGACCAGATAGGCGTGCAGCGGGATGCACATGACCGTGCCGCTGTCCTCGCCCTCTTCCAGCAGCTGGTCGAAGTGGCGCTTCAGGATGTCGGCATAGCGCCACGGGTCCATCGACTGTGCGCCATAGGTGATGACGTCGTTCACTTCCAGCGAATACGGCATCGACATCAGCTTGCCGGACTTGGTCTTCACCGGCTGGGGCTGGTCGTCCTGGAACAGGTCGCAGGTGTACCAGAAGTCCATGTCCGCGATCAGGTCCAGCGTGCGCTCGGTGTGCGTCAGGGCCGGAGCCAGATACCCACGGATGCGCTGGCCGGTCGCCTTCTGGATGGTGTCGATCGAGTCCTGGATCATGGCGCGTTCCTGCGCCTCGTCCATGCCGTAGGAGTAACGGGTGTTGTAGATGCCGTGCGAGAAGAACTCCCAGTTCCGCTCCACGCAGGCCTCGATGATCTCGGGGTGGTGGTCGATCAGGGCCGTCGACAGCGAGATCGAGCCGCGCATGTTGTGGCGGTCCAGCATCTCCATCAAACGCCAGTGCCCCACGCGGTTGCCCCAGTCGCGCTGCGAGTAACCCACGACGTCGGGCGACGGCTTGGGCCAGCCCGCGCGCTTGTCATTCTTGGGCGGGTCGAACTCGTAGTATTCGATGTTCGGCGCGATCCAGAAGGCCAGCTTCTTGCCGCCCGGCCACACGACCTTGGGACGGTCCTGATACGGCCAGTAATCGTAAAGGTTGGGATCCGCGTGCACGTTGCCCCTCCGCAACTCACTAAATGGTATATTTATATATCAATTGATGTTCGCCGACTGGCAAGCACCTTTTCGCCTGCCACAGCCCTGAACTTGCCTTAGACCTGCACCTGTTTGGCGGCGGCCCGTCCGGCCAGCTTGCCCAATGTGGTCGCCGTCAGAAGGCCGTGGCCCGCCAGATATCCAGCTGGACCGGAGCCGGACACGCCACGCGCCGCGCCGCCGCCTGCAAACAGGTTCGGGAATACGCCGCCGTCCTTGCGCTTCACGCGAGCCTCGGCGTCGATATCCAGACCGCCCTGCGTGTGGAACAGGGCACCGACCACCTTGGCCGTGCGATAGGGCGCAACCAGCGGCGGCTTGCCGGTAAAGTCGCGGCCGAACTCGTCCTCGATCTCGCCACGGGTGGCGGCGGCGGCCTTCTCGACCGTCTCGCGCAGGGCCTCGACGGGGGTGGAGGTGATGGCCGCCAGTTCCTCGATGGAGTGGGCCGTCTGCACCGCGCCCGCTTCCAGCGCGTCGCGGTAATCCTCGAACTTCATCATCAGTTCGTGCAGGCGCTCATCAAGGATCGACCACGCATAGCCACCCGGTTGGGCGTTCACCTTGGCCGCCTGTTCGGAATAGCCCTTGGTCTCGTCCGAGAAACGCTTGCCCTCGGCATTGACCTGATAGCCGCCTTCCATGATCAGCGGCCACAGGATCGGCACACCATAGCCTGCGGCAAGACCGCCGTGGCCCTGATAGCCGTCCATGTCGGCCAGCGCCGCGCCCAGTTCCTCGCCCCACAGGACGGCCTCGCCCTGATTGCCGGGGTGGCCGTGATAGGGGATGTTGTTGATCTCGGGGATGTAGCGGCGCACGAGGTCCGGATTGGCCCCGAAGCCGCAGCAGGCGAGGATCAGCGTCTCGCAGCCAATATCCTCGTGCGAGCCGTCGGGACGCTCGATCCGCACACCGACCACGCGGTCGCCCTCGCCCACGAACAGATGGCGCACGGTCGCCTCGGTCAGGATGCTGACGCCCGCATTCGACGCCCCTGCCTCCAGCGCCGCCTGAAGTTCCGCGCCCGAACGCTTGGGCGTGGCAAACATCCGCATGCGGCTGTGGCCCGGATAGATGTAGTCGTCGATCAGGATGAAGGGCACGCCGTGGCTGTCGCGCAGCCATGCGATGGTCTCGGCGCTCTCGGTGGCCAGAAGGCGGGCAAGGTCCACATCCACGCGCCCTTCCGTCTTCTTGATCATGTCCTGAACGAACAGTTCGGGATTGTCGTCGATGCCGACAGCGGCCTGTTCGGGCGAGCCCGGCGCGGGGATCATGCCGGTGGACATGCTGGTCGAACCCAGCGGGGTCGGATCACGCTCCAGCACCAGCACCTCGGCACCGCCATCCGCCGCCGCCATCGCCGCCGTCAACCCACAGGCCCCCGCCCCGACGACCACCACCGGGATCACATAATCAAACTCAGGCACGTCACGCAGGATGGTCATGGGGAGAAGGGCTCCAAAAACTGCACAGTGGAGCCGGTCCCAGCCAAGCCCCTGAAATCTCGGGTCAACCTTGCCAAAGCGCGTCGTCGGATTCCGCTGCCGCAAGTTGAATCTCCGCCCTGTGACCACGCACCTTTGCAGAAAAGAAAAAAGCCCGCCCCAACTGTGGGACGGGCTCCGACTGGCGGTCAGTTTCGGACTATTGGGACAGTCCGTCGTAAATCAGATTGGGCAGGATCGAGTTGTCCCACTCCGGCGAGCGCGGAGGCGTTCCGCCCATACGCAGTACAATCGTATTCTCCTCGGGCATCACATAGACGACCTGATTGGAGTTGCCGTCGAACAGGTAGATGTCCTTGGCCTTATAGGGCTGGCTGTGCAGCACGCCGCCCGGAACATTGGGGCCGCCAAAGCCGCGCCGTTCGGTGTATTCGCCGCCGATCCAAAGGCCGAGACCGTAATAGGGGTTGGCCTTGGTGGGGGTACGCATCTGGGAGACATATCCTTCCGGCAGAAGGCGCTGTCCTTCCCAGACGCCGTCCTGATGGATCAGGATGGCCATCCGCATCCAGCTTTCCGCAGGCAACAGGATGCAGCACCCCGAGTGTGCCGTGCCCCCCGGACGATTGACCCAGATGTCGCCGCCCTTGGCTTCGATGGGCTTCAACACCTCGGTCGATACAAAGTCGCCATAGCGGACGCCGGTCGCGCGCTCGATAACCACCGCCACCAGATCAGCCGTGGCGTTATTGTAATTATAGCTGGTGCCCGGCGCGTGGGTCAGCGGATATTCGGCAACGATGATCTCGTCATGGCGCGGGTGCAGATAGGTCCGCGACCAGATGTTGGACGGCTCGCTTGACTGGTTCTGGGCCAAAAAGCCTGCCGTCATATCCAGCAAATGGCGGACCAGAATGCCCTCGCGCTTGGAGCCCTTCCATTCCGGAATGAAGTCGGCGACGGGCTGATCCAGCGAGGTGATCTTGCCCAATGCGATCGCGCGGCCAATGGCCAGGGATGACAGAGGCTTGGCCATGGAGCGCGAGATAATGCCCGTGTCGGCATCCGCACCGTTGAAATAGCTGGCCCGCTCCAGCGCGCCGTCTTTCCAGACGAGGAAGGCTTGGGAGTTGTTGGCTGCGGCATAGGCCTCGGCAGCATCCAGCGCAGAAGTGCTGATGGTGGCGCTCTCGCGCACCGGCAGGCGGCTGTTTACGCCGGGGACCGCTTCCAGCGTGTCGTAGGAATCGCGCGGCGCGCCGAGATTGTCCTGAAAGCGACGCAGATAGACGGCTTCGTCATCCCATTGGGTCTGGGCGCAGGCCCCCGTCGAAACCATGGCCCCCAGCATCGCCAGTGACAGCGCGTGTAGACGCATCGAAAATCCCCTTCCCTCAAAAGTCGGAAGTCAGATTAGCCAGCCCGCAAGCCCTGCCGCCCACAGGGATCCAAATGTTCGCGTGACGGATGGTCATCCCAATCCGAGCTGCTGGATAATGTGATTGGGCAGGGCGGAATCTTCCCATTCCCACGAGGCTTGGCCCATGCGGATAATCACCAGACCCGCACCGCGCGACACATAGGCGCGCTGACCGCCCGCACCGTCCCACACCAGCATATCGTCCAGCCTATAGGGCTGAAGAACAGGAACCGACGGACCAGCCGGATCGCCATAATGACGTCGCGGTGCCCACGCCTGTCCTCTCCACACATGCAGACCATAGGGGGCGTGGGGCGAGGCTTGCGCCATCTGGTCCAGCCATTGCGGCGGCACGATATCATCGCGCAAGAATACCGACGCCAGCCCCAGCCAGTCACGCGCACGCGCATCGAGTCCCGCAAAGAAACGCGGATAGCCGTTGGCGCTTTCCAGCTCCAACCTTGAGCGCCCCAGCCCCAACGGTTGCCACAGCCAGTCCTGCAGAGCGGCGGGATAGGTGGTGCCCGATCGCTCCAGCGCTCGCGACACGGCGATGCCCAGTATCTGGCTGTTCACATTGGCATAGCGAAAGCTTGCGCCCGGCGTGTCGGCCAAAGGTGTTTCCAGCGCCGTCGCGGTGGCGTGAGGTCCTGAGACCATGGCCATGGCCTGCGGTTCTTGTCGCGCCAGCGAATACAGATGTAGTCCGCTACGCATCTCCATGAGATGGCGCAGGGTGATTTCTCCTCGCGGGTCCGACTGCCATTCGTCGATGTAGCGCCCCACCGGAGCATCGAGATCGGACACCAAGCCCTTGCTGATGGCCAATCCCGTCATCAAACCCAGCACGGTCTTGGCCATGGAGAAACCGGGCAGAAGAGACGAACTGTCGGTGCCGTCCCCATAGTGTTCCAGCAACAGCTTGCCGTCGTGCCAGACCAGTAGCGCCTTGTGTCCCGTCAGGGCGGACAGGCGCACCGCTTCCTCAATCGCTTCCGCAGAAAAACGGTTTTCCGCGACGAGGGCGCGATCAAACCCATAGCCGCCATCCAGCCACACCTCGGCAGAGGTGCTGGACGCATTGGCTGTCAGCGGTGGAAGCGCCGCGGCGCTGGCCAGCCCGCCGATAATCAGGCGGCGCGATGGATTTACGGATCGGTGCATCATAATGTCGATGGAAGGTCATGCCGCAGTCTTTGCCCCGACTTATTTGGACCTTGGCCGCCTGATGGATAGGCGACGGTACATACGACCAACCCGTCGCATCCTGCGCCAGACTCCCTTCCATCCAAGGGAGGCATGAATGGATCGCCGAAGTTTTCTGATTTCCACCGCCGCATTGGCGACATTGACCGGATGGACGCGGACCGCCGTGTCGGTCGGCCATCTGTATGTGACTCACCCTAATGGCCGCCCCCTGAATCTGCGGCTGCTCCTCCCAGCGCGTGACACTGGTACAGCGCTGCCCGTGATCCTGTTTTCGCACGGAGCGAACTCCGCCGCCCATCTCTATGACGAGGTCCTGCGACCGCTCGCGGAATGGGGCGCGTTGGTGATCGCCGTCGACCATCTGGATGCAGGGGGCACGCCGCCGCCCGACCGACTGCCCGCTGAAGGGCTGTTCCAAAGCCGGATCGATGATCTGAAGCTGCCATTGGAGAAGCGAGAGCTGATCGACGCCTATTGCGCCGCGCGGGGTCATCACGTGGACTGGTCCCGAGTCTGCGCCATGGGCCATTCATTCGGCGGTGCGGTCGCCCAAGGACTGGCCGGTGCGACCATGATCTATGGGCCGAACCAAGCCGCCAAGGCGCGCAGGGTCGCAGCTGTCTCGGCGCTGATCACCCTGTCACCACCCGGACCGAGGGCCGGACTGGTACCTGAGGATGCATGGAAGACCGTAGACGTGCCATCGGTCGCAGTCACAGGCACAAGGGACATCCTGCCGGGCTTTATCGACGACTGGCGAACGCACGTCGCGGGCATGGAACACGGCGCAGAGAACAATCGATGGCGTGTGGTTGGCGAGGGTGTCGACCACTACTTCGGTGGCCTGATCTGCCGGTTGAAATCAGGACAGGAAGCCGCCCAACAACGCTCTGCCATGATGCAGACTGTCGATCTTCTGAAGCAGTTTCTGGAGGCGTGGGTGGGGGGCCAAGAGCTGCCCACACCACCGCAGTTCAGCTTGCTGGATATACAACGCTATTGAGGCTCAGCAAAAAGCCCCTGCCGCGAGAGCGACAGGGGCCATTTCTTCAAGCCGGATCAGTTGATTAGAAGCTGGCCTTCAGGGTCACGCCGACGGTCCGACGCTCGCCGAGGAAGGGCACATAGCCTGCCGAGCGACCGCCACCGACGCCGATCGTGAAGATGGCGTTCGAGACGTATTGCTCGTCAAACAGGTTCTTCGCCCAGATCTGCGCCGTATAGCGACCAGCGGTCAGGCCAGCGCGGACGTTGATCAGGGTACGGGCCGGAGCCCATGCCAGGCTGAACTCGTCAACATACTGCTTGGAGCGATAGTCGGCGTCACCGCGAACGTACCAGTCCCAACCGTTCGACAGGGTATCGGAGTATTCCACACCCAGTTGGGCTTCGACTGCCGGGCTGCGTTCCAGCTGGTTGCCACCGATGCCGGTGCCTTGAGCTGCCGTCGGGCAGACCACGCCGTCACAGTTTTGCGAGTTGGCGAAACGGAACGAGACCGAGTCGTCGGTGTAGGTCGCATTGCTGTACGACACGCCGTAGTCGACGCGGATGTTGTTGGTCGGCATCCACTGACCTTCAACCTCGATACCCTTCACCTCGACGCCACCGACGTTCGACATCAGCGACGGCGACGGCAGGCCCGGAGCCACGCCGGTGTCGTGGCGGGCAGCGGTGATCTGCAGGTTCGACCAGTCGACGTAGAACAGCGAGACGTTCAGACGCAGGGTACGGTCGAAAAAGTCGTTCTTCGAGCCGATTTCGTAGGTCCAGTTTTCTTCCGGCTCATACGACTGCTGGGCAATGTTCATACCGTTCGGGCAGGTCAGCGCCGTCGGCGACGGCGGGCACTGCGAGGCGAAGAAGAACGGTCCACCGTTGAAACCACCGGCCTTCACGCCCTTACCGATCGAGGTATAGAGCACGTTGTTGTCCGACAGCTTGTAGTCTGCGGTCAGACGCGGGGTGAAGTAGGTGAACTCGCGCTCTTGATAGTAGCCGCGGTCGTTGTTGCGGTTCGCAGCGCTGGCGCGGAAGTCATTCAGACCTTGGGTTTCTTCGGTGTAACGGCCTTCCAGCGCGACCTTGAAGCGGTCGGTGACATTGTATTCCGCCGCAGCGAAATAGCTGATGCCTTCTTCGGTACGCAGCAGGTCGGTGAACTGCGACAGAACAACCATGTCGTTCATCGTGTTCTTCAGACCGACTTCGGTGCGGGCCTGTTCAGCGGTCTCGACTTCCCACATGTTGATACCAGCGCTCAGGCGCAGGCGGTCAAAGCCGGTGTAGACGAAGCGCAGGTCGTGTTGCTTGCCTTCCAGATAGCCGATCGGCTGGGAGTCCGTGGAGACCATGTTGACATAGCCGCCGTACAGCGCCTGATCTGCCGGGCTCATGGCAGCAAATGCAGCGTCGTCCAGCGTCGGGTGTTCCGGGTCATAACCGCCACCACCGCGCGACGAGACGTCGCCGAAGGTGTTGCTGTACTGGTAGGACACCGTCAGGTCGTCGGTCGCATAAAACTCGACGTTGGCGATCTTCACCTCGGCCATGCCGCGTGCGCCGTACTGACGCGGATCGACAACCAGACCTTCCTGACGGCTGGTGCCCGGAACCACGACCGGCGAGGTCGGCAGCACGCCGCACCACAGACGGTTTTCCGCACCGGTCGAAGCACCGATGTTCGGCAGCGACGAGCAGTTCAGCGAGTTCACCGTGCTGGTCGGCGACGAGGTACCCAGCACATAGTTCGGCTGGGTTTCGTTATCCATCTCGTTGCGGAGATAGGTCAGGCCGATGCTGATACGGTCATGCGGGGTGAACTTCAGCTTGGCCAGCCATGCGTCCTTGTTGTAACCGCCAAGGTTGCCGCGGGTGTTGGCACCGGCTGCGTTGGCCAGCGAGTGGTTGTTTTCCCACGTACCGTCAAACTCGCCGTGACCGTAGGCCAGCAAACCGCTCAGCTTGCCTTCGATCAGCGGGCCATCGACGCTGAAACCATAGTCCAGACGCTCGTCGCTGCCGACGGTGGTCGAGATATTGCCCGACCAGACATCGCCCGGCTCTTTCAGCACATAGTTCACAACACCCGAGAAGGCGTTACGGCCATAGGTCGCCGACTGCGGGCCCTTGATGACCTCGACGCGCTCCATCGACACCAGCGAGGCGTCCAGCATGTAGGAGCGTTGCAGATAGGCACCGTCCAGGAAGGTGGCGACGTTCTGGACCGGGTTGGTCAGGCGGGTTTGGGTCATCCCGCGCATGGTCGGGGCACCCAGACCCCCCGAGTAGTTCTCGTACGAGAAGCCGACGACCTGGGCGGCGACGTCTTCCAGACCTTCGACCGACTTGCGCTCCATGGCCTCGGCGCTCAGAGCGCTAACAGCAACCGGAGCATCCTGTGCACGTTCGGCGACCTTACGTGCGGTCACCACGATTTCATCAAGACGCGATACTTCTTCTTGCGAACCGGCATCCTGCGCCAGAGCAACGGTGGACACACTGCAAAGCAGTGCCGCCAGACCAACAGAAAACTGAGTTACCTTAGACATCGGCAGATCTTCCCCTTCTCGCCGCCTTACAGGAGCGAGATGAACATTGATCCGACCACCGCTGTTATTATTTGGCAGTTATTATCGGTGGTCGGATATTATTTTTCGGATTTTTGAAGTGGCCTATTCGACCAGCTTGGTATTGGCGCGAGCTTCGGCCAATTTCGCTTCGTTCAGGTTGTAAACGGACAACAAGATCACAGCGATGATGGCGCATCCCGTCGGGATGTAGCTGACGCCCAGCAGCGAGGCCTGACGCACGGCATCATAGTTTTCAGCCGTCACACGGGCAGCCTTGTCGAAACCGGCGATGCTGAGTGCGGCACCGACAGCTGCCGGACCGAGCGCATAGCCGAACTTTTCAACGAAGCTATAGAAGGCGGCATACAGGCCTTCGCGACGCATACCCGTACGGTGGGCATCCAGCTCCATCGCATCGTTCAGCATGGACATGCCGAACATCACGTTGGCCGAGAAGGCGACACCCATGATGATACCGCGCAGCACCAGGAAGTAGATCGGCTCGTCCGGCGTCGCCAAAATCCACGACATCGAGCCAATAGCGGTGGCAATGGCGCCAATCAGATAGCCCGCGCGCTTGCCGATCTTCTTGGACAGACGCGCAAGGAACGGCGTCAGAAAGATAGCAACGATCATGCTGGGCAGACCGATCAACGGCATCTGTGCCGGGCTGCGACCCAGCACCCCGATCACGAGGAAGAAGGTCGCCGCACCCGCCGATGCAATACCGATCAGCTGGACACCCTTAACACCCAGGATAAGCAGGGCCGGAACGTTCGACAGGAAGCTGGAAGCCTGAAGCTTCCACGGCAGAACGGTCTTCGACTTGACCTGGAACTTTGCATTACGCGTACCGCGCCATGCGATCAGCATGCTGACCAGAACGAGGAAGCCGTAGAGCACGCCCAGAACGCCATAGTCGAAAGCGTCGTTGATCGTGCGGCCGTCGGCACCCTTCTCACCCAGCCATGCCAGAATGAGGCCCGAGCCCAGACCCGCAACCGCACCACCGGCCGAGGCGAACATCACACGCCAGCCCTGAAGGTCAGAGCGCTCGTGATAGTTGTCGGTCATCTCCGGTGCCATCGCCATATACGGCACGTTGAAGGTCGAATAACCGGTCGTGTAGAAGATGTGGACGGTCAGGACATAGGCCCAGACCCAGATGGTGTCGCCGCGGAACGGAACGGTGAACACCAGCACCAGCGTTACCGCCGACAGCAGTGCACCCCACAACAGGAAGGGACGACGACGGCCCTGAGGTGACTGCAAGCGGTCGCTCATCCAGCCGGCGATAGGGTCGGAAAAGGCGTCGTACAGCTTGCTGATCATCAGCAGCAGACCGGCAATCCAGCCGGAGATGCCGACGATGGTCGTCAGGTAATAAAGGATCAGGCCCGACACACTGTTGGTGAGAATGGCAACGCCAAACGCACCCGTGGCCCAACTGAATTTGATACCAAGCGGTAGCCGCCCTGTATTGTCTGTCGCCGCAGGCGCAGATGGGGCAGCAACGGCGCCACCATCCAGGGTTTCGCTAGACATAATAAACGCTTCTCTTTGTGAGATAGTAAAACGGCAGGACCACGCGGGCCCTGCCGATCAGTGTCAGGTCAGTCACCGACGCGCAGGGCGCGCATGACATTGGTCAGGATCGCATCGCATCGCGCGTCGATCTTGGCCTGGGTTTCTGCCGACGGCTGGTGATCGTCGATGCCGCTGACATCGATGCCCTTGGACTGGAGGATTTCTTCCAGAACCAGCACGCGGTCGGTGATGACGTGGATTTCGCGGGCCAGCATGATGATGGCCTCGCCCAGATCATCGATCTGGTCCACGGTAAGAATGCGACGGCCGACGGGTTCGGAGATCGGACGTTCTTTGATTTGTACTTGGGTCATATCGCTTACGCAGGCTTACGGGCACGCAGGATGAACGGGTATTTGCGCGGCTCGAACGTGTAGGTTTCCACGTCCACGAAACCGACTTCCTCGGCGGCGGCCTTCACATCCATGGTGGCCGAGGCACGCCAGTAAGGCTCGCCGCCCCACTTCGCGGCCCAGTCGGCCTTCCAGGCTTCCATCTTGTCGAGATCGGAATAGCGCGGCACGTCGCTGGCGATCAGGTCACCGCCCGGCTCAAGCAGACGGAAGGCTTCTTCCAGCCACTGACGGATGATGCGCGGCGGCAGCTCGTGCAGCAGGATGTAGGAGGCGACCAGATCGAAGCTTTCGGCGTCAAAGCCGGTGTCTTCCATCGGGCGCACAAACAGCTTCCACGCATAGCCCTTGGCGTTGGCCGTACGGCGGGCATGCTCCAGCATGCGCGGCGACAGGTCGATGCCCCAAATCTCAGCGTCCGGATAGGTTTCCTGCAGAGCCTGGGTGAAGTGGCCCGAGGCCGCACCGCAATCCAGAATGCGCTTGTAGCTGTCCTTGGGAGCCTGCTGGGCGGCCAGACGGCGCTGGGCAAAGATATCGCCCGGGAAGCTCTTGGCCACCAGACGCTTGTGGACCAGTTCACCGTGGACGAAGCCGTTGAAGTCGTTGGCGTCCCAGCCACCGGTCGTGCGGTGGAACCAGACCTTGCTCCAGTACGAGGGCGGCTCGAAACCTTCGTTATAGTCGAGCGTGGCCGGACCGTCGTCCAGCGCCGTCAGCTTGGGCGCAACGACGTCGCGGATTTCTTCGAAAGCGTCCTGGCAGGCCTGACCGTGGTTCTTGGCGTGCCACTCCCCCCAGAGTTGGGACACCTTGAAAGCCTTGGAGTCGGCCATTTCCTTTTCGACCAGAGCATGGCGTTCATCCATGTCATCCGGCAGGGTCTCGGCCGTGATGCCCTTGGCGGCCATCTCCGCATCGGTCGCGCGCGATGCTGCGAAGCTGGCACGCGAAGCAATGGCCTGAAAGTCTACGAGGGCACGCCCCCTCTGGCGCAGATTAAAGTCAATCATTACTCCCGCCTCCTCCTAATTTCCCAGATTTCGAACTTCACTTGAGCCGAGGCGAGAGAACAGGGCTATCGCGTCGGTTTCTCGCAGCGTGGATAGTGGATCACCCATTCGTGACAGCACTGGCGTGGATTATCCGCTTGCGGAGTAATCCAAGACCCAGAAGAGCAGCGCCCAGAACCATGACACCGCCCAGTACGAAGGGGGCCTGCGGGGCGATCAGCGCATAGACGCCGCCTGCCACGAGCGGTCCCAGTATCCGGGCGCCGGCGGCTGCCGCCATGTTCGCCCCCATCAACTGTCCGGCAGTGCCGTCTGCCGCTTCACGCGACAGCAGGGAGGCCGCGGTCGGCATGGCGAGCGACAGGCCCAGCGAGGCCAGAGCGATGAGAGCAGTCATGGCCAGACCGCTGGGCGGCGCGGCCTGAAGGAAGAGCGCAAGCGCCGTAAGCACCAGACCCGTGATCAGCACCTTGTGGTCGCCAAAGCGGCGGACGGCACGCGCGGTCACCAACATCTGGACAGCCGCGCCCGCACAACCAGCGACCGCAAAGGCCGTGCCCAGTTCGCGAGGCTGCCAGTTGAAGCGCAACTCGGTCCACAGGCCAAAGACGGATTCGACACCCGCAAACGCCCCCATCACCGCAACGCCAATCAGGATCAGACCCAGTGCCGTGGGGGAAATGCGGAAGGCCGCCCCCTTGGTCTTGGCCTTTGCCGCGCCTTCGGTCTTTGCCGGACGGACCAGTGTCGCGATGAGCGCCAGGCTGAGGGCACTGAAACCCGCGGCCAGAAGGAAGCAGATACGGAAACCGGCCAGCCCCTGCTCCGGAGCGGCCAACAAACCACCCACAGCCGGACCGATGACAAAGCCGACGCTGGCACAGGCACTGATAATGGCCAATCGCCCCGTCAGCTTGTCCTTCTCGGAAAGGTCGATAACGAGCGCCTGCACCACGCCGGTGCTGCCCGCCGCGACCCCACAGATCACCCGCGCCAGCAGGCAGGCCTCATAGGTTGGTGCATAGGCCATGCCCAGATAGCCCACGACACCCAGCCCCAAGGTCATCAACAGAACCGGCTTGCGGCCGATCTTGTCGGACATCCGGCCCCAGACCGCCTCACCTATCGCTTGGCCGACCGAGAACAGGGCAAAGATCAGACCGACCTGCCAAGGCTGGATATCAAAGGCGCGGGCATAGGATGGCAACAGCGGGATCGCCATGCCGAAACCGATCGCCCCGATGGCGACGGTCATGAACAACGCAAACAGCGTCAGAAATTGGCGAGACGATGCAGCAGTCATCGAACAGTGCGCTCCAGAAATGAAGCGACCATCCAACATGCACCGAACGCGGTGGATAGCACCCGTGACGGCGCTATCCGCTGCGTGGTCAAGCCATTAAACGGCGCGCCGCAACTTCGCCTCTGGCAGGTCGTCGGAGGCGGTGGAGGAGAGGCTGCGGCTGATTTCGGCGGCGCAGCGTTTGACCTCGTCGCCGTAGCGGCGCAGGGCGTCTTCGGACTTGTAGGCGACCGAGAAGTAGACGAGGTCGATGGCCCCGACGACACGGCCGTTGGCGAAGACCGGAGCGCCGATGGAGGAGGTTTTGCCCGGTGTCAGGCTGAAACGGTTGCGGCCGCGTTGGGCCACGCCCTGCTCGCGGATTTCCTCGAGCATCACGTCCGACTGGATCAGCAGATAGGTATGCGGATCGATGGGGGTCTCGCCCGCCATTTCGATGGCTTCGAAGATCTCGGCGCGCTCGCATTCACCGGCAAAAGCCAGATAGGCGCGGCCACCGGCGGTCTCGAGCAGGGAGAAGGTGTGGCCCGGATAGTGGCGGTCCAGTACCTGTGACGTCAGGGCGTCGGTACAGTCGCGCACCATCATCTCGCCGCCATAACGGGTGGACAGCAGCACCGGCCAGCGGGTCAGGGCCGTCAGTTGTTCCAGATGCGGACGGGCCAGTGCCACCAGTTCGCTGTGCTCCTGAAAGCCAGCGGACAGGGCGCGGACGAAGGCGGTCGGGCGATAGCGTTTTCGGGCGGGTTCGCGCTCGATCAGTTCCTCATGCATGAGGGTCTGAACCAGACGGCATGCGGTCGGATAAGGCACAGCCGCCACGCGAGCGATCTCTGCCATCGACATTGAACCTTGACGGTTAATGGCACGCAACACAGCCAAACTACGGCTTACCGAGCGGATTGGAACGCCCTTTTCCATCACTCTACCCCGACTGAACAACGCGAACTCAACTTCGCCGAACAAGGTTGACTGTTCTTTGTTCTACGAACCAAGGCAGGAATACGACAATTATCCGCCAGACGGATAGTCTCGTTCAGCAAGTCGGTGAGATTTTGATCACTTCATCGTGCGCGGGTGACGCAGCGTATGGCGCGCACCGTGCAGAAGTTGTGGCAGCAGGAACGGATAAAGCGCCAGATTGTACCATTTGGCGGCCAAAGCATTTTCCGCTTCCGGCTCCAGCCGCTGGCCCCATTCAAATCCGATGGGCGCAGGCAGGTATGAGCCTTCGCCGTATTGGGAAAGGTTCAGCGGCGCGGCTTCTGACCGCATGATGATCAGGTCGGCCCCCGCTTCGATATAGGCGGCGGCGCGGTCGATGATGCTGGTGGGTGAATGTTCCGGCTCGATCTCGACCACCGCCCCGATCAGGCAGTAGCGACGGGCGTCCAGCGCGGCCTTCAGCTTGCCGATCATTTCTGCCACGGCAAAGCGCGGGCCTTCCGATCGGTCGCGGCGGCGCAGGGGGCGGTCCGAGATCTGAATGACAGATGCGCCTGCAAACTCGAACGACCGGACGGTGGCGGCCACATGGAGCGCATTGCCAAAGCCGTCAGCAGCATCGGCGATCAGGGGCATCTCCCCCGCATCGCGGACCATATACAGCGCCTCGGTGATGGCTTCGGGTGACAGCAACTGGGCGACCGGTCGGCCATAGCGCGACAGGGCCAGCGCACTGCCCCCGACGACCAGAGCGTCATAGCCGGCGTCCAGCGCCATGCGCGCGCCGAAATGGTCGAAACATCCGGCTGCCGAAATCATCGCCGACCTGTTTTTCGCCCTGTCCTGAAGACGGGTCTCCAACAGGTGGATATGGCTGGGAGCGATCATCAGGCGTTCGGCTCCGGTGTCTTGTTCTTGTCGGCGTCCATCAGGGTTTCCAGACGGAAGGCCGGATCGAAACGGCGGCCCTGCTCGGCAATCTCCGACAGGCCCAGACGCTCGTTCAGAGCACCGAAGGTCAGCAGTTCATCGGACAGGGCGGCGGTTGACCCATCGCGCTTGAGAACGGCCAAAAGCCGCTCGGCCATGGCCGCAAAACCGCGCACCAAAGAGCCGGACGAGATCACCAGCCCGTAGCCCAGTTCCGAAAGCTCGCTTGCGCCGAGTGCGGGCGATGAACCACCCTCGATCATGTTGGCGACCAGCGGCACATCGGGGAATTCGGCAGCGATGCGCTGATAGTCCTCAACCGAGCGCGGCTGGTCGATGAACAGGGCATCGGCTCCGGCCTCGACATAGAGGTGGG
The DNA here is from genome assembly GCF_947305955.1 of uncultured Brevundimonas sp. Taxonomy (GTDB): domain Bacteria; phylum Pseudomonadota; class Alphaproteobacteria; order Caulobacterales; family Caulobacteraceae; genus Brevundimonas. The sequence goes on from NZ_CAMZFB010000014.1 coordinate 24,380, forward strand.
CGCGGGCGAGTGCGGCATCCAGCCCTTCATGCGGCAAGACGTCGGTACGGGCGATGACCAGGGTGGTTGCCTCCCGACGGGCATTGACCGCCGCGCGGACCTTTTCGGCCATGGTGGCGGGGGTCACAAAGGTCTTGCCGCTGAGGGCGCCTGCGCGCTTGGGAAAGGCCTGATCGTCGATCAGGACGGCAGAGGCACCGGCACGCTCCAGAGCGCGAACTGTATGTTCGACATTGATGGCATCGCCAAAGCCGTTGTCCGCGTCCACGATCAGCGGCGTCGACAAGCGCTCGCGCACGCGGCGGGTGACCTGACACAGCTGGTCTAGAGAAATCAGGCCGATGTCCGGACGGGCCAGCTGGGTATAGCTGATACCGCTGCCGGAAATGAACATGGCCTCAAAGCCCGCCTGCTCGATCAGCAGGGCCGACAGGGCGTCGAACGCCCCCGGTGCCAGCAGGGCAGGCTTGCGGCGCATGCGACGCTTGAGCAGCAGGCCGGAGGTGCCGGGCGCAGCGGTATCCGTCACCGGAACACCGTCTATGGTCGCCATGGATAGTCGCGGCAATCCCGCTACTCCTCGTTACGCTCGTCCAATAGCCGGAGGCACTGCAAAGCAGTGCGACACCGAGCGGGTCGAGATTGATACTGTGCGTCACACTACTGGTCGCGTAGGTACGGAACGTCCCACAAGGGCAGCCCCTCAAGCTATCGCCTGTCAGATAGATCTTCGGAGCAAGAATACAGCGTTCGTCGAACAGACTTAAAGCCGTATATCTGTTTTTTGCGTCGATGCGGCAACCCCCTTTGGTCTCTCCACAACAGCGAAGACTTCAGTTTGCCCTGGGCGGTGCCTTGTTCATGCAAGGTCTGGATTCCACGGCTATTGTTCCGGCCTTGCCCCGCATTGCCGCGACCTTTAACGCGCCCGAATTGGCCCCGCATATCCTGCTGGCGGCCTATTTCATCGGCTGCGGGGCCAGCCTGCCTGTGATCGGCTGGGCAGCGGACCGTTACGGGGCGCGCAAAGTCCTTCTGGTGGCGATTGCCCTGTTTGTTTTGGCGGGCATCGCCAGTGCGCTGGCTCCCAATCTGGTGTGGCTGACGGCGTCGCGATTTGTGCAGGGGGCGGCGGCGGCGACCCTTATGCCCGTGGCGCGGATGCTGGCAGTGCGCACGGCACCCCCACAGGCGCTTCTCGGAATCATCACGGCCCTGACGGCACCCGCCATGGCGGGCCAGACGATTGGCCCAGCCGTGGGCGGATTACTGGCGGCCTATGACGGGTGGCGGGGAATATTTCTGGTAGGCGTGCCCTTTGCCGTGGCCAGCCTTGGCATTGTCGCCTTCATCACGCCCGACGTGCGGCGCGAGGATGCGGGCCGGCTGGACTGGGTCGCCATGATCATGGGCTTTCTGGCCATGGCTTTTGCCGTGGTGGGACTGGGGGCCATGCGCGAGGACGGGCCGCCGCTCTATGTGTCGCTGGTCTTTGTGGCGCTATCGTTCGGATTGGGTACCGCCTTTGTCCGGCGCAATCTGTCGTCCCCCTCGCCGCTGATCGACTTTCGCGTGCTGCTGGACCCGACCTTCCGGCGCTGTTTCAACGGCGGTCTGTTGTTCCGGCTTTTGGTCGGGGGGACGCCCTTTGTCCTCGCCTATCATTTCCAGTCCGGCTTGAAGCTGGACGCCCTGACCGCAGGCTTGCTGATCACGGCGTCGGGGGCCGGTGCGCTGCTGGTCAAACCCTTTACGGCGCGGCTGATCGGGCTGGGCGGATACCGCAATACCCTGTTGTGGGCAGGGGCCTGTTCGGTGCTGCTGTTTGTGGTTCCGGCCTTTGCCACGCCCGCTTGGCCGCTGGCCCTGATCGCGCTGGTTCTGGTGGCGGGCAGCTTTGTGCGCTCGCTCCAGATCACCACCTTCGGCACCCTCTGCTATGCCGATCTGCCCACCCGTTCGGCAGGGTCTGCCAGCGTCCTCAGCAGTATCGCGCAACAGTTGTCGCACGCGCTGGGCGTGGCCTTGGCCGCAGGGGCCATGGCGGGCGCAACCGTGATGGGGGCGCAGCCGTCAGTGACCAGCCTGTTCGGCTATGTGGCCATCGCTCTGGGAGCCAGCCTGTGCCTCGTGGTCTTTGTGCGCCTGCCCCGCGATGCAGGGGCGAGCCTGCGATAGTTCAGGCAAAGAAAAGCCGCGCCAGACGAATCCGGCGCGGCCTCTCGCACCCTCAAGACAGGCTTAGCGGGCGGCGGGCTTGGCTTGTTCGTCGGCGATATAGGCCCGCATCTGCTCTTCCAGCGTGGTCAGCGGCACCGCCCCCATGGCGAGGATGCGGTCGTGGAAGGTGCGCTTGTCGAACTTTTCTCCCAGCGCGGCTTCGGCCTCGGCGCGCAGACGGCGGATGGTGATCTCGCCCAGCTTGTAGGCCAGCGCCTGACCCGGCCACGAGATGTAGCGGTCCACCTCGGTCGCCACTTCGTGCTGTGACAGGGCGGTGTGGCTGGCGAGGTAGTCGATGGCCTGCTCGCGGGTCCAGCCCTTGGAGTGGACGCCGGTGTCGATCACCAGACGCGCGGCACGCCACATCTCATACGACAGGCGGCCGAAGTTCTCATAGGGCGTGCGATAGATGTCCATCTCCACGCCTAGCCATTCGGTATAGAGGCCCCAGCCCTCGCCATAGCCCGAGAAATAGGTGCTGCGGCGGAAGGCGGGGATGCCTTCCTGCTCCGCCGACAGGGCCGCCTGCATGCTGTGGCCCGGCGCGCATTCGTGCAGCGTCAGGGCGGGGATGTTGTACAGCGGGCGGCTGGGCAGGTCATAGGTGTTCATCTGGCACGACCCCAGACCGCCACGCCCCGCCGTATAGAAGGGTGCGAGCGCCTCGGGCACCGGAATGATGGTGTAGGGGCGGCGCGGCAGCAGGCCGAAGTTTTCCGCCAGCTTGGCATCCACGCGCTTGGCCACCCATGCCGAGGTCATCAGCAGTTCGTCCGGCGTCTTGGCCACGAACTGCGGATCGGTGCGCAGGAAGGTGATGAACTGTTGCAGGGTGCCGTCAAAGCCCGCCTGCTTCATCACCTCGTGCATCTCGGCCTCGATGCGCGCCACTTCCGACAGGCCGATGTTGTGGATCTCGTCGGCGGTCAGGTTGGTCGTGGTGTATTTGCGGATCTGCTCGGCATAGAAGGCCGGACCGTCCGGCATGTCATGCGCCGCCAGGGTGGTGCGGGTCTGAGGCACATATTCGTCGTTATAGAAGCTGAGAAGCTGGCGGTAGGCGGGGATCACCTCTTCCAGAATGACACCGCGCGCATCGGCCCGCAGACGTTCCTGCTCGGCGGCAGGAATGGTCGCAGGCATGGACCTGAAAGGCGCGAAGAAGGCATTCTCGTCCGCCGTGTCGGTGATGAAGCTGCGGATCGAGCTATCGCGTCCCTCGGCGGTCACACGCGGGACGCTGAAACCACGGGCAAGGCCCGCGCGCATGTTGACTGTATGCTCGCCGAAATAGCGCGGAATGTCGCGCAGGACGGCAATGTGCCGCTCATAGTCACTGACGGTACGCAGACCGCCAGCGCGGTCCAGATAGGTCCAGAAATTGCTGTCGCTGTTGAAAGGCATCTCCCATTCGCGGGCGCGGCCTTCGATCAGCGTGTGCTCCAGATTGGTGCGAAGGACCGCGGCATTGATGCGGTCCTCGTTGGAAAGCTGATCCAGCGGGATGGTGTCCAGCTCGGCCAGCACGCGGCGGGCGTGATCGACGCGGCGCTGCTGAGCCTCGACATTGACCTCGGGCAGGCGGGCGCTGCGCTTATAGCCGCCCTGCCCGTCCGGCTCACTGCCATTTTCGCGCTGGTTGAAATCCCAGTCGCCTTCGTACAGCGCCTTCAAACGGGCCGAGGCGTCAGCCTGTACCGTCGCCGCCGTATCCCGAGCCATGGCGTGTGCGGACCAGCCTCCCGTCGCCAGTGCCAATACAGATGCCGACGCCAGCGCCTTAAAGGCCAATGAAACGGACATGGTTTTCCCCTCGGTTCCCCAAATACAGCTGTCGCACGCAGTTACGCAGACTTGGGCGGCAATGCAAAAGGGCACCCGGATTTTCATCCGGATGCCCTTTGTCAGGTCGGGGTCGCTGTAAGCTTTTAGCTGGCCGGAACAGGAACCGGAGCAGCCTTGCGCTTACGCAGCCACAGGATGCCCGCGACGGCCAGCGCCGCCACCACCAGAAGGCCGATACCGACCACCGGACGGAAGGCGATCCACGACACGGCGATCACCACAAGGCTGACGGCCACGCCTAGCAGGCCGGCGATAAGGCCGGTGCCCATGCGGACGATGCTGCCGATGAAAGGCACCACGTCGCCCAGCACGCCCAGCGGAGCCAGAACCATGCCGATGGCGGCGATCATCAGTGCCACCCCGACGCCGCGCAGGATCCACGTCATCGTCTGGTTGGCCTGTTTGGCCGATTGGAACATCTCGGCAGCCGAAGCCGTGCCGGTACGGACCATCAGGATGCTGCTGCCGGTCTTGGCCGGAAAGGCGGTCAGATTGCCTTGGGTCTGAGCCGCAACGATGCTGAGGACGGTGTTTTGCGGAACGACACGATAGGTCACGCGCATGTCGCCGACCTGCGGGGTTGCAGGGTTGGCACCGACATAGACCAGCTTGTCCTGAACGGTAGCGGTCTTGCCCAGAGCCGTGCCCATGGCCTGAACCTGTTCGGCGCTCGGGACATAGGGGGCGTCGGCGGACAGGCGGCTGACGACATCCTGCGAGGCCTTGAAGGCACCGACCGAGGTGGACGGGGCGGCGAACTCGGCACCCTTCAGCGTGGCCGCCGGATTCTGGTGGCCCTGCTGCTGGTTGAAGCTGGAGGAATCCTGCGGGGTGTTGGTCCATTCGGTGGCATAGCTATAGGTGGTGACGGTCTCCTGACCGCCGCCCAGCTTGGTGCGGGTTTCCGACTGGCTCTTCTCGACCCACTGGAAATATTCGACCGAACGGGCCAGCAGCAGGCCATCGGCGGTCACGCCCAGTTGGTCGTCCACGCGCTGGCCCTCGGCCACAGCCGGAGCCGACAGATGGATCAGCTTGCCCTCGTTAGCCGGATCGACGCGGTCGGCGGCGACCGGAAGCACAACCTTGGCCCCTTCGTTGTTGGTGCGGATCGACTGGATGGAACGGCCCTCGTTCCACGACAGCAGGATGATGCTGCCGAGGATAAGCGCGAACCCGACCAGAACCCCTTTGATGGCTCCGCCCAGACGCGAGAACCACGAAGTGTTCGTGGTGACGGTAACCGGATCTTGCGACATGATTTTCAGCCCCTTGCCAATAGTGTTGCCCCGCCTGCGGTGCAGACGGGGCATATTCTGTGACGCGTGAGGATTACGGGGTTTCGGTGATCAGCAGGGTGGCGCGGGCGGTGTTGTCGCCGATCACGCCGACCCAGATGTCATAGGTGCCGCTCTGCGGACGGTTGAAACGCACCTCGGCGTCCAGATCGCCAAAGCTGTCGTCATCGCAGTACCAGCGGCCATCCGGACCGTTGATCACCAGGGTGGTGTCAGCGCGCGAAATGGTGCGGAACACCAGCGGGAAGCTGCCGGCGCTATAGGTCACTTCGAAATCCGGTGCGTCGCCGATGTTGCCAAGGCACGAGCCCGGCAGGTCCGAACCGTCGATGTGGCCACCGGCGGTGATCTCAACGCTGTACGGGTCCGGCGTGAATCCCGAGCTCAGACGGATTTCGCCAAAGGCGGCGGTGCGGTGAGCCGACTGTGCCATTGCCGGGCCAGCCACCAGAAGCGCTGCCGTTGCAGCCAGTACGAAGGTCTTTTTCATCATAAAGGTCCTCATCAAGGCGCACGAAGCGCTGTCCAGGGGCTTGGCCGGTCCATCCCGGATGTCGCCTGAAGCGCCTTTTATGAGGCAGGCCCTTAAGAGTTTAGCACCACGGATATGGGGGTAAGTCCCCCCAAGAGCGTTGCCATAACAGGGTCTCCCATAATATTACTTTGCAGCGATCAGTGATTTGTGGGGGATTGCATGGCACTGAGTTTACGGGGATTTCCCGCAAAGGTTTCCTCGGAAGCGACAGTGACCGCATCGGCCCGCTGGAAAGGCCTGCTCAAACTCGGGCTCATGATCCTGGTGGCGCAGGCCATATTCTGGGGCCTGTTCAACGCGCCTTGGGGCAGCACCTCGGCTATGCGCGACCTGAATTTCCTGAATTTCAGCGCCGTTGAACTGGCAGAACTGCCCGCTCCGACACCGCAGGCCGCCGCCAACGCCACCTATGAGAAGATCAATCTTCCGTACACGGACTGCTGCGATCCCGCCTATCTGTCCCTGCGCCTGACGTTTCCAGTAACGGACGTGCCGCAAGCCGGACTGGGTGTGATCGCGTCCCAGCAGGTGGACAACTTCATCTTCGTGCTCAACGGCTCGATCGTTCACCAACAGGGCCGCATGACGTTTGGCGAACAGACCTTTCACGGCCAGCGCCCCTATCTGATCCACCTGCCCGAGGGTCTGCTGAAAACGGGCGACAATCAGCTGACCATCATCACGGTCCGCCACGGTTTTCCCTATACGGACCTCGGACCACCGCGCATTGCCGAATATACGCAGGTGCGTGACGCCACGGCCCTGCGCTTCTGGCAGTTCTATGACTACCGCCTGCTGTGCGGTGTCCTGACATTCATCCTCGGCCTATTCGCCCTGATTATGATCTTCCGCGCACAGGAAAAGCTGTTCGCCGGATGGCTTCTGGTGCTGTGCTGGTCGTGGACCGCTTATTCCGCCTATGGGCTGTGGCTGGATATTCCGGTCAGCGGCATCGGGCGGATGGTGACCTTTTTCACCATCACATCGCTGCTGACCGTCAGCCTGATCGGCTTCATCGACGCATGGACCCGACGTCCTGTCTTTGCCGCCCATGTCGCCCTGATGACGCTGTGGCTGGGGTATTGCGGCTTTACCGTCTATGCGCTGAACCACCTGCCGATGCCGCAGGGCTTCGACATCATGGATCAGGCGTCGCAGTGGTTCGGCTTTATCGGCGGCTGTCTGGTGCTGGTGCGGTTGCTCTGGCATTTCGCCACACAGGCCGAGGACCGTGTGATCGAAGCCGCCCTGCTGTCCATCTGCGCGGTCTGTAATGCGCTGGACGGGATCGGTGCCAAGTTCGGACTGAACGTCGGGGGCTATCTGCTGGAATCCGCCGCAGTCCTGCTGCTGGCCTTTGTGATCGCCTTCCTGCAGCGCAACTTCCACCTGTTCCAGTCGGCGATTGCCCTGAACAAGATGCTGGAAAGCAATCTGCGCAAGCGCGAGGCCGAACTGGCCAAGGCCCACGACCGCGAGCGCCTGTTGATCGACCGACAGGCCCGTAACGAAGAGCGCCGCCGCCTGATGCGCGACATGCACGACGGCGTGGGCGGCCAGCTGGTCGGCCTGTTGCTGGAGGTCCGTCGCGGAGCCATCGACCATCAGCGCATGGCCGAAGGCCTTCAGGTGGCGATGGATGAAATCCGCCTGATGATCGACTCTGTCGACGCCACCGGCACCACGCTGGACACCATGCTGGGCGTGTTCGAAAGCCGCCTGCGCCCTCGTATCCAAGGGACCGGCATCGACTTCATCTGGACGAACACGGTGGACAGCGCCATCGACATGCCGCCGCCGACCGTCCTTCAGGTTTTCCGCATCATGCAGGAAGCCGTGACCAATGCCATGAAGCACGCCGAGGCCAGCGAGATCTGCGTGGATGTCGCCACGGAAGACGACACTCTGGTCATCCAGATCAGCGACAACGGCACCGGACTGGGGCCATCGCCCGAGAAGGCTGCACTGGATGGCGGGCACGGGCTTGGCAATATGCGCGCCCGCGCGATCGATGTCGGCGGCCAACTGGAATGGCAGGACAACGCCCCGGGCACCCGTGTGGTGCTGAAGGTTCCGGTGTCCGCAGCCGTGACCACCGAACAGGCCTGAGAATAGGATTTCCTCCCTCCCCATGATCCGTATCGGTATCCTTGAAGACAGCGTCCCTGTGCGCGAGCATTTCATCCATATTCTGGGTCTGGCCGAGGATATGGAGGTATACGGCGTCGCCACCTGTCTGGCCGAGCTTCCGGCTGTTCTGGACGCCAAGCCGGACCTGATCCTGACCGACCTCGGCCTGCCCGACGGCAGCGGACTGGACCATATTCAGGGGATGCGCGATCGAGGCATCGCCAGCCTGGTCATCACCGCCTTTGGCGACAAGGAGACGGTGCTCAGCGCCCTCAACGCCGGGGCCAATGGCTATTTGCTCAAGGATACCGAGGACCATGCGGTGCTGGAGGGCATCCGCGTGACCCTGCAGGGCGGTGCCCCCATCAGCGCCAGCGCCGCCGCCTTCCTGTTGCAAGAGTTGCGACGCCCTGCCGAGGCCGCGCCTCAAGCCAAGCCCGAGCCCGCCGCAGAGCGGCTGACGCCCCGCGAGACGGAGCTGCTGACGCTGTTCTCGCGCGGTCACAGCTATAAATCCGCCGCACGCGAACTGGGGATTTCGCCGCTGACGGTCGGGGACCACGTGAAGGCCATCTATCGCAAGCTGTCGGTGAACTCGCGCGGGGAAGCCGTGTTTGCAGCCGTCCAGCGCGGCCAGCTTCGCCTTTAACCCCATATCTGTGGTGATGCGTTACGGCCCGACTGCCCCCTAGTCTGGGCGGACGTTAGACCTGTTGCGGATCTTTCTATGCCTTTGACGTCCCTGCCCTCATCTTGGCTCAAGACCCTTTGCCTGGGCCTTGCCATTCTGTGCGCCAGTGGATGCGATCAGCTGGAAGGTTCGATCCCGCACAAGTCGGGCAATGGGCGGGCCCATTCGCCGCAGCTGGCAATCGAACCCGTCGACAGCAATGGCCGATACCTGACCCAGACCGCGCCCCTGTTCTCGGAGCCGGACCTGAAGTCCACGCCGAAAGAGGCGATCTATACCCCCGCCACCGGCACGCGTGAGCGCTCCGAACTGATGGACGCGATCCGCGCGGCGACCTTCAACGATTTCGGGACGGTTGTAGTGTTCCGCGTCTTCAATCTGCGGGCCGACGGGGAATGGGCCTTTGCCCAGCTGGAGCCACAGCATCCGGATGGCCGTGCGCTACAGCCCCAGTCCACGCCATTCTACCTTAACGGCAACAAGGACGGCGATACCAACGGCCTGCGCGTCGATGTCATCTGGCGCAAACAGCACCGCCGCTGGGAGGTCCATGCCTTCAAGATCGGGGCCAGTGACGCATGGTGGCTGCGTCACTGCGGAGACGGCCCCGGTCAGGTTATTCCCGGCTGCTAATCGGCCAAGGTCTTGGACATAAACCACGTCCCCTGTTCCACGCCGTGGAAGCGGATGGTGCGGCTTTCCTGAACAACATAGCCCTGTCGCTCGTACAGGCTGCGGGCACGCGGATTGGCTTGGAACACCGTGAGGGTGATGGTGCCCTGGGTGCGCGCCTCGGCCTGTTCAAGCAGGGCGCGGCCCAGCCCCTTGCCTTGGTGGCGGGCCGCAACAAACAGGTTCTCGACGTGATGGCCGTTCATCTCGATAAAGGCCGCCACCACGCCATCGACCAGCGCCACCCACCGCCACTCGGCGGCATCCAGCGGCGTCTGCGGGGAAAAGACATGACGCAGTTCCGGCATGGCGCGGCCATAGGATGTCATGGCCGCCTCTGCCGCGATCGCCCGGCATGCCGCATCGTCCTGCGGCTCAAAAGTCCGAAACTCGATCATTCCCCACCTGCCGAGAGCACTGCCTTACGTCCGCGTCGATATCCGGCCAGAGCCAGTGCCAGCAAGGCCAAACCTGCGATCCAGCCAATGGCGGACTGAAGCCACGGATAGATGGCTGCGGTCCCCTTGGTGGGCAGGTCCACGGTCCACAGGGCGTCCTGCCCCCGACGGGTCTGTTGTTCAAAGACGCTCAATCCGCGCGGGTCGCTGACAATGTTCAGGCCGTCATTGACCACCCGCACCATATAGGCCCCGTTTTCCAGACTGCGGAAGGTCGCCATCTTGGAGTGCAGCGGCGTCATGCCGGGGCTGTCCCACGACGGATTGATCAGGATATCCACGCCCGCACGGCCCGCCTGTGCCAGCAGTTCGGTGTAGTCGAAGTCATAGCAGATGGCCCAGCTGATACGGCCATATTGGGTGTCCACATAGGACAGCTTCGCATCTCCCTTGATCGACGCCTCTCCGGGGGTCGGGTGGGATTTCAGATAGCGGTCATGGATACGGCCCTGATCGTCGATGACGACAATGACGTTCTCGGCCAGCGGATTGCCTTCGTGCATCACGGCCATGGCAGCGAAAATCCACACGCCACGTTCACGGGCCACGCTCTGGGCACGGGCGACGAGACGGTTTTCCTCGGTCGCCGGAACAAGGGCATTGCCTTCGCTCCATGCAATCAGCTTGGCCCCTTGGGCGGCGGCCTCATCGGTGCGGGCCAGCAGGGTATCAAACAGGGCGTCCGCCTTGCCCGTCACAGCGCGTAGCTGCTCGCCGTCCAGCACCTTGCCATAGCTGAGCGGTCCCCACGTTGCATCGAAGGCTTCGAGGTTATCGACCACCACGCCGGCGACGCGCACCTTGGAAGCGTCCGCCGCCATCGGCTGGGCCAGACGAAGCCCCGACAGGACAAGGGCCAGTGCTAGCACTCCGGCAAAGACGCCGATAGAGCGAGGCATGCGGCCCCTCTGGTCGATCAACTGGTTGGCGATCGACACCACCGCGGCGACGACAAAGGCGCTCCATGCCAGACCGAAAACGGCATGGCCCTGAAGCAGCAGGTCAAAGCCGTATTGCGAATAGGCCAGTGCGCCCCACGTGCCCACACCCGCCAGTCCGAACAGGGCCTCGGTCACCACCCATGCCAGCGGCAGCACCAGCCATCGCAGACCCGCCCACAGCTTTGGCGACACGATACGGTCGATGATGAAGGGGATAAAGGCGACCACGCCCACAGCCACCGGCACCACCGTGACCTTCCAGCCGTTCAGCGGCAGAACCCCCATCCACCCCACATAATAGGCCAGCGCCCACGCCGCGCTGCCCAGCAGCAGCGACTGCCACCCCTGCGTCATGCGCACATAGCGCTGGGTGAAAAACAGGGCGATCCACGGCGCGATGATCAAGGTCTCGTTCCCGATCATCCGCGTCGCTGCCAAGGCCCCCGCCATCAGGAAGCCCAGCGCCCAGAGATTGGCTTTCGTCACACGCATCCTCAGTCCCTCCGAAAGTGATGGCGGGGCTGTATTGCGCTTTTGACGGAACAGCAGTTGATTTACGCGAACCCAGCTTCGCTATTCGCCAACCGTACGCACCGGATCGTTCATGCCCGTTCACGAAGCGCCAAATGGCCATCGCGCCCGCGTGACCCCCGAACGTATCGCGACCGAAATCTGTTTTGTGGTCGGCATCGCTCTGGTGCTGGCAATGCTGCGGCCGCTGGGCGTTCTGACGGACGAGAGTTTTGGCACGCGCCTGTTCTACTGGGGGCGCAGTCTGGTGGCGGGCTATGTGATCCAGCGCCCGCTTTTGTGGCTGGGCAGCACATGGCTGACCCGCGCAGGGCGGCCGGAATGGCTGGGCTGGGCGCTGGCGATTGTGGTGGGCAGCGTGCCGATGTCGCTGTGGCTGTGGTATCTCGGCCCGTCGATCAATCTGTCGCGGCCTTTCCCCAGCGAGGCGCTCTGGGCCGAGACGGCGGGGCAGTACATCCTTGTCGCCGGACTGGTCGCGGTCTGCCTGTGGTTCGTACAGGACATTGCCCAGGCGCGCGGTAACAGCGCCCCGACCGCGCCGTCACTTGCAGAGCCATCAGAGCGACACGTCCCGCAACGCCCCGCCCTGCTGGACCGTCTGGAACGGACCAACCACCAGACCCTGTGGGCGCTGGAGGCCGAGGACCACTATGTCCGTGTCCATACCGATGCGGGCCATGAACTGGTGCTAATGCGACTGGCCGACGCCATCGCCGAGACCGCACCTGTAGAGGGCCAGCAAGTCCACCGTTCATGGTGGGTCGCCAAACAGGCGATCAAGGCCGCCGAAATGGAAGGCCGGACCCTGATGCTGAAGCTGGAAAGGAATATCCAAATCCCCGTGGCCCGCAACCGCATCAGCGCCGTGCGCGACTGGTTGAAGCCCTAACGGCCAAGATAACAGCCATAGCCAAGCTTGTTGCACTGCAACAATTTCGCTTGCATATCGCCATAATCTCACCCCAATCTGGACGCGTACATTTTGCGGAGGGGACATGGCATTCGACGAAATGCTGGGTTTAGGCGACACCCCGCGCGAGGCCTATCGCAAGGCCGCGCAGTGGTTGAACAACGCGCCCCCCGATCTTTTAAGGGCGCGCTCCAAACAGGCCGAACTGTTCTTCCGCCGCATGGGCATTACCTTTGCCGTCTATGGCGAGGCGGAATCCAATGAACGCCTGATCCCCTTTGACGTCGTGCCCCGCATCATCGATGCGGCGGAATGGAAGGGTCTGGAAGCCGGACTGATCCAGCGCGTCTCGGCCATCAATGCTTTTCTGAAGGACATCTATGGCGCGCAGGAATGCCTGAAGGCGGGCATTCTTCCGGCAGAACTGATCCTGACCAATCCGGCCTATCGCCCCGAGATGCAGGACCGCCGACCGCCACAGGATATCTGGGTGCAGATCGCGGGCGTCGATCTGGTCCGCACCAGCGAGAACGACTTTCACGTGCTGGAGGACAATGTCCGTACACCGTCGGGCGTGTCCTACATGCTGGAAAACCGCGAGATGATGATGCGGTTGTTCCCCGACCTCTATGCCGAATATTCGGTGCGTCCGGTCGAGACCTATACCGACATGCTGCTGGCCAGTCTGAAGGCCAGCGCACCGTCATCGGCGGGCAATGATCCGACCATCGTGGTCCTGACCCCCGGTCCGTTCAACTCGGCCTATTACGAACACTCCTTCCTTGCCGACAAGCTGGGTGTCGAACTGGTGGAAGGCAGCGACCTGTTCGTCGATGACGACAAGGTCTTTATGCGGACCACCCAAGGGCCGCAGCAGGTGGATGTCATCTATCGCCGCGTGGACGATGACTTCATCGATCCCCTCACCTTCCGACCGGATTCCGCTCTGGGCGTCCCTGGGCTGATGGCGGCCTATCACGCGGGCAATGTGGCCCTGACCAATGCAGTGGGCACGGGCGTGGCCGACGACAAGGCCGTCTATACCTATATGCCCGAGATCATCCGCTTCTATACGGGTGAAGAGCCGATCCTGAAGAATGTGCCGACGTGGCGCTGCCGCGAGCCGGAGGCCCTACGCGAGGTTCTGTCGCGACTGGACGAACTGGTGGTGAAGGAGGTCGGCGGCTCTGGCGGATACGGCATGCTGGTCGGCCCCGCCTCGACCAAGGCGGAGATCGAGGCCTTCCGCGCAAAGCTGGTCAGCAATCCGGACGATTTTATCGCCCAGCCGACACTGGCCCTGTCCACGGCCCCGACGCTGGCGGGGGACAAGCTGGTGGGGCGTCACATCGACCTGCGCCCCTTTGTCCTGTCCAGCCCGCAAGGGGCGCGCGTGGCCCCCGGCGGCCTGACCCGCGTGGCATTGAAGGAAGGGTCATTGGTGGTGAACTCGTCCCAAGGCGGCGGCACCAAGGACACCTGGGTTTTGGAGGACTGACATGCTTTCGAGAACAGCAGACAGCCTCTATTGGACCGGCCGCTATATGGAACGCGCCGACTATCTGGCGCGGATTCTGGAGGCCACCCTCCGCCTGGCCGCCATCCCCACCAAGAGCGGCGTGGACAACCAGATCTGGACCGCAGCCCTTGCCACCTCCGGCGCGGTCGGGCTGGAGAATGTAGACCTCAGCGACGGCAAGGCCGTGCGCGAATATCTGGCGCTGTCGCCGGACAATCCGTCATCGATCCACTGTTGCCTGACCAAGGCTCGCACCAATGCACGCTCGGTCCGTACGGCCCTGACCGTCGAGTTATGGGAGGCGATCAACGGCGCGTGGAACGGCCTTGGCGAGCAAGGCACGCCGAGCCGCAGCGACGAGTTCATCGACTTCCTGCAATGGGTAAAGTCCACCACCCTTGCCGTCGAAGGGGCGACCTCGCGGACCATGCTGAGGAATGACGCCTATTGGTTCCTGCGGCTGGGGGCGGCCATCGAGCGGGCCGACAACACGGCCCGCCTGCTGGATGTGAAATACCACCTGCTGCTGCCGGACGGCGAGCGCGTGGGCGGCCAGTTCGACTATTTCCAATGGACGACCCTGCTGCGCGAGGTCTCGGCCCTGACGGCCTATCGCTGGGTTTACCGCGATGATGTGAAGCCGTGGCTGGTGGCCGATCTGATGGTGCTGAACCGCCAGATGCCGCGCTCTTTAGCCAGTTGTCAGGCGGCCATCGTCCGCTATCTGGAGCGCATCGCCGCCGACTATGACCGGCGCGGCCCGTCCCAGCGTATCGCCTCGGCCCAGCTGGAACAGTTCGAGGGGGCCGACATGTCGCGCATCTTCCAGAGCGGCCTGCACGAATACATCCAGAACTTCCTTGCCGAGAACGGTCGCCTCAGCATGGCGATCAGCGAACAGTATCTGAGCTAGGCCATGCTGATCCGTATCGACCACACGACCACCTATCTCTATCAGCGCCCGCCGCGCTTCATCGTGCAGACCCTGCGCCTGACGCCACGCGCCAGTGCGGCCCAGCACATCCGCAACTGGGACATCGAAACCAATGTCGATGCCCGCCTGCGAAAGGGCGAGGACGCGTTCGGCAATATCACCCACACCCTCTATGTCGATGCGCCGTGCGAAAAGCTGTCACTGCGCGTCAGGGGCGAGATCGAGACCAGCGACACCGCAGGCGTGGTGCCTCAAACGACAGAGCGCCTACAGCCGCTCGTCTATCTGCGCGAAACCCCGCTGACCTGTGCCGACGCGGGCATCCGCGAAATGGCCAAGGCACTGGGCGGCCCCGTAGAAGAGGGCGCGCATCTGGATCTGCTGCACCGGCTGAACCAGCACATCTATGGCCGACTGAGCTTCGAAATCGGGGCCACCACGGCCGCGCATACGGCGTCCGAGGTTCTCAGCCTCGGCAAGGGCGTCTGTCAGGACTACGCCCATCTGTTCATCGCGGCGGCGCGCGCCCTGCGTATCCCCGCCCGCTATGTTTCCGGCCACATGGTCCGCGCTGACGGCGTAACCCAACAGGAAGCGGCCCACGCCTGGGCCGAGGCCTATGTCCAAGGCCTTGGATGGGTCGGGTTTGATCCCGCCAACGGCGTCTGTCCGACCGATAGCTATGTTCGCGTGGCTGTGGGTCTGGATTATCTGGGAGCGGCCCCCGTTCGCGGCACCAGCTATGGCGGCGGACGCGAAGTCATGGATGTCCATCTGGACGTCCGCGACGCCCGCGCCCAAAGCCGCCAGCAACAGGGGCAATAGGCCGATCCGTCAAAGGTTCAGCTTCCAGAGAATCCCGATAGCCTAACAGCCGATGACAAACCGACGGAGCCAAACCCCATGACCTACTGTGTCGGCCTGATGGTTGAGGACGGTTTGGCCATGATCGCGGACACCCGCACCAATGCGGGCGTGGACAACATCTCGTCCTATCGCAAGCTCCATGTGACCGAAGTCGCGGGCGAGCGGGTGCTGGCGGTTGCGACCGCTGGCAACCTGTCGGTGACCCAGACCGCCATGACCATGGTGCGCGAAGGCATCCGTATGCCCGGCTCCGAGGAAACAGAGACCCTCTACACCGCCCCCACCCTGTTTCGGGCGGCCCAGTTGATCGGTCATGCCATCCGCACGGTCCGCGAGCAGATTGCCCCCTCGATGGAGGCCGACAATCTGATGGTGGACGCCAGCGTCCTTCTTGGGGGTCAGATCGGTGAGGGGCGGGTCGGCCTTTATCTGATCTATTCGCAGGGCAATTTCATCGAGTGCCAACCCGATACGCCCTATCTCCAGATCGGCGAGTTCAAATACGGCAAGCCGATATTGGATCGCGCCCTGCGGACGAACACGCCCCTGCCCGAAGCGGTCAAGCTGGGCCTGATTTCCTTTGACTCAACCCTGCGCTCGAACGTCTCGGTCGGCCTGCCGATCGATATGATCGTCATCCGCAAGGATGCCTTGCACGGCTCGCACCGCCGCCTCGAAGTGGACGACACCTATTTCCGCGATCTCGGTGCCCGCTGGTCCCAAGCCATGGCCGAAGCCCACCGCGCCATGCCCTCCCCTCCTTGGCTGGAAAAGTGAGACACTGAGGCCAGCTCGGGCAACACGTCGCTATCTAGACTCCATACCGCTTGTTACCGCCCGATGTGATGCAGTACCGACCACCACGAGGTCCGATGCAGACTCTGCTACCTGAACATGGACAACCGCCAGCATCATAACGCGGTGTCTGGCGCGGTGTTTGACTTGGCCGACTACGGCTCCTGGTGGCAGATGATCGATTATTCGAAGTTAGCCCCCGAACTGTGGTCGTCCCTGAAGACGCGACATAATCTGCGCTCAAATACCGTGAACTCACCCAGCAAACATGTGGCGACGTTACACGAGTCCAGTCGCCATTACGCTCGTCCGTGACGACCGAAACGCCTCGTTGTAATCGGCTCACCACAACAGAATGGGCAAACGGTTCAGCCCGGCAATTCAAAACATTTGCATTGACGTAAAATGTATCCGCGCGTGCCTCGTGTGCCCATATCGCAAATACCAAGAACACTATAGCTGAAATAAGTGCTTTCACAGCCAGCCCCCGCTACACCAGTTCAAGGCAAATCGCCCCCTTAAACTCTATACAATACCAGAAATGTATCAGAACTCTTAGACGGGAACATCATCATGCTTTTAGCGCTTCAGGTTCGCAAGTTCATACGGGCTTATCTCATAGCGGCCGAACTTGATGCAGCCACTCTCGCCTAAGCTACACTTTTAGATAACCACGGTACCATAACTTGGCCATAAATCTCGTTGGCTATGTTGGGGGACCGTTTTGGAAATCGCACAAGAACCGCACAACAAGCATGGCGTTCTATCCGCCCACGCAGCCCCCTGCGTTAAGGCTAGCATTGCTCCTAGCTTCACCTACGCTTCTTATCAAAATGCCGTTCCTGTTGTGCGGTCGATTGAAATTGAAAACTGCACCGAGAGGTCTTTCGAGGACTGCAAACTTGAGCTCATCTCGACACCGGCGTTCCTGAGACCCAAGGTTTGGCAGATCGATCGCCTTATCCCCGGCGACGTGATTGCATTGTCAGATAGGCGCGTGGAACTTAGCGCCGATTATCTGGCTGGCTTGAATGAAGCAGAGCGCGGCGAAATCACCCTGCGCCTGACATGCAAATCTGAGATATTGCATGAACAGACCTTCCCCGTGCGTCTGCTTGCGCGCGATGAATGGGGCGGTGTGAATGACATGGCGCAACTGCTGCCCGCCTTTGTCATGCCCAATGATCCGGCCATCTCGGGGGTGCTGAGAAAGGCGGCAGAGCGGCTGGCGGCCCACGGCCTGCCCAGCGGCCTTGACGGCTATCAGACCAACGATCCCAAACGCGCCTATATGCTGACCGCTGCGGTCTATTCGGCAGTGACCAGCATGGGCATCTTTTATGCCGAACCCCCTGCAAGTTTCGAGCATCGCGGCCAGAAGGTCCGCCGGCCCCTGACGATCGAACAGGAAAAGCTGGGCACCTGTCTCGATACCACGCTTCTGTTCGCCTCCGCGCTGGAGGCCACCGGCCTTCATCCCGTTGTGCTGATGTTCCACGGCCATGCCGCCGTGGGTGTGTGGCTGACCTCCAAAACCTTCGCCAACTCGATCGAAACGGACCAGATGGAGGTTCGCAAGGCGCTCGCCTCGCGCGAGCTGATTGTGTTCGAGACAACGGGCGTGACCCACCGCCCCGCCATGACGTTTGAGCAGGCACAGCGCGCGCTGGACAATCGCATGAGCGAAGAAGCCGCCAGTGCCTTCGTGGCATCCATTGATGTGCGACGCGCACGCAGTGGCGGGATTACCCCCCTTGCCTCGCATCAGCCGATGGCTCGCGCCATGCCGGAAGCCGATGACACAGCCGTTCCTGTCAGCGACCTTCCGCTGCCTGCAGCGCCGACCTTTGATCATCTTGCCGCCGATCAGGTCGAGCAAAAGCCCACCACCGCCTCGGGCCGCATTGACCGTTGGCAGAAGAAGCTTCTGGACCTGACGCTGCGCAACCGTCTGCTGAACTTTCCGGAAACGAAGAAGACAATCCCTTTCATCTGCCCGGACGTAGCCTATCTCGAAGACCGTCTGGCGGGTGGTGCGGCGGTTCAGATCATCTCCCTGCCGGAACAAAATCCTCTGGGAGAGCGTGATGCCGATCTCTACCGCGAGGTTCACGGGCGCGACTTACAACGCCACTTTGCCGCCGAGGCATTGCAACGCGATGAACTAGCCTCTCCGTTGGACGGGCCGCAACTCAACGCGCGCCTGATCGACCTGCACAGACAGGTCAAGAACGACATGGCCGAAGGGGGCGCAAACACCCTGTTTATGGCCATCGGCTTCCTGCGCTGGAAACGTAAGCCAGAAGACCAAAAGACCTATCGCGCCCCGCTGTTGCTCGTACCGGTCAAGTTGGAGCGCCGAAGCGCGAGCGCGCCTTTCCGTATCCGCTTCCACGAGGATGAGCCACGCTTCAACTCGACCCTGCTCCAGTTCCTGGAGCGCGAATTCGAACTAAAACTGCACCACCTCGCTGATCTGCCGATGGACGACAACGGCGTGGATGTGCCCCAGCTTCTGGCCGCCGCACGTCTAGCCGTTCGCGATGCGTCGGGTCTGGAAGTCGTGGACGAAGCCGCACTCTCGACCTTCTCATTCGCCAAATTCCTGATGTGGAAGGATCTGGTGGAACGGACCGATGCGCTTCGTCAGAACCGCGTCGTCAAACACCTGATCGATACGCCCGACAAACCCTTTGAAAATGGCGGTGACGGGTCTGGCACCTTCATTGACGAGAACACGCTCGACCAGACCTATGATCCGGCCGATATCGTCTGCCTTCTGCCGTCGGATTCATCGCAGACCGCAGCCAGCCTTGCCGCAGCCCAAGGGCGCGACTTCGTCATCGTCGGCCCGCCCGGCACGGGCAAGAGCCAGACCATCGCAAATATGATCGCCAACTGTCTGGCGGTCGGGAAATCGGTGCTGTTCGTTGCTGAAAAGACTGCCGCGCTGGACGTGGTCTATCGCCGTCTGCGCGAGCATGGTCTCGGCGATTTCTGTATCGAACTGCACTCGAACAAGGCCGACCGCCGTCAGTTCCTGTCTCAGCTCAAGGCGGCATGGGAGAACAGCGTCAAAACTGACGCCCAAGAATGGATCACGATCAACGAGCGCCTCAAGGTTCGCCGGGATCACTTGAATGCCTACGTCACGGCCCTCCATCATACCTATCCCAATGGCTGGACCGCCTATCGTGCGCTTGGTCTAAAACTGCGGGACGAGGACGTCTACGCTCCCGTGCTGGACTGGCCGAAGCAGCAGAGTATCGACGCGGTCACACTGGCCAAGCTCGAGGACATCGCCGATCAACTGGGCAAGGTTTACGCCTCCATCGAGCGGCACCCGTCGCTGCATCTGGTCGACATTGCCGAATGGACCAGCGGCAAGCAGGAAGCCCTGTTGGCGTCGGGTCGCGGTCTGCGTACGGCGGCGGATGTATTGGCAAATGCGCTGGACGCTTTCCGCCAGTCGTTGGGCCTGTCCGCGACAGACAATCCGGTATCAACCGAACTCAAGGCCTGCACAGCTTTGGCGCATGCCCTTGTTCAGGCCGAAGGCCATGATGTGTCCATCGCCTTCCATCAGGCCTACGGGCGCTGCGCCGAAGACCTGAAAAATCTCGAAGCCGCCATCGGCATCTATCGCGATAACGAAGCACAGATGGGGGCGCGCTTTACGCCCTCGTCGCTGGCCGCCATAGATCTGGATCGGCTGGACCGCGAATGGCGCGAAGCCTCTGCCTCCTTCTGGCCGATGTCCGCACTGGGACGCCGCAAAATCACCCGCCTGCTGCAATCCTATGCCGAGAGCGGAACCATCAATCCGGACACCGATTTGGGACGGCTGCGGGTGATGCGCGACCAGTTGGGACTGATCGAGGCCAATAGCCTGAATGGACTGCCTCTGCCTGTCCGGGGCCTCGACACGTCGATCGAGGAGGTTGCCCATCGGCTCCAGCTCGCCGCCAGCCTGCGCACGGCCCTGCGTCTGCCGGGGCGTGAGACTGCCGATATATCCGCCCTGATAACCCGCCTCAGCCAGTGGTTGGGATCTGAACACATGGGCGACACCGTCGTCCCCGTAGCCAAGCGCCTGATCGCGGCGACAGAGGCCTTCAACCTCGCGCTGCAAGACTTCGCCGCCCTTGCCGAGCGTACGGTGCCGTGGGGAGATACCCCCGACGGGCTGGCCCTTCTATCTCGACAGTTGGATGAACTGGACCAGCAGAAGCGTCTGCTGCGAAACTGGTCCAGCTGGTGCCACACCCGCCGTCAGGCCGTGGCGCACGGCCTGTCCAGCGTGGTCGAAGCGGTGGAGCGCGGTGACATCCCGCCAGAAGAAAGCCGTGCCCGCTTTACCCTGGCCTATGTCCGGTGGTGGCTGCCCCAAGTGATGGACAGTGTGCCCGAGCTCAATAGCTTCAGGCGCTTCCAGCACGAAAACATGATCTCGGAGTTCCGCGAGATCGACGACATGGTCCGCAAACACGCGGCCCAGCGCGTTATCGCCGCCCTCAACCGCGACCTGCCACCAGTGCAAAGCGTGCCGCGCAACTCCGAATTAGGGCTGCTGCGGCATCAGATGGAACTGCAACGCCCCAGCCAGTCCATCCGCGACATGATCAGCCGTATGCCGAACTATTTCGGCAAACTCGCCCCCTGTATGCTGATGTCGCCCCTGTCGATCGCCCAGTACTTCCCGCCGAACCAGACACTGTTCGACGTGGTGATTTTTGACGAGGCGTCACAGATCACGACTTGGGATGCCGTCGGGGCCATCGCACGCGCCCGACAAACCATCATTGTCGGCGACCCCAAACAGCTGCCGCCCACCAACTTCTTTGGCAACAACGATGGCAATGCAGATGGATCGGTAGCCTTCTTCGAAGAAGATCTCGAGAGCATTCTCGACGAGGTAAAGGCGTCAGGCATCCCTGTACGTGACCTGCGCTGGCACTATCGCAGCCGCAGCGAATCGCTGATCGCCTTCTCCAACCATCACTATTATCAGAACCGGCTCGTCACCTTCCCGTCACCACAGGTTGATGACCGCGCCGTGCAACTGCGCAAGGTGCCGGACGGCATCTATGATCGCGGCAAATCGCGGACAAACCGTGTCGAGGCCCAGGCCGTCGCCGACGAAGCCGTCCGCCGTATGCGCTCATGGCTGTCATTACCGGAAACCAGCCGCCCGACGCTGGGTGTCATCACCTTCAACGTCCAGCAGCAGAGCCTGATCATGGACCTGCTGGACGTGGCGCGACGTAAAGAACCGGAACTCGAATGGTTCTTTGCCGAAGAACGGGTCGAGCCTACCATCGTCAAGAACCTTGAGAATGTTCAGGGCGACGAGCGCGATGTGATCCTGTTCTCGATCACCTTCTGGAAGGATGCCGCCGGAAAGCTGACGATGGATTTCGGCGCACTCAACAAAGAGGGCGGCGAGAAACGCCTGAATGTGGCCGTGACGCGTGCCCGACAGGAACTGATCGTTTTCTCCGGCTTCACCGCCGACCAAATCGACATCACCCGCACCAAGGCGCTGGCCGTCCATCATCTGAAGACCTTCCTCGACTATGCTGAACGCGGCGGCATCGCCCTTGCGGCCCAAGCCACAGAGTCTATGGGCGGGTTTGATTCACCGTTCGAGGAAGCGGTGGCCGCCGAACTAGAAAAACGCGGCTGGATTGTCGTGCCTCAAGTCGGCATGTCCGGCTTCCGTATCGACCTCGGCGTGCGTCATCCCGACCTGCCCGGTGCCTATCTAGCAGGTGTGGAATGCGACGGCGCGACCTATCACAGCGCGGCCACAGCCCGTGACCGCGACAAGGTGCGCGAGCAGGTTCTCAGGGGGCTGGGCTGGAACATATTGCGAGTCTGGTCCACCGATTGGTGGCATGACCACGCCGCCTGCGCCGAGCGTCTGGACAAAGACCTGCAGGACCTGCTGGCTGCATGCCGTGACCGCCGCGCCGAAGACACCCGGACCACGGCGCACTGGGACATGGGTCACGAGGTCGAGGACATCGTGGAAATCCGCGATGATCCGCTTCTGCTTCCCGATGTGCCCGCAGGTTTTGAGCCCGAGCCCGACAAGGTCACGGACAGCCCCGTGGACGAACCCCACAGCGCCGCGCCGGCTGCCCCATCCACGGATGCGCCGGTCTATCGGCTAACCGACCTTTCTTCCTTCAATGCCGATCCGGACAGCTTCTACGACTTTGTGTATCGCCCGACGCTGCAAGCGATGATCGATGCGGTCATGGCGACCGAGGCCCCCGTCCGGAAAGACATTCTGTGCCAGAGGATCGCTCGGACGCACGGGTGGCTGAAAACGGGCTCAAGGATCAGAGAGCGCATCGAGATGCATCTGAAGGCCTGCGACCTCACATTTGAATCCAGCGGGGAATTCGTGTGGGCCGCTGGAAGCGTGTCCGATCTCGTCCCCTACCGTCAGCCTGCCGGTGACAACGCGCGTCGTTCGGTTGCGGATATCCCATTGGCCGAACTGGCGCACGTCGTTGTCACACACCGCGATCTGCTGGAAGAGGCGGACCCGACACGCGAACTGGCCCGCCTGCTGGGTCTGGAGCGTCTGGCGACGCCATCGCGAGCGCGGCTAGATGAGGCTATAGAGCGTGCGCGCGCACACCTCGCTGCCCAACTGCCAGAGTAGCCATGTTCAGGTTTATCCACTCAAGCGACCTTCATCTCGGCAAGCGGTTTGGCAATTTCGAAGGCGATCTGCCCGGTCGTCTGCGCGAGGCACGCCATGCGGTGCTGGGCAAGCTGGCGCGCCATGCGCGCGAGCAGAACGCCCTGACGATCCTGCTGGCCGGTGACACCTTCGACAGCGAGACGCCCGCGCCCGATGTCCGACATCAGGCGATGACGGAGATGGCCCAGCACGAGGACGTCAACTGGATCATACTGCCGGGCAACCATGACTCGCTTCAGGCCAGCGAGCTTTGGCAGCGCATGGCGGGTGATGCTCCCCCTAACGTCATTCTGGCGGTCGAGCCGTCACCGATTTCAGTCGGGCCTAACGCCTATGTGCTGCCCGCGCCCTGTACCTTCAGGCGTCCGGGCCGTGACCTGACCGAATGGATGGGCGAAAGCGGTCTGGACGATAGCGCCCTGCGGATCGGGCTGGCCCACGGCGCCATCCAGAACTTTACCGAAGATGCCTCGACCCACGACGTCATCGCGCCGGATCGCGCGCGCCAGTCGGGGCTGGACTATCTGGCGCTGGGTGACTGGCACGGTGCCATGCAGGTGGACGATCGCACCTACTACAGCGGCACGCCGGAGCCGGATCGCTTCAAGCACAATCGACCGGGCGAGGCCTTTGTGGTCTCCATCGCCGCGCGCGGGGCAAAGCCGGAAATGACGGCAGTGCCCACCGGCACGTTTGACTGGCGCAGCCATGATCTGCACCTGATGACGGCCAGTTCGGCCTCGGCGGCATTGGACGCCATCCTGCCGGAGATGGGACAGCGACGTCACAGCCTATGGAAGGTCAGGGCCAGCGGCCACACACGCGTGGCCGAACACTCGGCCCTGCTGGACCGCGCAGAGCAGACGCGTCACGACTTCGCATGGTTCGACCTGTCACTGGACGGCCTGGAGGTCGAATATGATCCATCCGATCTGGACAGTATCGAGCTGTCCGGCGCCCTGCGCGAGGCGGCCAACGCCCTGATGGCCGATGTGAACAATGCGGCCCTGTCCGCACAGGACCGCTCTGTCGCGGGATCGGCTTTGTCGCGGCTGTACCGCCACCTTCAGGAGACATCGAAATGAGGCTCGATGCCCTGCGCCTTTTCAACGTCAAACGCTTTGACGGACATGGCGTCTCCATCGAAGGACTAAGCGATGGCGTGAACGTCCTGGCCGCACCGAACGAGTTCGGCAAATCGACCAGTTTCGAGGCCCTGACCGCCCTGTTCTTCGCCAAACATTCCAGCCGTTCGGCGGATGTGATGTCGCTTCGTCCCTACAGCGGCGGCTCCCCCCGTGTGGAAGCCGACATCACCACGGCCAAGGGGCGCTATCGCATCACCAAACAGTTCCTCGGCAAGGCGGTGGCCCAGGTGGTCGATCTGGACAGCGGCCGCCTGATCGCACAGGCGGACGAGGCCGAGGGCTTCATCGGTGAACTGCTGGGAGACGCCACCAGCGGACCTGCCGCGCTACTTTGGGTCAAACAGGGCGTCACCGGTTTGGAAAACCGGACTGACAAAGAAAATAGGAACGAAACCTCCGCCCGCACCGACCTGCTCCATTCCGTACAGGGCGAGGTCGAAGCCATCACCGGCGGGCGGCGGATGGCCGAAATCCAGTCCACGACCGAGGCCGCTCTGAAAGAACTGGTCACGGCCACGGGACGCCCGAAGGTCGGCGGCCGGTATCATGCCGCACTCGATAAGCGTGACCGGCTTCGGTCGGAGATCGATAGGCTGAGAGAGGATGTAGACGCCCTGCGCATCGCGCTCGACCAAAGAGCCAGCCAGAACCGTCGCCTCAAGGAGCTCAACAGCCCTGAAGAGGTTGCAGCGCGTGACGCGGCACTGGCCACGGCCCAAAGCCAATTCGAAGCCGCCAAATCGCGGCATGAGGTTCTGGAACGCCTGAAGGCCGAGCTGAAGCTGGCACTGACCAATCGTGACGCGGCACAGCGCGAACTGGATCAGTTCCAGAGCGCACTGGAAGCCTATGCCACCGTCGCGCAAGAGCTGAAGACGCTGGAACCGCTTCTCGTCGAGGCGACCCGCCATCGCGAAGAAGCCAAGGACGCCGAGCACCGCGCCCGCGAAGCCGCAAGCGCCGCCGAAAAGGCCGAAGCCGACGCGCGGTCCGCTCTGGAAAAACATGATCTTGCCCAACGCGCGACCGAGGCCGCCAAACGTCTGCAGGCCCTGAAGGACAGTCTCGACAAAGCCCTGTCCTCACGCACCGCGATCGAGGCGCTGAGGGCCGACCTGTCGGCCAAGACCGTTCCCGACAGCGCGCTGGCCGAGTTGCAGGAGTTGGAGAACACCCTGCTCAAACTGCGGACCATCCGCGACAACGCCCGTCCGTCCGTCATCGTCGATTACGATAGCGGTGCCAGCCAGCGGATCCTGATGGACGGCGTCGCGCTCGAACCGTCGCAGGAGCGCCACTACTCCGGTCGCACCGCCCTGACCGCGCCGGGCATCGGCACCATCCAACTGCGCTCGAACAGTGTGGACGATGCCGCCGAACTGGGCACCTGCGAAGAAAAGCATCGCCAGCTGCTGACCGCGCTGGGCACCGAAAGTCTGGCCGCGGCGCGTCTGCGACAGGATCAGGCCAGAGACATCATGGGCCGCATCGAAACCGAGACGGCGCGTCTGGGCGCGCTGGCTCCCGACGGTATCGAGGCCCTGCAACAGGAGGTGTCAGCCTGCGAACTGGCCGCGCAGGACCTGCCCGAAGACCTGCCTGAACGCGACGTCCTGGAGGCGGAGTTCGAAGCCGCCAAAACAAACCGCCACACCTGTATCGAAGCCCAGAAGGCCAGCAGTCTGGCACTCGACAGCGCCACCAACCGCTATGTCGAAATCGCCACCCGCCACAGCCCGCTGGACAGCCGGTTCAGGCAGATGGGCGAGCAACTGGGTGCGCCCGAAGAGCATCCGGCAAGGCTGGAGCAACTGAGAGCCGCCCTTCTCGCCGAGCAGACCCGCGTGGACGAGGCAGAAGCCAAGGTGCGCGAGGCACAAAGCTCGGCGACCGACTTCGAGTTCGCCCAAGCCAATCTTCAGCGCGCCCAATCGGTAAAATCGGCTGCCGAAAAAGAGAGCAACCAGCTTCAGGTCGAGATCGCCAGCCATAACGCCCTGATCAAGGCCCGTTCAGACGAAGCCGTCGAGGAAAAACTCAACGAGCGGCGCGAAGAACTGGAAGCCGCCGAACAGGGTGTGGACGCGTTCGAGCACGAGATCGCCATTCTCCAACGCCTGTTAAGCGCTCTGGAAAGCGCCCGTCAGGAAGCCAAGGACCTGTACCTTGCGCCGGTGATGGAAGAACTGCGCCCCTTGCTCTCCATGCTGTTCGAGGACGTGGCCATCACCTTCGACGACCAGACCCTGCTGCCCGAAAGCCTGATACGAAAAGGTCAGGACGAGGCCGTCGACAAGCTGAGCGGCGGCATGCGCGAGCAGTTGTCGATCCTCACGCGGCTGGCATTCGCCCGCCTGCTTGCTCGCGATAACCGCCCCATCCCAGTCGTTCTGGACGATGCTCTGGTCTACTCTGACGACGACCGCATCGAACACATGTTCAACGCCCTTCACCGGCAGTCGAAGGCGCAGCAGATTATCGTCCTCACCTGCCGCCAACGCGCCTTCCAAAAATTGGGCGGTAACATCCTGGCTTTTACGCCTTGGGAGGGCTGAGACCTGTCTCCGCCCAGTTCTAAGTAGGCAAGGAACAACACGCTCTATTTTCGTGATCCGCGGATTACCAGACAGCAAAAAGCCCCGCGGTTGTGCGGGGCTTTTTTGCGAACTAACCTTTGGGTGCGGGAGTAGGATTTGGACAGGCAGCACTGACCCTATACCGTTCGAATTTACAGCCAAAGTTAGGGCCTCGTCTGAAATATCAGCACACGCAAATGTATGTTTAGCCGCCTGAAAGCCAACTGCATGCGACCACATACTTCTTAAAATTGGAGTTTCGCGACTGCATGTTAAACAACGGGGAGGTCCTGCCGTCAAAATGTTCCTCCCCGTCTCTGGATATCCTCCAACAAAACGTACAGCGGTGCTGGCCACACGACACCTGCGTCCGCTGCTTTAGTTGCGAGGGCCGTTACGTGTTGGGCACTGATTGGCCCTTCAGAGGAAAGGGCCGCATATGTGGAGTTCATACAGCCAAGATGCTGCAACACCTCTCCACGTGCCTTTCGTACAATCCACCAAACTCTTGGTAACCAAATCAGCCCCCATCCAGCATTGAGGACAAGGAGCACAACCAAGCCGTATGCGATGATCCATAGCCATCGCAAAGGGAAAATACCTAGAACGCTCGCGCCCCAGAACAATGCGAATACAAAAAATGCCATTATAACGTTCAGAATATTTCCCGAAAGCCAGTCCAGTATAGGCCGACGATTTAGAAGGCGTGGTGCTAAAAATGGAATATGGGGAGCGTGCAGTACGAGGTTGGCATACTGCGAAAATTCGAGGGCTACTAATAAATCCACAAGCAATCGATCTACCGTTGCTGTTTTAACAGCCCCACGGATATAGCTTCCAACTATCTGTTCGACTTCCGGACGGCTAATCTCCGGATAAGATTTTTGTTTCACTTCTGCCAAAAGATTGTGCCGATGGGATAGCAACCGCTCTTGCTCATCAGGCCTAACCATAAAGCTTCTGAAAGCGTCCAAGATCGGCTCACATGCTCCGCGTAGATGCCGTAGAAATTCATTTTCTTCTAGGTAACCCGCATTTGCATTGGGGTCGTAGCCCGCAGCCACTGCTTGTTCAGCGGCCTCTACGGTTGCCGCGTTGATCAGGCGCATTACGGTCGAATATTTAGGAACGTCCTTTTCAAGAAGATCGTCGGCCACGTGCTGCACGAACTTCCGTCTGGATGCGTTCACTTCGTAACTCAGCATGAGCCCCCGCTATTTTATAGACGTCACAGGCTTTGCAATATCGTTGAATTTTTAATGAAGAGCCAGCGCCCTCATTGAAGCGCTTAACACTACAACAAGCGTGCGCAGTTAATTGCACATACAAAAACTGACCGCAGAGTTATCTCATGCGGTCAGTGATAATGCTGGGTGCGGGAGTAGGATTTGAACCTACGACCTTCAGGTTATGAGCCTGACGAGC
>NZ_CAMZFB010000015.1 GCF_947305955.1 uncultured Brevundimonas sp.
TCTGCCCCCCACAGAGACGGGCATTTTTTGTGGGCAGGGCAGGGCGCGAGGATGGGCGAGTGTTAGCTATTCTAAAAATAGCTTGAGAAATCCTCGCGGGCTCGGGCTTGCCCGACGAACCATATGGCTTATGTCATCTTGTGGAATTCATCTGTTAGGAGCCAACCATGTCCAACACCCCCTATGATGCCAGCCGCCACAAGAAGGCCGGGCGCGGCAAGGTGTTTAACAGCATCGTCGATACCATCGGCGATACCCCCCTGGTGGCGCTGCCGAACCTGACCAAGGAATATCAGCCAAAGGCCCGCGTGCTGGCCAAGCTGGAGTTCTTCAACCCCATCGCCTCGGTCAAGGACCGCATCGGCGTGGCCATGGTCGAGGCGCTGGAACAGGCTGGCAAGATCCAGCCCGGTGCGACCCTGATCGAGCCGACCAGCGGCAATACCGGTATTGCTCTGGCCTTTGTGGCTGCGGCCAAGGGCTACAAGCTGATCCTGTGCATGCCGGAAAGCATGTCGATCGAGCGCCGCAAGATGCTGGCGCTGCTGGGTGCCAAGCTGGAGCTGACGCCTGCCGAGAAGGGTATGAAGGGTGCAATCGCCCGCGCTGAAGAGCTGCTGAAGGAAATCCCCGGCTCGATCTCTCCGGCCCAGTTCGAAAACGAAGCCAATCCGGCTATCCACGAAGTCACCACGGCCGAGGAAATCTGGAACGATACCGCGGGTTCGGTTGATGTCGTCGTGGCTGGCGTGGGTACGGGCGGTACCGTAACCGGCATCGGCCACGCCCTGAAGAAGCGCAAACCGGGTCTGCAGATCGTGGCTGTCGAGCCGACGGCCTCGCCGGTGCTGTCCGGTGGCCAACCGGGCCCGCACAAGATTCAGGGCATTGGCGCAGGCTTTGTGCCGCCAGTGATCGATACGGGCGTGATCGACCGCATCGAGCAGGTCGAGAACGAGGACGCCTTCGACATGGCCCGCAAGGTGGCCCGTTCGGAAGGCATTCCGGTCGGTATCTCGTCCGGTGCGGCGCTTAAGGCGGCCTTCCGTCTGGCCGAGCAGGATGAATATGCGGGCAAGACCATTGTGGTCATCATCCCGAGCTTTGCAGAGCGCTATCTGTCGACGGCTCTGTTCGAGGGCCTGTAAGACCTTCGACAACTTGTCGCTGAACTGTTTGAAGGCGGAAACAATGCGAATTGTTTCCGCCTTTTGCACTTGTAGTTAACCGCCATCGGGCAAGATGGCCCTATGGAAACGGCAGCCGCCACGACTGAGACCCGTAACGACGCCGCAGCGAATGCTCGCGCGCGCCTGATGCTGATGCGCCGTCTGGTCGATGTGGTCAGCCTGCCGGCCAGCCGTATCAACGCCTTTGAACGCTCGGTCGTGGGTGACCTGCTGGTCGATATGATCCGTCAGGCCACGGTCGAGGAGCGGCGCAGGGTGTCCCAGCGGTTGGTCCCGCTGACGGAAATTCCCAATAACGTGCTGCGGCTTTTGCTGCGCGACGAGATCGATGTTGCGGCTCCTCTGTTGGAAGAGTGCGTGTCGCTGTCGGACCACGACCTGCTGACCTGTACTCTATGTGGTGCAAGCCGTCATCGGTGGCCTGATTGCCCGCCGTCGCGGCTTGACGCAGGCGGTGACCAATGCGCTGATCGAGCGCAACGATCCGGTGGTGGTCGAGCTGGTGATGCAGAACCAGCAGGCGTCCATTCCGACCACGGCCATTGAAACCGCTGTGGCCATGAGCCGCCAGTATCCGGAACTGTGCAGTTCTATTCTGCGTCGTCCCGAACTTCGCCCGTCCAGCGCCTATGTGATGTTCTGGTGGTGCTCGCATGAAGAGCGCAGCACTATTCTTCGTCGCTTTGCAGTATCACGCGAGGTGCTTCAAACCTCGGTCGGTGACCTGTTCCAGACGGCGGCGCGTGACGGATGGGACGATCCGCTGGTCCGCAAGGGTTTGCAGTTTATCGAACGCCGTCAGCGGGACCGCGAGGCGGCGACCCAGTCACAATATGACGGGCTGGAAGGTATTATCGCCTCGGCAGCAGAAACGGGTCTGACGCCCGATCTGGTGGCGGAGATTGGACGCCTCGCCGGTTTGAAGCCGCTGACGGCGGCGAAAATCCTGAGCGACGAGGGGGGCGAATCAATCGCCGTCCTCTGCAAGGCGACCGGGCTGACTAAGAAATATCTGGCCCTGTTGTGGGTTGCGATGCGCCGTCCTCTGGATGCGGACCTGCAATCTGCGGATCCACGCTGGGAACGCGTGCAGATGGTCTATGAAATGCTGGCAGTAGACCGTGCACAGACGGTTATCCGTTACTGGAACTGGGCTCTGACGTCTGCTCTGACGCCACAACTTATCCGCGCCATTCGTGAAGGCGATGATCATCTGATCGACGAGTTTTCAGCGGCCGAGCGCGCGGCCATGCTGGCACTGTCTGCGGATTTTAAATCCTAGATTTCACGCGCTTAACGACGGTTCAGGCTATCGCGTCTGTTTCGCGGCTACTTTGCGCGGGGCGGTAATTTGCGCGTGTGTAGGTGCGTATGATTTCGCCTGTTCGGCGAAAACTCTCAAAGTTACAGCGTGATGTGAATCTTTGAGATTTGAAATGTGACAACATCAAGTTGTGCGTATCTTTGCTTAAGCGACACCATTTAAGAGCGACGATCTGTCTATTCTTCGCCTAGATCATCCGCTGCTGACATGTTGAATCTATTGTCGAGGACTTGACAAATAGGGGCGCAACGTGACCATGCGGCCTCGCTACTGTTGTACACTAGATTATGCTCGTGAATTGAGCGTCTACATTCTTTGGCGGGACCCATATGGAAGAAAAACCAGAACTTCTCGAGATGACTGCGGACATCGTGTCTGCTTACGTCAGCAATAACATGGTGCCGGCGGAAGCCGTGCCGGGCCTGATTGCTCAGGTTCATGCTGCACTGACCGGTATTACGGTCGAGCCGGTTGAAGAAGAGCCGGAACCGCGCGAACCGGCCGTTCCGGTCCGCAAGTCGATCACCCCGGATTTCCTGATCTGCCTGGAAGACGGTCGCAAGTTCAAGTCGCTGAAGCGCCACCTGCGTACCAAGTACAACATGAGCCCGGAAGAATACCGCGCCAAGTGGAACCTGCCTAAGGACTATCCGATGGTCGCCCCGAACTATGCCAAGGCACGTTCGGACCTGGCCAAGCAGATGGGTCTGGGCCAAGGCGGTCGTAAGCCGGCCCGCGCCACCCGCGCCAAGAAGTAAGGTCTTAGCGACCTTAATAAAGAGGCCCGCTTCCGGGGGGAGGCGGGCCTTTTTTATTGTCCGGTTATTAAAGTCAGGCGGCCTGAAGGGCGGCGCGGCGCGTGCGCCAGAAGCGCAAGGTGCGGCGGGCAGTGTCGGCATCCAGCGCCGTGTACATGCTGGCGTAGGAACGGGCCTTGCCCATGGCATTGCCGTCGTTGTTCAGCAGGACCACGGCATAGGTCAGGAACAGGGCCTTATCCAGATCGGCGGCACGGCAGACGACCGCCAGGGCATCCAGTTCGCGCCGCTCGATGATGTTGCGCGCGGTATGGAAGTCGATGTCGGCCAGTTGCGACAGGGCGATCAGGAAGCAGGAGCGGCTGCCCGAGCGCAGGAAGCGGGCGAGCGTCTGGGGCGTGAGTTGTCCGGCCGCGCGCAGCTCTTCGACATAGGTGAGGCTTTCGGCGTAATCGGGCGGCAGGGAGCCGTCTTCGGTCGCAATGCGGGTGCGGCCTGCGGACAGGGCGGCTTCGAGCTCTGCCGGATCGAGTTTGGCGTTTTCTTCCAGAATCTTGGCGCGAAGGTTCTCGGCCACCTCGAAATACATTTCGTTGAGCAGGTCGATCGGCAGGCCCTGACGCGACACGGTGACGGCGTGGAGGTCGGGATTGTTCTTGGCGCGGTCGACGGCGGTTTCGCTGGCGGAGCGCGACAGGCGGGCACCGTCGTTGGACAGCAGGGCGTGCAGCGTCTCGTCGTCGCCGTGTTCCACGATGGCGTCCGAGACCGCTTCGTTGACCGTCTCACGGCGCGAGACGGCGCGCATGTGGTCCTGTGAGCCACGGGTGCGGATGACGTGGATCAGGTCATCGTCGGTCAGGACTGGCGAGTGGCTGAGCACGGGAACGGCGACGGCGGCCTCGTCATTGGCCAGCTGGCGGATCAGTTGGTGCGGTGCGTCCTCGACACTGGCGAAACGCTCGGCCAGCTGGGCGCGGACCTCGATCTCCATGGCGCGGGACAGGTCGCTGAGGACGGCACCATAGAGGCCTTGTTCAACCGGCGTGCGCTCGGGCGTGCCGAAGAAGCTGTCGGTCAGTTCTCGCAACAGCAGACGGCGTGCGTTGCTGTCCGAATGCTGGGCGAGCTTGATCAGTTCGGGCAGGCGGGACTGGATCGGCGCGTCGGAAAAAGCGGTCTGGGACATGGTCAGGCTGGATCTTCGATGTCAGCCGTTGGACGCAGGCGACCACGGGAGTCGCGCGTCATTACTGGCACTGAGGGTGGAGCAGCGAGGTCTTCGCTGGTGACGGGTGTCGAGAGATCGACAGGAAGGGCGTCGAGATAGACGGGTTCAGGCAGGACAGGGGCGTCGGGTTGGCGACCGGCCTGTCTGTGAACCGAATAGTAGCGGGCCCCGTTGGGCGTAGCAGGGGCCGGGGCGGTGGTTGCCGCCTGTTCGGAGACGACGTCGTGCGTAGGCTGATATTCAGTGGAGCGGCCGAGGCGGAAGACCGGCGCATCGGGGCGTGGGGCCATCGGATCGACGGGTGTCGCCTGAATGGCTTCGGAGGCCGTGGAGGCCCGAGCCGATACGCGGGGATAGGACCAGCCACCATGCGGGATCAACGCTGCCCCTTGGGTCGACGCAAGGGCGACCGCAGGAAGCGCGCTTCCTGTGCCCAAGAGAACTAGCGTTGCAATCGCAAAATGGCGCACGTGGATTTGGGCCCGGCAAGCTAAGCAATACAGCCTTTGTGGCCGATCTGGCTTAACCCGTCGCTAACGGGGGGCTATTTTCGCGTGGGAAGATAGTCGGTCGTATAGGCGGCGCGCCAATCGACTTCGGAAGAGAAGACGGCGCGGCTCTGCTCGGCAAAGGCCTGCCAACGCTCGGCGGTCATTGCGCCCAGACCGTAAAGTGCCGTGTCGCCGCCCGTGACCACGTCTTCCGAAATCAGAAGATCGCGGGCCATTTCCAGCGAGCCTTGCGGCGTGGCGGGGTTGGCGCGGCGGATCAGGGCGTGGGCGGGTTCCGGATCATCCGACAGATAGGTGTGCCAGCCCTCGACCGAGGCGGCGATGAAGTTGCGCAGGGCTTCGGTATTGTCGCGGGCAAAGGCGTTGGGTGCCAGAACGATCGACGAATAGGAGGCATAGCCGTCATCGGCGGGCAGATAGCGGCGCAGGCGAAGATCGGGAGCCGCCACGGAGATGGCGGCAGGGTCGCGGGTGAGAGAGCCGATCAGCAGGCTATTGTTTTGGTCGAGGAAGGGTTGCAGGGCACCTTCGTCGGGGCGTTGCAGCTGTTCGTTCGACAGGTTGTAGCGGGTTTGCAGCCACGACCAGATGTCGGACCAGTCGGCATCTTCGATAAAGAGCGGTCGGTCGCCCAGATTGCCGAGGTCGCGCGGTGCGTCGGCGGCGTGGGCGATCAGGACGCGCGGGTCCTTCTGGAAATAGGCGGCGACGGCCTTGACCGGTGCGCGCTCGGTCACCATGCGCAGGACGGCGAAACTGTCCTTGGCCAGCCCCAGCTCGGCATTGCCGGAGGCCAGACGGGCAGAAACATCGTTGGCGGTGTTGCCGTGGAAGATCTGGACGTTCAGGCCGCGGCGGGCATATGCCCCGCTGGCGATGGCCTGATAGAAGCCGGCGTGATCGGCGCGGGCAGGGCCGGGGACTGCCAGACGAAGACGCACGCGGCCCTGTTCATCGACAGGCGCGTTTTGCCCGCACGCCGAGAGTGCAACACTGGCACCGGTCGCGGCGAAGCTTTGGAGCAGTGCTCGTCTGGAGAGGCGTGGCAACGTCATTACTGCTTGCAATAAGCATGGCTACGCAGATTTGGAAGTGTTGGCAGGGGCTTTGGGCCACAAAGTCTCAATCGAAAGAGAGGCGCAACCGTGAAAAGAGCGCCAAACGGGCGTCAGAATACCGGTAGGCGGGGTCCGGTGATTCCGGGGGGTGACACCCAACTGGCATAACAACGTTATGTTTATAGCGAAGCTTAATCAAGCTTTAACTTTTGGGTTGTGATCACGAAGTGGATACTACCAAAAGTAAATAGGCCGCCCCGAGCGAGGCGGCCTATCGTGTGACAAGCTTAAGCCATTGAGGCTCACTGGCTTTGGAGCAGGCCATGAGAAACCTGCCCCAAGCTCGGGAGCCTTCAGCTTTCGGCCGGTGCGACGACAGCAGCCGCTTTGCGGGCCCGCAGATGCCGCTCGATGGCGACCAACAGGAAGAAGAACATCACGGTAAAGAAGCCACCGATGATGATCAGCGCCAGTTGCAGGTTCGGACCGATCTGGGCGCGCTGCGCTTGGCGGCGGCTGGTTTCGTCGGCGGCCGTTGCGGCCTTGGCCCCTTCGTCGGCCAGCCACGCGTCGGCGAAGGTCGCGTCTGCGCGCTCGAATGCTGCTGCCGGGGTCATGACGGATTCCGGGAACACAGCCTCGCAGCGGCGGTCTTGGACCGTGCGCGTGTAGCTACAGTCATAGACGTAATAGTAGCCACAGACCTGGTTGACGCGTTGGGTGCGCGGAGTGGTCGTGCAGCGCTGTTCGGACTTAGTCGCAACCTTATAGCTGTTCAGGCGGGCTTGAACGGGGGCAGCGGCCATGATCTCGCCGACGTGCTTGAGGGCTGTTGCCTGATAGTTCGCGTCTTCGACCATACGGTCCACGACCAACGCGCCGTAGCTGTCGCTGGCTTGAGACGCCTTGTAGGTATCAAAGTCGTAGCCAAGCACAGCCAGCATATCGTCGGACGAAACCTTGCTGTCGGCGGTGTTGCGGTTCTGTTGATAGGCGCGTTCGTAGATGGCGTAGTATTTGGGCCAGAAGTCTTTCTTGAACTTGTCGTGGGCCGCCTTGATCGGGTCGGTTGAAGACGCGCTGCTGTCGCTTCCGGACGCGGGTGGGGAGGCAACCAGTTGAGCCAGTTGGGCGGTGTCGACGCTGGTGGCATCTGGCGCAACTTCGGTGTTGATGAACAGACGCCAAGCCGCATTGCCTGCAAAGAATAGTGCGGCGATGAGGCAAAGTGTGGCGATCAGCAAACCGCCAACGCGTAGAGCGTGCAGGTAAGCAATTTCAACGCGCTCAAGGCGTTCGGCTTTGAACCACGATTTCAGACTCAAGGGCTGTCTCCGACATAGAAAAGCCGGCGAGAAGAGAATCGCCGGCCTCTAAAATGTGTCGAAAAAGTGTTGGCAAAACCTGAATGGCCAAGCTTGGATCGCCATCCTAGGCGAGGGAGGCCCTTTTTTCCTCTAGCTCAAGCCATTCAAGTTCAATGGCTTCGAGGTCGGCGCGGGCCTTTTCGGCGGCCTTCATGGCCTTGTCGAAGGCGGCGGGATTTTTGCTGTAGAGCTCGGGGTCGGCGAGGATAGCGTCCTGCTTTTCGATCTCGGCGGGCAGGGTTTCCAGCAGCTTTTCGATTTCCTCGAGGCGCCTAGCGTCCTTGTAAGAAAGCTTGGTCGCTTTCTTGGGGGCGGCGGCGGGAGCGGGGGCTGCGGCCTTGGGAGCCGGAGCCGAGCTGTGGGGTTTGGGTGGCTGGATGAAGCCCGGGTTCTGGCGCACGAAGTCCTGCCAGCCGCCGGGGGTTTCAACGATGTCGCCGCGGCCGTTCATGGCGATGGTCGAGGTGGCGAGGCGATCCACGAAATCGCGATCGTGCGAGACGAGGATCAGGGTGCCGTCATAGCCGTCGAGCAGCTCCTGAAGCTTGTCCAGCGTGTCGATGTCGAGGTCGTTGGTCGGCTCGTCGAGCACCAGAAGGTTGGCGGACTTGGCCAGGGCGCGGGCCAGCAGCAGGCGGTTGCGTTCACCGCCCGACAGGGTGGAGATCGGCTGGCGAAGCTGGGCTTCCTTGAACAGGAAGTCTTTGGCGTAGGCGGCGACGTGTTTGGGGTGGCCGCGCACGAGGATGCTGTCACCGCCGCCCGGCGTCAGGGCGTCCCACAGGGTCATGTCGGACTTCAGGCCCTCGCGGGACTGGTCGAGGTAAAGCGGCTCGAGGTTGGCACCCATACGGACGGTGCCTTCGTCAGGCGCCAGTTCGCCCAGCAACACCTTGACCAGGGTGGTCTTGCCCGCACCGTTGGGGCCGACGATGGCCAGACGGTCGCCGCGAATGATGCGGGTGGTCAGGTTCTTGAAGATGGTGCGGTCGCCGAAGGACTTGGACACGCCCTTGAGGTCGGCGACCAGCTTGCCCGATATGCCGCCGGAATCCACGCCCATGTAAAGCTCGCGCGGGACGTCCTTCATCTTTTCGGCGCGCTCGGCACGAAGGGCGGCGAGGTTGCGCGCGCGGCCTTCGTTGCGGGTGCGGCGGGCCGTGATGGAGCGGTAGAAGGTTTCGGTTTCGCGCTCGATCGTCTTGGTCAGCTTTTCAAGGGCGATGGCTTCTTCTTCCAGCACCTTGGCGGCCCAGTCGTCGAACTCGGCAAAGCCCTTGTTCAGGGTGCGGACCTTGCGGCCTTCCAGCCAGTGGACCGTGTTGGTGACGCGGTTCAGGAAGGCGCGGTCGTGGCTGACGACCAGAACGGCAAAGCGGGCGGAGATCAGCTCTTCTTCGAGCAGTTCGATAGCGAGGATGTCGAGGTGGTTGGTCGGCTCGTCCAGCAGGAGGACGTCCGGTTCCTCGGCAAAGGCCTTGGCCAAGGCGGCGCGGCGGATTTCACCGCCCGACAGGCCTTCGGTGGATTTTTCGGGGTTGAGGCCGAAGGTGGAGAGCCAGCTCTCGGCGGTCCAGCGCTCCGCACCCCCGGATGCGGCATAGTCGGCCAGCGTCTCGCCGGTGATTTCCGGCTCTTGCGGCACATAGGCGAAGCGGGCACCGGCTTGGACCGAGCGGTCTCCGCTGTCCGGCTCGATGAAGCCCATGACCACCTTCATCAGGGTGGATTTACCCGCGCCGTTGCGGCCCACGAGCGCGGCGCGCGAGCGAGGCTCTACGGCAAGATCGACGCCCGAAAACAGGGGACGCGGTCCGTCCTGAAGGTGGATGTCTTTAAGTGCAACGAGGGGAGGTCTGGCAGCCATGTGCGGGCGTATAGCCGATGGCTGGCGTGGCGGCTATGGGGCGCTTAGCCGATCACCATCGGGATGAGGGAGGCGACCAGAAGGGTGGCCATAGCGCCGTTGAATATGCGGATGGCGCGGGGGCTGGACAGGAGGCGGCGCAAGCTGACGCCGAGGCCGGTCCACGTCAGGGTGCAGCCGACGGTGATGATGCCGAACAGGGCCGAGAAGAGGATGGCCAGTTCCATCGGCGACAGGCCGCGAACACTGGTGCCATAGGTGACGACCGCGCCGGTGATCATGATCCAGATCTTGGGGTTGATGAACTGGAACAGCAGGCCCTGGAGGAAGGACAGGGGGCGGGTGTTTGCGTCCTGTCCGGCCATCTTGGGCTTGGCGGTGGCGATCTTAAAGGCGAGCCAGAGCAGATAGGCAATGCCAACCCATTTCAGGATGGCTTCGACGGTCGGGTTGTTGACGACCGAGGCCCCGAAGGCTGCGACGATGAACATGATGCTGGCGGTGCCGATGCCGATGCCCGCATTATAGGGCAGGCTGGCCCGAAAACCGTAGGTGGCACCCGACGAGGCCACCAGCGTATTGTTCGGGCCGGGGGTGATACCCATGGCAAAGGCAAAGCCGATAACGGCGATGAGCCAGGCGATAGTCATGAAGCAGCCTCGGGGGAGAAGGCGTGGGCCGGATGGCCCGTGGGGGAGAAGGCGCGGAACCTATAGC
Source organism: uncultured Brevundimonas sp. (assembly GCF_947305955.1). Taxonomy (GTDB): domain Bacteria; phylum Pseudomonadota; class Alphaproteobacteria; order Caulobacterales; family Caulobacteraceae; genus Brevundimonas. Next base: position 10,025 of record NZ_CAMZFB010000015.1, read on the forward strand.
GCGGCCCGCGCAATTGGCTGTCGAATATGCTAGTTGGGGCGAGAATATTGGCATTAATGGCAATATTTGCAGACTCGATTAGCAGGAAATGCCAATGGATTTGGACGACATTGATCGACGAATTCTTCGTGAATTGCAGAGGGACGGTCGCATCCAGAACAATGAGCTGGCGCAGAAGGTCGGCCTGTCGCCGTCGCCCTGTTTGCGGCGGGTGAAACTGCTGGAAGAGCGGGGTCTGATCGACCGCTATGTCGCCGTGCTGGATCAGGCCAAGATGGGCCTGAGCATGTCCATGTTCGTGCGGGTGTGGCTGTTGGCGCAGGACACCGAGACCATCGAGGTCTTTATCAGTGCGATGAAACGCCTGCCCGAGGTGGTGGAGTGCTACATCATGCTGGGCGAGAGTGATGCCCTGCTGAAGGTGGTCTGTGAGGACATCGAGGATTACCGCCGTTTCCAGAGAACAAATCTGACGCGGCAGAATGGCATCCAGAATGTGAAGACGGACGTTCCCAGTCAGGTGGTCAAACAGTCGTTTGCCCTGCCGATCTAGGCGGCGGGCGGAAAAGGAGTGGTGCGATGAATCCTGTGACGTGGGCGGCGTTGGGCGGTGCCATTCTGTGCGAGGTGGTGGGGACCAGCCTGTTGCAGGCGTCGAACCAGTTCAGCAAACCCCTGCCGACGATTGGCATGGCCATCTGTTACGGGTTGGCCTTTTACCTGTTGAGCCATGCGTTGAAGACCATTCCGGTAGGGCTGGCCTATGCGATCTGGAGCGGGCTGGGGGTGGTGCTGATCTCGGTGATCGGGCTGGTGGTTTTCAAGCAGCGGCTGGATCTGCCTGCCGTCCTTGGTTTGGTGATGATTGTGAGCGGGGTGATTGTGATCAACCTGTTCTCGAAATCATCCGTGCACTGATTTCGGGCCGACGTCGGGGGCGACAGGGCGGGCTTTTGGGCCTATAGGCCGCGCCATGTTGCCTTTCTGGAAAACCAAGTCCCTGTCCGAAATGTCCCCGCAAGAGTGGGAAAGCCTGTGTGACGGGTGCGGCCTGTGCTGCCTTGTCCGGTTTGAGGACGAGGACACGGGCGAGGTGATCCCGACGCGCGTTCACTGCAAGCTGTTTGATCCGGTGCGCTGTAGCTGCACCGATTATCAAAACCGCAAGGAACACGTGCCAGACTGTATCAAGCTGACGCCGAGCAATATCGAGGCGTTGGAGTGGATGCCGAAGTCCTGTGGCTATCGTCGTATCCATGAGGGGCGTGATCTGGCTTGGTGGCACCCGTTGGTTTCGGGACGTGCCGAGACGGTGCACGAAGCCGGAGTGTCCGTACGACGCCAGACTGTGAGCGAAACGGTGTTGGCCGAGGCCGAGGATGCGCTCGACTTTGAGGCACCGGAATGGAACCAGGAACGCGGAACGCAAGGCCCTGACGAGGTGGTGGGGCTGATCGACGAGGGCTGATCCCGACGCAGGGGTGCGTTGGCTTCAGGGGAATAGTGGAATCCCGACGGGGACGGGTAGATGACGGTTCTGGCAGGCCGGATGCAGACGCGGTTTGTGGAAGAAGCGGGGCGCTTCTCCAATCTGGTTTCGATGGCGCAAAGCCTTCTGAACGCGCAGCTCTATGTCTTTATGGAGCCATTGCTGCCCGGGGCTGGGCTGTGTGCCGCTGCGCTGGAGACGCTGGAGCAGGTGCCGGGCAGCGTGCTGAGGCGGGGGGAAACCCATAGCGAATACCCCGAATACTGGGCCAGCGCCCCTCTGGTGGATGAGGGGCAGGTGGTCGGGGCGCTGATCTTTCTGGCGGATGTCGGCCGGACGGCTCCGGATCAGACCGAAATAGAGACCATTCAGCAGATTGCCGCGATTGCGGGCGATCTGGCGGCGGGCGAGCGGGCGAGCCGCGCGCTGGGCGAGCAGAGCCAGATGCTGTCCATGATCGAGGAAATGTCGGGCGTGGGCTGGTGGCGTGTCGACAAGGACGGCGCGGTTACGACCTGGTCCAGCAGTGTGTTCGATATCCACGGTCTGCCCCGTTCGGATGATCCGGTGGCGGTATCGAAGGGCATCGACTTCTATGAGGAAGAAGATCGCAAGATCCTGAGCGAGGCGATTGATCAGGCTCTGAACAGCGGCGAAGGCTATGACCTGCGTCTGCGGCTGAAGCGGGCAGACGGGGCGAAGCGTATCGTGGACACGCGCTCTGCGCCGGAGCGGGGATATGCCGGTGAGGTCAAGGGACTGTTCGGTGTGTTTCGCGATGTCACCGACCACGAATCCATGCTGGAGCAGCTTCGGCGCAATGAAGCCCGCTATCGCTTGCTGGCAGAGAATGTCAGCGATGTGATCACCCGTGTGAAGATGGACGGGTCGAGCAAATACATCTCGCCCGCCATCGAACAGCTGCTGGGTTGGCGGGTGGAAGAGATGAGCGGCAATTCGCTCGAATATGTTCATCCCGATGACCGCCAGAAGGCCGTTGAATCGCTGATGGAGGCGCTGAGGTCGGGTAAGCCGACACGGCTGGAGAACCGTGCACTGCATCGCAATGGTTCGATTGTCTGGTGCGAATGTACGGCCAAGGCACTGCACAACGAGCACGGCATGCCTGTGGAGGTCGTGGTCGTGATCCGCGACATTACGCAGCGCAAGGAACTGGAGCTCGAACTGCTTCAGGCCAAGGACCGGGCGGAGCACGCCACCATCGCCAAGGGCGAGTTCCTGGCCAATATGAGCCATGAGCTGCGGACCCCACTGACCAGTGTCATCGGCTATTCGGGCCTGTTGCGGGCATCGAAACAGCTGTCGGACCAAGAGCGGTTGTATGCCGAGCGGATCGAGACGTCGTCGAATGCCCTGTTGCAGGTGATCAACGACATTCTCGACTATTCGAAGCTGGAAGCCGATGCGGTCGAGATCGAGAAGGTGGCGTTCGACGCAACCCAGATGCTGGCGGACACCGCCGGGATTGTTCAGCGCCAGTGCGAGGAAAAGGGGCTGGACCTGCGGCTGGAGGTTGACGGTGCTCTGCCGGAAATCCTGTCGGGGGATGCGGCGCGGCTGCGTCAGGTGACGCTGAACTTCCTGTCCAATGCGGTGAAGTTTACGGCGGCGGGACAGGTGACGTTGCGGGCGTTCGGGGCCGAGACAGAGGACGGGGCCTATCGCCTGAGGGTAGAGGTGCGCGACACCGGCATCGGGGTGAGCGAGGAGAAGGCGGAGCTGATCTTTGGCCGGTTCAATCAGGCCGATGCGTCCACGACGCGGGTCTATGGCGGGACCGGACTGGGACTGGCGATTTCACGCCGTCTGATCGAGTTGATGGGCGGGACCATTGGCTATGTCAGCGAGCCCGGGTTGGGGGCGACCTTCTGGTACGAGGTGCCGCTGGACTTTGACTATGCCCTGCCGGTTTCGGTGGCAGTGGATGCGGAGCCTGCGCTGGAGGCGCGGGGCCGGATTTTGCTGGTGGACGATGCGGCGGCGAACCGTGAGCTGGTGACCATCATTCTGACCTCGCTGGGGTTGGAGGTGGAGACAGCGTCGAACGGGGTCGAGGCGGTGACGGCGGTGCGTCGGGGTGGCTTTGATCTGGTGCTGATGGATGTGCACATGCCGGAGATGGACGGTCTGGCCGCAACGCGGGAAATCCGTCGCGGCGAGGGCGAGGTTGAGCGGCGTCTGCCGATTATCGCCCTGACGGCCAATGTGCAGGATGAGCAGATCGGGCGCTGTCTGGCGGCAGGGATGGACGGGCATCTGCCCAAGCCCATTCAGGTCGGGGAACTGGCTGAGGCGATACGGGGCTGGTTGGCGTAAGGTTTGGAGAAGGGCTCGCATCATGCGGGCCTTTTTCTTTTTGTGCGCGCAAGGTGGGGGCGCAAACCCAAGGAAACTAAGGGATTGGCGAAGGGGCGCGGGTGTTTGGGAGAGTCTGGCCGGGCGGAGGGCGTGCGGATGCTGTGGCAGCATGACGGGCGCGAGGTGATCGGGCGTTGGGAGCGGATCGTCGAGGATGATCGCGGACTGTTCGTCGAGGGCGTTATCGGGGACTGGTCCGGTCAGGCGCGGATGGCACAGGCGGTGTGTAAGGCGGGGGCCGTGGACGGCTTGTCTATCGGCTTTCGCACGGCGAAGGCCCGCAAGCAGGGGCGCTTGCGGGTGCTGAGCGGGGTGGCGCTGTGGGAGGTGTCGGTGGTGACGTTTCCGGCCTGTCCGGGGGCGCGGCTGAGGGTGGCAAAGCCGAACTAGTGTCGGCTGCGCCTATTTCAGCAGGGCGAGAAAGGTTTCGCTGAGGGGCGTGGATTTGCCGTTGATGGCGCGGACGTAGGTGAGGGTGATCTCGGTCAGGTCAGTGGTGTCGCGGCGGACGGTGACCGACAGGGTGAAGCTGGAGGTGCCGACGCGGGTGGGCTGGACTGTGCAGGTGAGGAGGTCGTCTGCGCGGGCGGGGGCTTTGAAGCTGAGGTGAGCGTCGACGACGTAGAGTTGGTAGAAGTCTTCGATGTCGGAGCCGAGGACGCCGAGGTGACGGAAATATTCCGTGCCTGCGGCGTCGGCATAGACGAGGTAGTTGCCGTTGAACACGACGCCCTGAGGGTCGGCCTCGCTCCAGCGGACGCGGATCGGGGTGGAGAAGGGCGTCTTTGCGGCTTGGCTCATGGCGACAACGGAAGTCCTGTTATGAAAGTAACAAGACTATCCGTTGTTTGGCGGGCTGCAAGGCCTAGTTGGCGATGGCCTTGAGCAGGGTTTCCCAGTGGGTGATGCCCGGTGCGATGGTGGCGATGGGGAGGCGTTCGTTCAGGCCGTGGGAGAACTCGTCCTCGGCCTTCATGAAGACGGAGCCGACGCCATAGCTGGGTACGCCGCGGGCACGGAAATGCATGGAGTCGGTGGCCCCTGCCGACATGGCCGGGGTGATGTCGAGGTTCGGGAAACGGCTATGGACGGCGGCGGTGACGGCGGCCACGACATCGTCACGCAGGGGCGAGGCCGGTGCGGCGAGGGTGCCGGAGTCCTGATAGGCGACGGTCAGGGTCGGATCGGCGACGATGGCGGTGAGCTGGTCGCGGATTTCTTCCATCGAGAAGCCCGGAAGGATGCGGCAGTTGATGGTGGCCTGAGCCTGTTGGGGCAGGGCGTTGGGGGCGTGGCCGCCCTTGATCATCGTGGCCGTGCAGGTGGTGCGGATGGTGCCGACGTAGTTCGGATCTGCGCTGAGGAAGTCGATGGCGGCCTGATCGGTTTCATCGGCGAGCAGCGCGTTGATCGCGGCGGCGGTCTCGGGGGAGGCGCGTTCGGCGCTGACCTTGAGGGAGCCGCGGGTGATCTCGTCGAGGCGAACGGGGAAGGGCGAGGCGTTCAGGCGCTGGAGCGCGGCGGACAGGCGGTAGATCGGGTTTCCTGCCGTGGGGCGCGAGGAGTGGCCGCCTGCGTCGGTCGCAGTGATGGTGTAGTCGAAGTAGGTCTTTTCGGCCGCTTGCAGGCCGTAGATGATCGGCTGGTCGTGCTCGTCGAGTTCACCGCCGCCGCCGTCGGCGTTGAGGACCAGTTCGGCGTGTTTGAACTTTTCGGCCAGATGGACGGTGGTGGCCATGGCGGTTTCCTCGTCGCCGGAGAAGGCCAGGACGATGCTGCGCTTGGGCTGCCAGCCCTCTTGTTTGAGCTTGATGATGGTGGCGACCACCATGGAGAGGTCGGCTTTGTTATCGGCGGAGCCGCGCCCGAAGATGTAGCCGTTCTCGATCACCGGGGTGAAGGGATCGCGTTCCCAGTCCTTGGGGTCGGCTTCGACCACGTCCATGTGGGCGAGGATGATGATGGGCTTAAGCGCCGGATCGGTGCCTTGCCATGTGGCGGTGAAGGCGGCGGTGCCGGCCATTTCCTCGATCTCGATGGATGCGGGATCGAAGCCGCCTGCGACGAGGCGGTCTTTGAGGAAGGCGGCGTATTCGGGCGTCTGGTTCGGGGCGATGTCCGAGCCGTTCACCGTCCGGAAGGCGATGGAGCGCGACAGGATGTCGAGCGCGGCATCGGTAGACTGGGCGTGGGAGACGGCCGGTGCGGCCAGCAGCAGGGCGGCGGCGCAGGCGGTGGACTTCAGGAACGACATGGTGACCCCCTCAGGTATGAGTGAAGGGGACTATGGAACGGTGGTTTCGGTTTGTCGCGAAATAAGTTGGCAGACCTTTAGTCCCTTCGGGACGTAGGCATCCCGCGCGGCGCGGGGTTTCAAGGAGAGAGCATGAAAGAGATCAAGACCGTGTCGGGTTCGCCCGAGGCGCGCGAAGTCGTGCGCGAAATGATGGTGGCGTTTGAGGCGTTTAAGGATGCCAATGATGAGCGTGTGGCGCAGATCGAGAAGAAGGCGGCGGCTGATGCGCTGCTGGAGGAGAAGGTCGCGCGTATCGATCAGGCTGTGGCGGCGGCGCAGGCGCGTCTGGACCGTCTGGCGGGTGAAGCGCGTCGTCCCGCACTGGGTGAGGGCGGTGAGTTTGTCGCTTCGGCTCCCGAGGCCAAGGCGGCGTTTGATGGCTATCTGAAGACGGGTTCGGTGGCGGGCCTTGAGGTCAAGGCGGGTCTGTCGTCGGGGGCATCGTCGGGTGGCTATGTCGTGCCGCCGGAGACGGAACGTGCGATTGAGCGCCGTCTGATGGCGGTGTCGCCGATGCGCGAGATTGCCTCGGTGCGTACTGTGGCCGGTGGTGTGTTCAAGAAGCCGGTCTCGACGGCGGGTGTGGCTGCGGGCTGGGTGGCCGAGACGGATGCGCGACCGGAGACCGATCCGGCGACGCTGGCGCTGCTGGAGTTTCCGGCGGCGGATCTTTACGCCAATCCGGCGGCGACGCAGGCACTGCTGGACGACGCCATGGTCGATCTGGACGAATGGCTGGCGGGCGAGGTCGAGGATGCCTTTGCCGCGCAGGAAACCACGGCCTTTGTGACGGGCAACGGTGTCAACAAGCCCAAGGGCTTTCTGGCCTATGACACGGTGGCCGATAGCGCCCATGTGTGGGGCAAGGTCGGCTATGTGGCCAGTGGTGGCTCGGCCGGTTTCGCCAGCAGCGATCCGGTCGATAAGCTGATCGATCTGATCTATGCGCCCAAGGCCCAGTACCGCGCCAATGGCCGCTTTGTGATGAACCGCAAGACGCTGTCGGCTGTGCGCAAGTTGAAGGATGCGGACGGCAACTATGTCTGGCAGCCGGCGCAGCGTCTGGGCGAGGTGTCGTCGGTCATGGGCTATCCGGTGACCGAGATCGAGACCATGCCGGATATCGCGGCGAACAGTCTGTCGATTGCGTTCGGTGACTTCCAGCGCGGATATCTGATTGTGGACCGTGCGGGGGTGCGTGTGCTGCGTGATCCGTTCACGGCGAAACCTTATGTGCTGTTCTATACGACCAAGCGTGTGGGTGGGGGCGTGCAGAACTTTGATGCGATCAAGGTGATGAAGTTTGCGGCTTCTTAAGTGCCCTAGCGTTCGCGCCGCGGGCGTTTGCTGCTTGAGGGTGCCCGCCGGAGGCGGGAAATAACTAAGCAAGCCAAAGGGCGGTCCGAAGGGGCCGCCCTTTGGCGTTTGTGGGTGTGGTTTGCCCCCTCCGTCACGGCGGGGCCGTGCCACCTCCCCCGCGATGCAGGGGAGGAGTGGGGGGATTGGGGGAAATATGGCGGCTGCAGTTTCTCTGGCGGAGGCCAGGGTGTTTTTGAGGGTGGAGCATGGGGCGGAGGATGGGTTGATCCAGACTCTGATCGATGCGGCCAAGGCGCGGGTGGAGGGGGAGGTGGGGTTGAGCCTGACTTCGACCTCGCCCGCTCCGCTCCGGTTGGCGGTGCTGATGCTGGTGCTGCGGGCGTATGAGCGCGGGGAGGCGGCGATGGATGTAGCGCCGATCGAGGCGTGGATCGCGCCTTATCGGGTGGTGCGTTTGTGAGGCGGGTCAGCGACGAACGAAAGCAAAGATGATGAAGGTGCTGGCGGGTGTTTTCCGGCCTGTGGAGACGGTGACGGCGCAGGGCGGTCGGGCGGTTTTCCATGAGGCGATGGGGCAGGTCTGGCTGAAGGCCGGGGCGCGGCGTCGGGCCGAGAAGGGCGAGGCGGGTGCTGTGGTCGTGGTGGAAACCATGAAGGCCGAGGCGCGGGCCGATCCGAGGCTGGAGGAGGGTTTGCGCCTGAGGTTTTCGGGGGCGGACTGGAAGGTCTTGGTCGTGGATCAGACGCTGAAGGCGGGCCGGATGGTGCTGGAACTGGAGCGGGTGCGATGAGCGATATCGCGGGCGTTTTGGTGAAGGCGGTGGTGGCGGCGCTGGCGGCGGATGCTGCGCTAAAGGCGCTACTGGGCGATCCGGTCAGGGTGTTCGATGCGCCGCCCAAGGGTGGGGTTGCGCCCTATCTGCTGATTGGGCGGGGCGTTGAGGTGCCGCTCAAGGCCGAGGGCGGCGGGGCGGAGGTGTCGTTGTCGCTGAGTGTGGTGAGCGGTTTTGCCGGTCAGGAGGAGGCGCGGGCTGTGGTGGCGGTGGTGCGTGATGTGCTGGACGGGCTGGCGGTGTCGGAGGGCGGCGTGACGGGGAACGTGCGGCTGCGCGGGGCCGAGGTTTTTGTGGGTGGTGACGGGCGCGGGGCCTATGGGATTTTGCGTCTTCGAGCGGTGATGGAGGGATAGATGGCGGTGCAGAGCGGGCGTGACATGCTGCTGAAGATTGCGGGCAGCGGCGGGGCTTTTGTGACGGTGGCGGGCCTGAGGGCGCGGACGATTTCGCTGAATGCCAAGACGGTGGATGTGACCGATGGCGACAGTTCGGGGCGCTGGCGCGAACTGCTGGCGGGCGCGGGCGTGAAGTCTGCCGCGGTGAGCGGGCAGGGGATTTTTCGCGATGCGGCGTCGGATGCGCTGATCCGTGAGGCCTTCTTTGAGCAGTCGGCCAAGCGTTGGCAGTTGGTGGTGCCGGACTTTGGTGTGCTGGAGGGGCCGTTTCTGGTGAGTGCGCTGGAATATGCGGGCGAGCATGAGGGTGAGGCGAGTTTTGCCCTGTCGCTGGTCAGTGCTGGGGCGGTGGAGTTTTCAAGTCTGTGACCAATGCGGTGAGGGGTGAGGTCTCGGTCGAACTGGCGGGGGCGAGGCGCAGGCTGTGTCTGACGCTGGGGGCGCTGGCGGAGATGGAGGCGGGTCTGGGTGTGGTTGGCATGGGGGCCTTGGCCGAGCGGATGGGGTCGATGTCGGCGGGGGACCTGATGGTGGTGCTGGCGGCCTTGCTGCGGGGCGGCGGTGAGGGGGAGTTGGCGGACGGTCTGGCGCGGGCGGCGGTGGAGCCGAAAGCAGCGGCTGAAGCTGTGGCGGCGGCGTTCAGGGCGGCGGTGTGACGGGTGACATCTGGGGCGCGATGCTGAGGCAGGCGCTGGCGATGGGGATACTGCCCGAGGCGTTCTGGCGGCTGTCGCTGAGGGAATGGCGGATGCTGACCGAGAGTGCGGGCGGGGCGGTAGGCCTGCCGCGCGGGGTGTTGGACGAGATGATGGAGCGGTGGCCCGATGGCGGATGAGTTTGAAGGTTTGGGCGTGGCCACGGCGGAGGCGGCGGCGGCGCTGGAGGGGCTGAAGGAACCGGCGCAGAAGGCGGCGGGGGCTATCGAGGAGGCGTTTTCCAAGGCGGGAAGTTCGCTGTCGCGATCGCTGATGCGGGCGGCGAAGGACGGTGAGGTCTCGATGGCGGAACTGGCGCGGGCGGTGATCGCGGCGGTCAATGCGGGCGCGGGCGTGCTGGTGAAGAACGGCGGGCTGGGCGAGGCGCTGTCGGCGGCGGTTGGCGGAGTGTTTTCCGGTGCGCGGGCCGACGGCGGGCCTGTGATGGCGGGCGGGGCCTATCTGGTTGGCGAGCGCGGGCCGGAGGTATTCAGGCCCGGTGTCGGAGGTTCGGTGCAGCCTGTGGGCGGAGCGGCGTCTGTGGTGGTGAATGTGACGGTGGATGGTGGTCCGCAGGCTCTGCTGAGGACCGAGGCGCAGGTGGCGCGGATGATGGCGCGGGCGGCAGCCTTAGGGGCGCGCTGATTCCATAAAAAAGGGCAGCCGGTGGGCTGCCCTTTTAGTGACGGGATCGGTTGATTAGAGGCCCTTGGGGTTGGGGCCGTATTGGTTGGTGCCGGGTTGGCTGTCGGTGATGCCGATCCAGATCAGGAAGCCGAGGCCGGTGACCAGCATGATCAGGAAGCCGAGGCCGATGGCACCGAGGCCGCCCGCGGCGGCGACAGCGCTGGCGTCGCCCGTGGCGGCGGCGGCCATGAAGGCACCGGCACCGCCGACAACCATGACAATCGCGCCGATGATGCCACCAACGTACGGGACAAGGGTCAGCCAGCCGGTTTTGCCCATGTCGTGCAGGCGCTTCACCGTGATGGCGATGTTCGGCCAGATAAGGGCCAGACCGATTAAGGTGCCGAGGAGCGGGATCCAGCCCAGAACCACGCTGATGCCGAAGATGATCAGGAAGCTGATCCAGAAATCCTGACGGCGCAGGCGGCCGTCGAACTTCAGCAGGGCAGTCTTCCAATCATAGCCGTTGACGGCGCTGGTGGCCGCGGTAGCGGCGCTGCCGGCGGCGGCACCGAAGGCGGCGGCCGGGTCAGCCGGAGTCGACGGGGCGAGGCCGAGAATGACGATCTGGGTGGCGGTGGAGCCGTTGGGGACGAAGTCTACGGACTGGCCAACCTTGATCTCGCTGCCGGTGTGAATGTCGTGGCGGGCGAACAGATAGGGTTGGCCGTCGTCGCCCTTGATCGAGCCGGTGTTGGAAACTTGGTCGTAGCTGGTGATCTCGCCGCGCAAGGTCATCTCCTGAAGATATCGGCTCCTGCCGAAATTAGGGCGGAAGAGTGGCGCAGGCCGTGAGCGACTGCAAGCTTGAGAGGAATTGTAATTTCAATGTTTGATGAATTGCGTTTGCCCGCGCGGCTTGCGTTTGGATCGACAGGCGGGGTGGAGCGCAGGACCGAGGTTAGCCATTGAAAGCGGGGTGCTGTGGCGGGGGCGGGTGTTGTCGTCCTGTCGCGCGGGATGCCGAGGCTGGAGGTCGATGAGGGCGAGCGCGGTCTGCTGCGCCTGTGGCGGGCGGGGCCAAAGGGGCTGGCACCGGCGGGGAGCCGCTTTAGCGAGTGCCAAGGCGTGTGGACGGCGCGGGCGCGGATGCCGTGGCGTCCGGTTCATCTGAAGCTGGAGCCTGTGGCTGAGGGATGGCGGTTGTCGTGGGTGCCGTGTGTGGCGCGTGGCGACAGCTGGGATACCGAGGCTGTTGATGCGGAGGCTTTGCGTTTTCGTGTCCGCGTGATGCAGGGCGAAGTGGTGGTTAGAGAGTGGGAGGTTGCGGGGACACAGGCCCTCTATGCCGATGCCTTGCAGGCGGCGGATTTTCCGCAAGGCTGGCCGGTAGGGGCTGCCCTTGGCGTGGCCCAGTGGGGCGCGGGTTGGGGATGGGGCGATGAGGCGCGTTTGATCGTGTAAACATCTGCCTCTTTCAGAAGGGGCTGGGATGCCCTAACTGACGGGGGAGTGTTTTTCAGAACCCCGGAGTGCAACGAGCGTGGCTGGTGATCCCTACAAGGAACTTGGCGTTTCAAAAGGCGCGAGTGCCGACGAGATCAAGAAAGCCTTTCGCAAGCTGGCGAAAGAACTGCATCCGGACAAGAACCCCGGGGACAAGGCGGCCGAGGAGCGCTTCAAGCGTGTGACGGCGGCCTTTGACCTGCTGGGTGATGCCGAGAAGCGGGCAAAATACGACCGTGGCGAGATCGATGCCGATGGCCGCGAGCAGTTCCGTGGCTTTGGCGGCGGTGCGCGTGGCGGGGCCAGCGGTGGATTCTCGGGCTTTGGCGGCTCGGGGAACCGTGGCGGGTTCGAGGATATCGATCTGGCCGACCTGTTTGCCGGTTTCGGTGGCGCGGGACGCGGTTTCGGCAGCGGCAAGGGGCAGGATATTCGCGCCACGCTGGAAGTGAGCCTTGAGGAAGTGATTGCCGGAACCACGCGCCGTATCCAGTTCTCGGACGGGCGGATGGTGGATGTGGCCATCCCCAAGGGCGCGTCGGACGGTCAGGTGGTGCGCCTGAAAGGGCAGGGTGCCCCGGGGCGGACCCAGTCGGGCGATGCCCTGATCGAGCTGAGGATCCTGCCACATCCTCTGTATCGTCGTGACGGAGCCGATCTGCACATGGACCTTCCGGTGTCGGTGCCCGATGCGGTGCTAGGTGGGAAGGTTCCGGTGCCGACGCCCGAGGGCAAGGTGATGATGAGCATCCCCAAGGGTTCGAACTCGGGCAAGGTGCTGCGTCTGAAAGGGCGCGGAGCCTATGCGGACGGGCGTCGCGGGGACCTGTTGGCCAAGCTGATGGTGACGCTGCCGGAAGAGCAGGATGAACTGCTGGCCCGGTTTGCCGAGGATTGGCGCAAAAATCGGCCCTACACGCCGACGAAGTGATGGCGTAAGGCAATCTTTGTTCTGTGGTGGTGAGTCTGTTGCTGTGCCACCCGTGTGCGAGGATTGCCGCCCATGACTGCCAAGCCTGTAGTGAAGCCTGCGCGTCCGTGGTTTTCTGCGGGGCCGACGGCGAAACGTCCGGGCTATTCGACCGCGAAGCTGCCGGAGAACCTGCAGGGCCGCGGTATCCGCGCGCCGGAGGTGGCGGAGCGGTTTTCCTATGCGCTGAAGCTGACCAAGGACATCCTCGAAGTGCCGGAGGACTATGTGCTGGTCTATACGCCAGGCTCGGATACGGGCGCGGTGGAGGCGGCGCTGTGGGGTATGCTGGGGCCGCGTCCGGTGACGGTGGTGGCCTATGAGAATTTCGGCCTGACGTGGGCGGCGGATGTCCGCGACCACCTGAAGCTGAACCCGACGGTGGTGAAGGCTTCGTGGGGTGAGTTGCCGGACCTGTCGGTCGTGGATTGGTCGACGGACGTGGTGTTTCCATGGAACGGGACGACCTCGGGTGTGAAGGTGCCGGACGGGGAGTGGATTGCCGCAGACCGCGAGGGTTTGAGCATCTGTGACGCGACGTCGGCGGCCTTTGCCCAGCCGCTGCCGTGGGACAAGCTGGATGTGACGACCTTCAGCTTCCAGAAGGCGCTGGGCGGCGAGGCCGGTATTGGCGTCATGGTGCTGTCGCCGCGGGCGGTGGCGCGTCTGGACGAGAATGTGCCGAGCTGGCCTGTGCCCAAGGTGCTGCGCTTGACGGGCAAGGACGGGAAGTTTGACCGTGCACTGGCCGATGGCGTGGTGATCAACACCGCTTCGGTTCTGACCATCGAGGATTGGGTGGATGCGCTGGAGTGGGCCAAGTCGATCGGCGGGCTCAAGACCCTGATCGCGCGGACGGATGCCAACTATGCCGCGCTGGCCGAATGGGTGGAGCGGACGCCGTGGATCGATTTCCTGCCTGAGCGCGAAGACATCCGCTCGACCACTTCGGTGTGTTTGAAGTTTACGGACGACCGCGTGTCGGCGCTGGACGAAAAGGGGCAGAAGGCCTTTGTGAAGCGGTTCAAGGCGCTTCTGGAAGGCGAGGGGGCGGTCTATGACATGGAGCCGCACCGCAATGCGCCGCCGGGGCTTCGTCTGTGGTGCGGTTGCACGGTTGAGACGGCTGATGTTTTGGCCGCCGGTTCTTGGCTGGAATGGGCGTTCGAGACCGCGGTTAGCGAAATCGCATAAAGGCCGCTTCTTCACGCGACAGGGGCCGATTCAGGGGTTATAGGCTGCTACCGCGTTTTACTCGCGGAGATCAGTGCAGTGGCTAATGTTGCGGTAGTCGGCGCCCAATGGGGTGACGAGGGCAAAGGCAAGATCGTGGACTGGCTGTCCAATCGCGCCGATATGGTGGTGCGGTTCCAGGGCGGCCATAACGCGGGGCACACCCTCGTTGTCGATGGCAAGGTCTACAAGCTGGCGCTGCTGCCGTCGGGCGTGGTGCAGGGCAAGCCGTCCATCATCGGCAATGGCGTGGTCGTGGATCCGTGGCACCTCGTCAATGAAATCGAGAAGATCGAGGCGCAGGGCGTCCATATCGGTCCGGATATCCTGACGATTGCGGACAATGCCTGTCTGATCCTGCCGATCCACCCTGCGCTGGACGTGGCGCGCGAGGCGGCGGCATCGGCTCCGGGGGCCAAGATTGGCACGACCGGTCGCGGTATCGGTCCAGCCTATGAGGACAAGGTGGGGCGTCGCGCCATCCGCGTGTGCGATCTGGCGAACGAGGACGACCTGAAGGTCAAGATCGACCGCCTGCGCTCGCACCACGATCCGTTGCGTGCGGGACTGGGGCTGGAGCCGATTGATCCCGAAGCGCTTCTGCAGCAGTTGCTGGAGATCGCGCCGAAAATCCTGCCGTATGTGAAGCCGGCGTGGCGTGTGCTGGATCAGGCCAAGAAGGAAGGCAAGCGCGTGTTGTTCGAGGGGGCGCAGGGCGCGTTCCTCGACGTCGATCACGGCACCTATCCCTATGTGACCTCGTCCAACACCGTGGCCGGTCAGGCCGCGGCCGGTTCGGGCCTGGGTCCGAAGGGCGTGGGCTATGTGCTGGGCATTGTGAAGGCCTATACGACCCGCGTCGGTGAAGGCCCGTTTGCCTGTGAGCTGAATGACGAGATTGGCCAGCATCTCGCTACGGTCGGCCGCGAGGTCGGCGTGAACACGGGCCGTGCGCGCCGTTGCGGCTGGTTCGATGCGGTGTTGGTGCGTCAGTCGGTGGCGATCAATGGCATCGACGGTATCGCCCTGACCAAGCTGGACGTGCTGGATGGCCTCAAGACGCTGAAGATTTGCGTTGGCTATAAGGTCAATGGCGAGGTTCTGGACTACCTGCCGTCGAGCCTGAAGGATCAGGCGGCGGCGGAGCCGGTGTTCGAGGAACTGGAAGGCTGGACCGAGAGCACGGGCAGCGTTCGCAGCTTTAAGGATTTGAACGCCAATGCCATCAAATATGTGCGCCGGATCGAAGAACTGATCGGTGCGCCGGTAGCACTGCTGTCGACCAGCCCCGAACGTGACGACACCATCCTGATGCGCGACCCGTTCCACGGCTAAGGTCACGCGAACAAGCGTGGCTGTAACAACCACTGTTTAACCCGTAACAGTTAAGGCTGATCTCCTGACAGGAGGTCAGCCTTTGTTCGCTCTAGACACCAAATCCATGCAGAAGATCGCACCGGTGGTTCGCCGTGTGATCATCGTCGATCCCAATCCAGCGGCAGCCAAGCTGATGGCGGACCTGCTGAAGGGGTTTGGCACGCGCGATGTGGTGATCGAAGCGGATGAGACGCGGATCATCGATCTGGCACGCGAGATGGAGCCGGGGCTGTTTGTCATCGAGCGTTCGGGACCGAAGCTGGACGGAGAGCATCTGGCGCGCCGTATCCGCCGATCCTCGCTGAGCACGCGGCGCGCACCGATCATCATGGTGACGGCGGATGCGACGGCATCGTCGATCAAGGGCGCGCGCGATGCGGGCGTGCACGAGTTTCTGCGCAAGCCCTATACTAGCGGTGATCTGTATCGCCGGATCGAAAATCTGGCGACCAAGCCGCGCGACTGGGTCGAGGCAGTGGGTTATGTGGGGCCGGACCGTAGGCGCTTTAACTCCGCGGACTATGCAGGGCCGCGCAAGCGTCGTGCAGACAATGACAGCGCGCCGAGCGTGGCGTCGATGAAGGATCAGGCGATGCGTATTCTCGCCTCGGCCATGACCCAGTATTCCAGCGACCCGCAACAGGCGGTTCGCGCCATTGCCGAGCAGTCACGGACGCTGAAGGCGATTGCGGTCAAGACCGGCGATGCTGCGCTGGCCATGGCGACGGTTTCGCTGGAGACGGAACTGCAGGCGGGCAGGACATCACTGGGTCAGTTGATGGCCCCTGTTAAAGGGGTGCTGGCGCTGGCAGTGCCGACGACACCCAGAGCAGAAGCGAGCTAACAAAAAGGGCGGCTGGAGTGATCCAGTCGCCCTTTTCGCTTCGGGGGAGGGGGAGGTGGTCGTCAGGCGTTGACGAGATTGCGTTCCAGAGCCGCAGCCTGCATGGCCTTTTGCAGCTTTTCGAAGGCGCGGACCTCGATCTGGCGGACACGCTCGCGGCTAACGCCGTATTGCGAGGCCAGTTCTTCGAGGGTGACCGGATCGTCCTTGAGGCGGCGCTCGGTGAGGATGTGCTTCTCGCGGTCGGTCAGCTCTTCCATCGCTTCCTGAAGGAGGGACATGCGGATGTCGCGCTCTTCGTCGTCGGCGAGGCGGGTTTCCTGCGAAACAGCTTCGTCATCGGCCAGCCAGTCCTGCCATTCGGATTCGCCGTCTGCACGCATGGGCGCGTTCAGGGAGGCGTCGCCCGAAAGGCGGCGGTTCATGTCGATGACGTCCTGTTCCGACACACCAAGCTGGGTCGCGATGTGTTCGACATGCTCGGGGCGCAGGTCGCCGTCTTCAAAAGCCGAGATCTGGCTCTTGGCTTTGCGGAGATTGAAGAACAGCTTCTTCTGGGCCGCAGTGGTACCCATTTTGACTAGCGACCACGAACGCAGAATGTATTCTTGGATCGAGGCGCGGATCCACCACATGGCATAGGTGGCCAGACGGAAGCCCTTGTCCGGATCGAACTTCTTGACGGCCTGCATCAGGCCGACGTTGCCTTCGGAAATGACTTCGCCGATCGGCAGGCCGTAGCCGCGATAACCCATGGCGATCTTGGCCACGAGGCGAAGGTGCGATGTCACCAAGCGGTGGGCCGCTTCGGGGTCCTGATGTTCAGACCAGCGCTTGGCCAGCATGAACTCTTCGTCCTTGGTGAGCATCGGAAACTTGCGGATTTCCGACAGATAACGCGACAGCCCCTGTT
Source organism: uncultured Brevundimonas sp. (assembly GCF_947305955.1). Taxonomy (GTDB): domain Bacteria; phylum Pseudomonadota; class Alphaproteobacteria; order Caulobacterales; family Caulobacteraceae; genus Brevundimonas. The sequence continues at coordinate 26,905 of NZ_CAMZFB010000015.1, forward strand.
CAGGCGACATCACCGTCAAAGTAGTGTTGGCCATGTGGTCCCTCCGACCGATTTGAAGAGCAGGCACTGCGGCTGTGGCCACCATTGTGCACCACGTCCTCGCCTCTCAATGGTTCGAGATGGTATTCCGTTGCATGAATTTAAAGAGGCAAAACCGCGACCAAATCGCCTTTTTTGATGCCTGTTTTTGTTCGTTGCACGCAAACACTATCAATGATTGGTAACTAGCACAGCGATTGTTTCTAATCAAGCATGGTGAGGCGGTCTTCAAGCGTCTTCATGTCTTGGGGCAGGTCGGTTTCGAACCGTAAGGGTTCGCGCGTGACAGGATGGACGAAGCCGAGAATGGCGGCGTGCAGCGCCTGACGGCGAAAATCCAGCTCTTCCAAGGCCTGACGGACCGGCAGGGCGGCAGCCCCGGAACCGTAGACAGGATCGCCGAGAAGCGGACTGCCGCGCGAGGCCATGTGGACACGGATTTGATGGGTGCGGCCTGTGTGTAAGGTGCAGGCGACACGCGAGGCCATGGGCGCAGCGCCAGCCTTTGCGGGCACGCCGAACTTGCGTTGGACCACATAGTCGGTGATGGCGTTTCGGCCTGAAGATTTGAGGACGGCCATCTTCTTGCGGTCGTGGGGCGAGCGGCCGATCAGGGTTTCGATGCGGTCGCGATCCGGCGAGGGGCAGCCACGGACCAGCGCGATATAGGTGCGCTCGATGTCGTGGGTGGCAAACAGGGCCGACAGGCCTTGGTGCGCTTCGTCGGTTTTTGCGGCGACCATGACGCCGGAGGTGTCCTTGTCCAGACGGTGGACGATGCCCGGTCGGGCGACGCCGCCGATGCCGGACAGGGACGCGCCGCAGTGGTGCAGCAGGGCGTTGACCAATGTGCCTGTCTCGCAACCGGGAGCAGGGTGTGAGGCCATACCGGCGGGCTTGTCGATGACGATCAGATGGGCGTCTTCGTACAGGACGTTGAGCGGAATGTTCTCGGGCTCGGGATCGGCGGGGGCGACGGGCGGCAGGGCGATTTCATAAAGACCGGGCGTGGCCTTGCCCTTGCCGGACGTCAGTGTCTGGCCGTTATGGCTGATGGCCCCTTCGGCGAGGAGGTTCTGGATGCGGGCGCGCGACAGCATGGGGAAGGCTTCGGCCAGCGCCTTATCCAGACGTGCGCCGCCTGAAGCCAGCTCGGCTTGCAGGATGTCGGCACCCTCGTTCAGTACTTCGTCTTGGGGGGAGATTTCATCGGCCATGCCCCGAAATAGCATGGCTTGGGTGGGCGAGCGTATAGGCAAAGGCGCTTACGCGGGCGTAAGCGCCTTGAACCTAGGTGAGGGTGGGTGACTCACCTCTCAGCAGATTAGTTGAGGCTGTAGCCGACCAGACGCCATTGGGCGTCATCGTCGAGGCGGAAGGAGATGACTTCTTCCATGGTGCGACCGTTCGCGCCTGTGGTTGCAAAGCGCACGGAAACGTACTGGCCCGGAGGCAGGCCGCCATTCTGGGCCGTGACAGGCAGTTTCATCACAGAAAGCCATTCGCGGCTGCGGATTGCCCCTAGGAGCGCGCGCTTTTGGGCAATGTTGGCGATGAACCGTTCTTGGGGCACCGAGCCCTTCATCACGGGGGAGGCGGCTTCCCAGACGCCAGCCATCTCGTAGCGATCGATGGCGGAGACGACGATCATGCCCGCTTCAACATAGGTGTTGGGCATGGCCTGAGCATGAGCGACATCGCTGCCAGCCATGGCCGGAGCCAGTGTGGCGGTCGTCAAAGCCAGTACCAGTGCGTGAGCCGGAGCCCGAAAGATGGATCTCATGTCCTGAATCCGTAAGGAATGACGCGGGCAGTCGCGTCGGAAGCGTAACGGTTAGATGCAAAAGGCGTTGCACAAAGAAAAAGGGCGGGATCCGAAGATCCCGCCCTCCAGTCTGTTGGCGTCTTAGAACTGGATGCCGACACCCACTGCGGCACCACCCTGATTGCGGGTGTTGTAGGTGCCCGAGGCGCGCAGGATGTAGCGACCGTCGGTGGTGGCTCGCGAGTAGCCAACGGCCACTGCTTGCTCGCCGCCCCAAGTCGAGACGCCCATACCCAGAACGTTGCCGCCCGGAGTGATGGCTTGCGGCAGGGTGCCGACAGCCATGGCGGCAGCGGTACCGCCGCTGGCGTCGCGGTGCAGTTCATTCATCTGGTTGCCCAGACGGTTGATGGCCACGTCGGTGTAGTAGTTGGCCTTGTTCAGCGTCTCGCTCAGACCGGCATTCAGCTGACGAACGTTCACAGCATCGGTCGGGTCAACGCCGTCGGCCAGACCGGTGATGCGGTGGTTGTTCATGTTGATGCCGTCACCGTTGATGGTCGGGCCGCCAACAATCTCGAGGCTTTCGACACCGCGCAGGTGTTCGTTCAACGCAAACTCGACCGAAGTCCCGCTTTGGGTCTTGATGATGTTGTCGCCGGCGATGAAGGTCGCGGTATCGCCCGGACGGACCGTAGCCGGCCCGGTCGAGTCACCGTTGATGCCGGTGCCGGTAGCACCCGAGTTCAGGATCCAGCTGCCGCCGCCGTTACCGCCGCTCTGCGCCGCCGCATTAAATGCGTCTTGCAGGTTGTTATAGACGGTATCGCCGATGGTGATGCTGGCCGAGAAGCTGTTGGTGGTCGGATCGTAGCTGGAGTTGCCACCGAAGGCGGCTGCCATGCTGTCACCGAAGGCCACCAGCTGGCTGCCGTTCACAGCGTGGGTGCTGGTCGAGGACAGGATGCCTGCGGTCACGCCGGTGATGCGGCCGGTGCCGCCGTCGTTGATGACGACATTACCGAAGCGCGGGGCGTCAGCCATTTGCAGGATCACCGAGCCGCTGGCCGGATCGGTTTCTGTGCGCAGGTTACCCGACGAGTAGGTGCCGGCGGTGGTGGCGTCGCCACGGATGGCCAGCGATTGGCCGTTACCGCGGTTGACGACGGCACCGTCGTTGCCCGTGAAGCCGATGCTGACGTTGTCAGCGGCCTGGCTGGCGGCGTTGTCCACATAGTCCTTGTTGACGATGTGATTACCGGCCGTGATCGGACCGTTGTAGGTCGCACCCGAAGCATTGACGCTGAAGTTCGGACCCACGTTCAGGGCGTTGGTCGTGATGCCGCTGGCGTCAATGGTGGTGCCGCCGACGCTCAGGCTGTTGGCGATGGTGACATCGTCAGCCAGATCGAAGGTGACATCGTTCGAGGTCGCGGTCTTGCCGACCACGATGTTGCCGTCGGTGTTCGACAGATCCACGGCGTTGCCCGTGGTGCTGCCGGTGCCGACCGCAGTTGCATTGGCACCATCAGCGCTGATGTTCCAGCCTGCGGCCGAGGTGGTCGACAGGGTGTTCAGGGCTTGGTTGGTGGCAAACAGTTGCGAGCCGTTCACCGCGTCGGTCGAGGTCGCCGACAGACGACCTGCGGCCAGGTTGGTGAGGGTGCGCTCGTTGCCGGCCGAACCGATGCTGACGGTACCGATCGGAGCCGTACCTGCGAAGTTGTAGGTCGTGCCCAGCAAGGTGGTGGAGGCGGTGCCGACTGCGGCCGAAGTTACCGAGTTAGAGCCCAGAGCCACGCTGTCTGCATGGGTGGCTTGGGCGTTGGTGCCCAGTGCGATCGCGCGTTCTGCAGTTGCCGACGAGTTGCTGCCGATTACTGTGGCATAAGCGGCAGACGCCGTATTGTTGCTGCCATAAGCAATGGTGTTGTCGGTTTCGGCACGGTTATTGAAGCCCATGGCTTGGGCGTATTGACCATCCGCAAAGTTGTTGGTGCCGATACCGATGCCGTAGTCGCCTTCGATATCGTTGTTTTCACCTAGGCCAAGAGCGTTCAGGCCCTCGGTGTCGTTGCGTCGACCGATGGCGATACCACCGATTCCGGTGTTCTCGTTCTCGAAACCGATCGACTGGCCATAGTCGCCGGTCGTCCAGTTGTCGGCACCGATCGATTGGCTGTAAAGGCCGCTGGCCTCGTTACCTACACCGAAGGCTTGGCTGTATTCGCCGCTAGCTTCGTTGTCCGCACCGATTGCTTGGCTGTACTGGGCAGTGGCCAAGTTGTTGTTGCCAAGTGCTTGCGAGTTTTCACCGCTGGTTTCGTTGTTGATGCCGAAAGCCTGGGAGAAGTCACCGGCAGCGAGGTTGTCGAGACCGATCGCCTGGGCACGTTCGCCATCCACCTGGTTATTGGCACCGATCGCTTGCGAGTACTCTGTCGAGGTATAGTTGTTGATACCGATAGCTAGGGAGCGGTCGCCTTCAGTGATGTTCTCGCCACCAAGAGCCATCGACTGTGCGCCGTAGGCTAGGTTGCTCGTGCCGAAGGCTTTGGAATATTCGCCTACAGCTTCGTTGTCGTCACCAATCGACTGGCTCTGGATACCATCGGCTTGGTTTCCTGTACCGATCGACAGGCTGCTGAAGCCGTCAGCGGAGTTATCCGAGCCGATCGAAGTGCTGTTGTTACCAATGGCTGTAACATTCGGACCGATGGCAACGGAATCTACGCCTGTGGCACCGTCAGAGTTGACGTTGGCTTTCGGCGTGCCACCATCATTAATGCTGACGTAGCGAGCGGTACCCGAGGCAGCGGCCAGAGTTCCCAGTGCCTGGTTGGTGGCGAACAGTTGCGAACCGTTCACCGCGTCGGTCGAGGTCGGCGAAAGGCGACCAGCGGCCACGTTGGTGATGGTGCGCTCGTTACCAGCCGAACCGATGCTGAGGGTGCCGATCGGGGCAACACCAGCAAAGGTGTAGTTAGTGCTACCCAAGGTCACGCCGGAGGTTCCAACGGCAGCTGTCGTCGTCGCGCCATCACCCAGAGCAATGCTGCGGGCATGCGACGATTCAGAGCCTGCACCGATAGCCAACCCTCGGGCTCCTGTGACGCTGGCGAGCGAGCCGATTGCCACACCGGAGTCGACTTGAGAGACGGCTCTCGAGCCCACCGCGACTGCAAAGTCGACATCTAGCGGAGTGGTAGTATTGACGCTCAGGCTGCCATCGATGACGCTTTCCGATGCTCGGGCGAGTGTACCCGCTTCATTACCGATGGCGATGTTGCTGTTGCCAGTGACATAAGCGCCGGCACCGAAGCCCGTTGCGACGTTTAGCTGACCGGCGGCATTGCTGCCGGCCCAATAACCTTGGGCGATGTTGAAGTTGCCGCTGACGTTATTGCCGGCGTACGATCCAAACGACGTGTTGTTATTGCCACTTGCAGCGAGGCCGGCATTGAAGCCGAGAGCTGCGTTACGCGATCCTGCTACGTCACTACCCGCGTTGCGGCCGATACCGACGTTGTTGTGCCCGCCACTCGAGAACAGACCATAGCCAGAGATGTTGGAGCCGGCGCCACGGCCAAGGGCAAGGTTGCCGTTACCCTCAACGTCGCGACCCGCAGATTCACCAAAGGCGGCGTTGTACTCGCCCTCGACGACAGAACCGGCTCGCGCGCCGACGGCAAGGTTTCGAAGTCCCGTAACTTCCTGACCTGCCTCGGCACCAAATGCTGCGTTGTATCCGCCAGTTACGGTTCTACCGGAGTTATCACCGATCGCCAGATTTCGGCTACCGGTAACAATGCCACCTGCCCCGTCACCCATAGAGGTGTTACGGTTTCCGATGACGGTTTGACCAGAGTTCTTACCGACCGATACGTTGCCGGCACCGTCGACATTTCGACCCGAGTTTTGCCCCAGCGCAAGTTGATCGATCGATGCGGCTGTGGAGTTTTGACCAGCATTGCGGCCGATTACGGTGCTGTCGTCGGCAATCGCCCGCGTTCCGTTACCGATAGCAACCGAGCGCACGCCGCTGGCAACAGCGTCACTGCCGGCGGCGAATGCGTTGGCAGCGGTGGCTTGTGATCGTTCGCCCACTGCCGTCGAGCGGATGCCCGAAGCGAGGGTGTTGTTGCCCAGAGCAGTGCTCAGGCGCTCGGTAGCCTGCGCCGCATTGCCGAAAGCGGAGCCGGAGTTGCCGCTCGCTACAGAGTTGAGACCGATAGCGACGCCTTCGTTGGCGCTAGCCTGAGCATTATAGCCCATTGCTACCGTATTGTTGCCGGTAGCACCTGCGTTAGGACCAATAGCGATAGCGTCGTTTCCGGTCGCACCGTCCGAGTTGAAGTTACCGACAGCAGCGCCCGTATGGCGGATGCTGACGTACGGGACCTTGCCTGCGGTCGAAGCCAGAGCATTGATGGCCTGGTTCGTCGCAAACAGCTGCGAGCCATTGACGGCATCGGTCGAGTTCGCTGCCAGACGACCTGCGGCGAGGTTGGTCAGGGTACGTTCGTTGCCTGCCGAGCCGATGCTGACCGAGCTGGCGGGAGCTACACCGGCAAAGGTGTAGTTGGTCGCGCCAATGGTGGTGCCAGTCGTGGCAACCGCAGCATCCGAGATCGAGCCCGAACCTAGTGCCACGCCGCCTGCAGCGTTCACCTGCGAGGCATTGCCCAGCGCCGTGGCGTTGGCAATGCCGGCAGCGATGTTCACGTCGTTGCCGAGAACGAAGGTGTTGTCAGCGCCTGCACCGATCGTGTTGTTGTTACCGACACTGTAGGAGTTTGCGCCGTCAATGATGCTCGGGTCACCGATCGCGCCCGAGTTGTCGCCGTTGACGACGTTGCCGGTACCGATCGAAATCGCGTTCGTGCCGTTTGCTTCGGCGCCGCGGCCGATGGCCAGCGAGGAATCACCCGCAGCCGTAGAAGCTTCGCCGACCGCAATCGCACGTTGACCGCTGGCGAGTGCGGCTTGGGTGGCGCTGCCGCCGATGGCGATGGAGCTTTCGCCCAAAGCACGCGCACCAAATGATGCCAAGCCAAGGGATGCTGTCTGGGTGCCAGAACCGATCGCGGTCGCGTGGTTCGCGAGAGCGCGAGCCCCGGTACCTACCGAAATCGATTGGTCCATGGTGACGCGGTTGGCCGAAGTGCCAGCACCGGCAAATGCACCCAAGTTGATGGTACCGTTACCGGTACGATAGGTGCCCGAGTTGTGGCCCAGTGACAGCGACGAGCTACCATTGCTCAGCTGGTTGGCCTGCACACCCATGGCGGTGTTGTAGTCACCGGTGACGTTATAGCCAGCGATATAACCGATGGTGGTGTTACCATCACCACGCGAGTTGCTGCCGGTGTTTCCGCCGCCAATCGAGGTGTTGAGGCTGCCTTCAATGTTACGGCCAGCGTCGTAACCCATGGCCACGTTGTTCGATCCGGTCGTTCCGCGGCCAGCGTTAAAGCCGATAGCCGTCGCACGATCGCCAGTTGCGCCATAGCCAGCGCTAGTGCCGATCGAAGTGCTCGATGCGCCCGATGCAGTTGCGTCGGTACCGATAGCAATACCTTGAGCTGCGCTCGCAATAGCACCATGGCCGATTGCAATGCCGGCTTCATCGGCCGCGGAAGCTTCAAAACCCATTGCAATCGAATTCCGGCCCACTGCCGACGCATCATGGCCGATAGCCGTAGAATTGACGCCGGTTGCTTCAGCATCAGTCCCTAGGGCAGTGCCGCCTTCGCTCGCAGTCGTGTCGGCACCGACAGCGGTGCTGTCTTCGCCATTTGCTTTTGCACGGATGCCGAGCGAATGCGCGCGCGCACCATAGACTTCACCATCAGCGGTCAAAACATGTTGGCCAATAGTGGGATCAACACTCTGAGCATTTGCTTGCATAGCCGCGCTCAAGGCTAATGAGGCCACGGCGCATAACAGCACCTGTTTCTGCGAGACGTTCATAACTCACTCCAGACTGGTAATGACGTACAGTTCCAGGCCGGAAAGCAGCGCTATCTAAAATGGTTCCGGTTTAAGCCGGAATAATTAGATTTGTTTACGGATGTGAGTGTTTGAATTTACGGTCAAAGTTGTGATGTGGGCAGCAAACGTCCTTAATAGAGACGCTTAATTCCACCTCGAAAAAGACATAAAAAAGCTCCCCGAAACGATCGTCTCGAGGAGCTAAGTACTTATACTTTAGTAAATTATCCGATCTGCGGATCGAGCGTGCCAGAAGCGTAACGTTTTGCCATCTGAGCTGTCGAAAGCGGCTTGATCTTATCGGCCATGCCTTCGCAACCGAATTGCAGGTAACGTTCCTGGCAAAGCTTGCGCATAGCTTCCTTGGCGGGCTTCAGATACGAGCGCGGGTCGAACTCGCCCGGCTTTTCGGTCAGGAGCTTGCGGATGGCACCGGTCATGGCCATGCGGTTATCGGTGTCGATGTTCACCTTGCGCACGCCGTTCTTGATGCCGCGCTGGATCTCTTCCACCGGCACGCCCCAGGTTTGCGGCATCTGGCCGCCATAGGCGTTGATGATGTCCTGCAGGTCCTGCGGTACCGACGACGACCCGTGCATCACCAGGTGAGTGTTCGGCAGACGGCGGTGGATTTCCTCGATCACGTTCATGGCCAGCACTTCACCGTCCGGCTGGCGGGTGAACTTGTAGGCACCGTGCGAGGTGCCCATGGCGATGGCCAGAGCATCAACCTTGGTGGCCTTCACGAACTCGACGGCTTGGTCCGGATCCGTCAGCAGGGCCGAGTGGTCCAGCTTGCCTTCAAAGCCGTGGCCGTCTTCGGCTTCGCCCATGCCAGTTTCCAGCGAGCCCAGAACGCCCAGTTCGCCTTCGACCGAAACGCCGCACGAGTGGGCCATTTCGACAACGCGACGGGTGACGTCGACGTTGTATTCGTACGATGCAGGCGTCTTGGCGTCCTCTTCCAGTGAGCCGTCCATCATCACCGAGGTAAAGCCGTACTGGATGGCGGTGGCGCAGGTGGCCGGGCCGTTGCCGTGGTCCTGGTGCATACAGACCGGAATGTGCGGGTAAAGCTCAACAAGAGCGTCGATCAGACGGGCCAGAACCACGTCGTTGGCATAGCTGCGTGCACCGCGCGAAGCCTGGATGATGACCGGCGCGTTGACGGCGTCGGCGGCCTCCATGATGGCCAGACCCTGCTCCATATTATTGATGTTGTAGGCGGGCAGGCCGTAGTCGTTCTCAGCGGCGTGATCGAGCAGCTGACGCAGGGTGATGCGTGCCATCAGAGGTCTCCAGAAACGGGTGTTTAGTTGACGGGGACTTACAGCGGCTTGGCCGTGAAGTCACGTTATACGAGCTATAAGCAAAGGGACGGACACACCGGGCATCCGTCCCCATGATAAAATCAGGCGCGCAGGGCTTCGACGCCCGGCAGTGCCTTGCCTTCCATCCATTCGAGGAAGGCACCGCCAGCGGTCGAGACAAAGGTCATGTCCTCGACGACACCGGCATGGTTCAGGGCAGCCACGGTATCACCGCCACCAGCCACAGCCGTCAGCTTGCCAGCCTTGGCCAATTCGGCCGCTTCCTTGGCGGCGGCCACGGTCGCGGCGTCGAACGGCGGCACCTCGAACACCCCCAGCGGGCCGTTCCAGATTAGGGTCTTGGACAGGCCCATGGCGCGGGTCAGGCGGGCGACGGTTTCAGGACCAGCGTCGAGGATCAGGTCGTCAGCGGCGATACGGTCCAGAGCGCGCACGCCCGACTCGATGCCCGGCTTGACGCCCTTGGCCACAACCACATCGACCGGCAGCAGCAGCTCGCAACCCTTTTGACGGGCTTCTTCCATGATCTCGCGGGCGGTGTCGGCAAGGTCTTTCTCGCACAGCGAGCCGCCGACATCGACGCCCTGGGCGTGCAGAAAGGTGTTGGCCATGCCGCCGCCGATGGCGAGGTAGTCCAGCTTGGCGACGAGGTTCTTCAGCAGGTCCAGCTTGGTCGAAACCTTGGCACCGCCGACGATGCCGATCACCGGCTTGACCGGAGTGCCCAGAGCCTTGTCCAGCGCTTCCAGTTCGCGGCGCATGGACTCACCGGCATAGGCCGGAAGGATGCGGGCAAGACCTTCGGTCGAGGCGTGGGCGCGGTGCGCCGCCGAGAAGGCGTCGTTGACGTAGATGTCGCCCAGTTCGGCCAGAGCCTTGGCGAAGTCGGCGTCGTTCTTTTCCTCGCCCTTGTGGAAGCGCACATTCTCCAGCAGCACCACGCCGCCGGCGTCGGTGTCGGCAAGGGCAGCCTTGGCTTCATCGCCAATGCAGTCGTCGGCAAAACGGACCGGCGCACCCAGCAGGTTCTCCAGCGGCTCGACAACCGGCTTCAGGCTCATGCTCGGCACGCGCGCGCCCTTGGGACGGTCGAAGTGGGCCAGCAGCGCCACCTTGGCACCGGCTTCACGCAGCTTGTTGATGGTCGGCAGGGCCACGCGCAGGCGGGTGTCGTCGGTAACGGCACCGTTCTCCATCGGGACGTTGAAGTCCACGCGGACGAGGGCGGTCTTGCTGGAAAGGTCTTTGGCGTCGTCGAGAGTGCGGAAGGTCATGGGATCGATCTGATCTTTTGGCCGGAGGGATGAGCCTTGAAGGCCGTGGGATTTGAAAGAAGGGCTCCCGTCAGCATGGCGGGAGCCCTTCATGGATGGTCTATCTGTTCAGGGGCGGGCCGTCATGACCCGCGACCGGATCAGAGGAATTTGGCCATCTGCAGGGCGGTGTCCGACATGCGGGTGGCGAAGCCCCACTCGTTGTCGTACCAGCTCAGCACGCGGACCAGAGTGCCGTCGATGACTTGGGTCTGCGGCAGGGCAGCGGTCGACGAGGCGGCGACGTGGTTCAGGTCGATCGAAACCAGCGGGTCCTTGGTGGTGAACAGGACACCCTTCATCGGGCCATTGGCAGCAGCTTCCAGAGCGGCGTTGACTTCTTCCACGGTGGTGGCGCGGCCAGCGACGATCTTCAGGTCAACGACCGAGACGTTCGGGGTCGGGACGCGGATCGACGAGCCGTCCAGCTTGCCCTTCAGTTCCGGCAGAACCAGACCCACAGCCTTAGCGGCCCCGGTCGAGGTCGGGATCATGGACTGGGCTGCAGCGCGGGCGCGGTACAGGTCCTTGTGCATGGTGTCCAGCGTCGGCTGGTCGCCGGTGTAGGCGTGGATGGTGGTCATGTAGCCACGCTCGATGCCGACCAGTTCGTTCAGAACCTTGGCAATCGGTGCCAGGCAGTTGGTGGTGCACGAAGCGTTCGACACGATGATGTCGTCGGCGGTCAGGGTCTCGTGGTTCACGCCGAAGACGATGGTCTTGTCGGCGTTGTCAGCCGGAGCCGAAACCAGAACGCGTTTGGCACCTGCGGTCAGGTGGGCCGAAGCCTTTTCCTTCGAGGTGAAGATGCCGGTGCACTCGAGGGCGATGTCCACCTTCAGTTCGGCGTGCGGCAGCTTGGCCGGATCGCGCTCTGCAGTGACCTTGATCTTGCCGGTGCCGACGTCGATCCAGTCTTCACCCGAGGTGATGGTGCCCGGGAAACGGCCGTGGACCGAGTCATAGCGCAGCAGGTGGGCGTTGGTCTCAACCGGACCCAGGTCGTTGATCGCCACGACCTCGATGTCCTTGCGGCCATGCTCGACGATCGAGCGAAGAACAAGACGGCCGATACGGCCAAAGCCGTTAATGGCGACGCGAACGGTCATGGTTGGATCTCCAAGTCAGGAACGACGAAAGTTTGGCGTCTCAATGGGACGATGAGGGCCGACATGCAAGTCTTGGCCGCTCACAGATGGCGAACATCAGTTACAGAAAAGGCTTTTTTATCCAAAAACGGCAACCCCGACCCAGCCTTGCCGGATCGGGGCACCGCAATCGGCGGGAATCAGCAGCATTTGAACCCGCCACCTGCGCCAAAGCGTCGCGCTTCGTGCAGGCGGAAAAAGGCGGTCCGATCCAGCGGAGGCTGATCGGGGTGGGTGGCCCGACTATGGGCCACATAGGCATCATAGTCGGGCTGTCCGATCATCAGGTTGGCGGTCCGTCGGGCATCCTTGCCCCATCGCGTCAGGGTGTCGCGACAGTTGCAAAGAACCTCCGGCAGAGAGGCGTTAAGCACGGGCCACACCCTCCTGTTCCAGCTCCTCGGCCGACGGGATTTCCACCGCCGTCGGTACAGAAGACTTCGCGGCCTTCATGCAGGCGGCGATGCTGTAGAACAGCACAGTGACCACCACGAACAGGAAGCCTGCCGTCAGGGCCGAGTTCACATAATCATTGAAGATGATGTGGTTCATATCGGGGACCGACTTGGCCGGAGCCAGCACTTCGCCATTGGCCAGAGCCGCCTGATATTTCTTGGCGTGGGCGATGAAGCCAACGCGCACGTCCGGATGGATCAGCTTCTGCATCCCTGCCGTCAGGGTACAAATCAACAGCCAGCAAGCAGGCACGATGGTAACCCACGCGAACCGCTGACGCTTCATCTTGAACAGCACCACAGTGCCCAGCATCAGGGCAATCGCCGCCAGCATCTGGTTGGCGATGCCGAACAGCGGCCACAGGCTGTTGATACCGCCCAGCGGATCAACCACGCCCGCATAGAGGAAGTAGCCCCACAGGGCGACCGTCAGCGCCGTTGCGACCACATTGGCTCCCCAACTGTGGGTCTCGCGCATTTTGGGAATGGCGACGCCCAGCAGGTCTTGGATCATAAATCGGCAGACGCGGGTGCCCGCATCCACAGTGGTCAGGATGAACAGCGCCTCGAACAGAATGGCGAAGTGGTACCAGAAGCTCATCATGGCCTGACCGCCGATCACGCTGGACAGAATGTGAGCCATGCCGACGGCGAGGGTAGGGGCACCGCCCGCGCGCGACAGGATGGAGTGTTCGCCCACATCCTTGGCCAGTTGCTCAAGGTCCGTCGGCGAGATGTGGAAGCCCCACTGCGCCACCGCTGCCGCCGCAGAGTTGACGTCGGTACCGATGACCGCAGCCGGACTGTTCATGACGAAATAGACCGCCGGATCCAGCACACAGGCGGCGATCAGGGCCATGACCGCCACGAAGCTCTCACACAGCATGGCACCATAGCCGATGAGCGGGATCTGGTTCTCGTTCTCCAGTAGCTTGGGCGTGGTGCCCGACGAGATCAGGGCGTGGAAACCCGACACAGCACCACAGGCGATGGTGATGAACAGGAAGGGGAAGAGCGCGCCGGAGAAGACCGGACCCGAGCCATCGATGAACTGGGTGATGGCGGGCATCTGCAGGTGCGGACGCACAATCAGAATGCCGATGGCCAAGGCGAGGATCGCGCCGATCTTCAGGAAGGTCGACAGATAGTCACGCGGTGCCAGCAGCAGCCAAACCGGCAGAACCGAGGCCACAAAGCCATAGGCCATCATGGCAATGGCCAGCGTCGTACCCGACAGGGTAAAGGCCGGACCCCAGACGGGGTGATAGGCGATCTGTCCGCCCAGCAGGATCGAACCGATCAGCAAGACAACGCCGATGACCGAAACCTCGCCCACGCGGCCCGGACGAAGGAAGCGCGTATAAAGGCCCATGAAGATGGCGATGGGGATGGTGGCGGCGACAGTGAACGTGCCCCACGGGCTTTCCGCCAGCGCCTTGACGACCACCAGCGCCAGCACGGCAAGGATGATGATCATGATCATCAAGACGCCGATCTGGGCGATAATGCCGGGGATGTTGCCCATTTCCGTGCGGACCATGTCACCCAGCGACTTGCCGTCGCGGCGGGTCGACATGAACAGCACCATCATGTCCTGAACCGCACCGGCGATAACCACGCCGATCAGAATCCAGAGCATGCCGGGCAGATAGCCCATCTGGGCCGCCAGCACCGGACCGACCAGCGGCCCTGCGCCCGCGATAGCCGCGAAATGGTGCCCGAACAGGACATTGCGCGGGGTGGGAACGTAATCCAGCCCGTCATTGTGCCGGACCGCAGGCGTCGGGCGCGCGGCGTTCAGCTTCATCACCTTCCACGCCAGGAATTTGGCATAGAAGCGATAGGCGATGACATAGATACAGAGCGCTGCCGTCACCATCCAGACGGCACTGATGCTCTCGCCCTTGTGCAGGGCCAGAATGGCGACCGATACGGCCCCCAAAATGGCGATCGCCCCGAAAATGAGGCCGGTTTTCAACTTACCCAAGACAGTTCCTCCCGCGCCGCCTGAACAAGCGGTCTTGCGGGAGGATAGTGCTATTCAAAAAAGCCGTTGTGCAACCGTCGGTCGCGGAAGGGGCGACTAAGGTCGTAGAGGTTAAGCCTTAAGCTTTGACAGGCTTGACCTTTTGCGCGGCCTCGGTGGCGCGGGCGCGGGCTTCATCGGTGGTGGCCCCACGGGCCACAGCGACGCCCATGCGGCGGCGCTCGAAGCTTTCCGGCTTGCCGAACAGGCGCAGTTCCGCCGTCGGAACGGCCAGTGCCTCGGCCACACCCTCAAAGGCGATGCCCTCGGCTTCCATGCCACCATAGATGACCGCGCTGGCAGCGATCTCGCGCTGCGAGATATCGACCGGAAGGCCGAGGATGGCACGGGCATGAAGCGCGAACTCGCTCTGGGCCTGGCTGCCCAGCGTCACCAGACCCGTATCGTGCGGGCGAGGCGAGACTTCCGAGAACCAGACCTGATCGCCCTTCACGAACAGCTCGACCCCGAATACGCCCCAGCCGCCCAGCGCGCCCGTGACCTTGGCGGCGATATCCTGTGCGGACTTCAGCGCGGCCTCGCTCATGGCTTGCGGCTGCCAGCTTTCCACATAGTCGCCCTTGACCTGACGATGGCCAATGGGGGCGCAGAAATCGGTGCGGGTCTCGCCGTCCGTTCCACGCGAGCGGACGGTCAGAAGGGTGATTTCAAAGTCAAAGTCGATGCGGCCTTCGACGATGACCTTGCCACCCGCCACACGGCCGGACTCTTCGGCATAGTTCCATGCCGCTTCGACCTGATCGGCGCTCTCGACATAGGACTGACCCTTGCCCGAGGACGACATGACCGGCTTCACAAAGCAGGGGAAGCCGACCTTTGCGGCCCCCGCAGCCAGCTCCTCGGCGCTCGACGCAAACTCATAGGCACTGGTCGGCAGGCCCAGTTCCTCGGCGGCCAGACGACGGATGCCTTCGCGGTTCATGGTCAGCTGAGTCGCGCGGGCGGTCGGCACCACCTTGGCCAGACCCGCCTGTTCGATAAAGGCCAGGGCGTCGGTGGCGATGGCCTCGATTTCCGGCACGATGATGTGCGGCGCTTCGGCCATGATCAGACCGTTCAGCACCTGCGGATCGGTCATCGGGATGACGTGGCTGCGGTGCGCCACCTGCATGGCGGGCGCATTGGCATAGCGGTCAACGGCGATCACCTCGGCCCCGAGGCGCTGCAGTTCGATAGCCACTTCCTTGCCCAGTTCCCCCGAGCCCAACAGCATGACGCGCACGGCGCTGTCCGAAAGCGGGGTGCCAAGACGGAAGGGTTGCTCGCTCATAGGGAACTCTCTGCAGCGCAAGATGTCGATCTGCGCCTGAATGATCAAACTCTCTCGGGCAGGCAAGTCTGCGCAGCAAAAAGGCGGCCCGAATATCGAGCCGCCTCACAAGAGCCTAGTCTTCCTCGTCTTTGAACTGCGGGGCCCAATGGCCGCCCTCATGGGCGATACGCAGGGCTCGGACCAAGCGGTCGGATGCGCCGTAGGCCGCCAGTTCGTCGGCGCTCAATGTCACCGGGTCGCCGCAGGCCGCCATGACCTGTGGCAGTTCTGGCATGAAGCTAAGGCCGCCCTCTTCGGCGCTGAGGATCAGCGCATAGGTGGAACCCGCCATTGCCTCGGCCGTCCAGACGCTCTCGCATTCATTCTCGGGATCGGCCTCTTGCGTGATGCGCTCGACATAGAGGCGGTCGAGAAGGGGCGAGGTGTAGCGGCCATCGTAAAGGGATGTTGATCCGTCCGAGGCCTGCAACCGGAGCGCGGGCAGGGCAGCCGCCAGATCAACCGGTTGTCCGGTGGACATGTCGAAGGTGACGCGGTGCCACTCTTCAGCCTCCTCGTCGCTGTCCTCGCAATAACCACCCGTGAAAATGTCGAAGGCGACGTAGTCGGGGCCATACAGGGTGGTGAAATAAGAGCGATCGATCTCGCAATCGCCGTTTATGTCCTGCACCTTGCCCGCAATGCGGACCTGACCCAAACGTACAAGCTCGGCATTGATGGCGCGGGCCTGCGGCGTATCGGCCAAAAGGCGCGGCGCAGACATGGGGCCATCACCTAACGGGACCGGCGCGAACAACAGATAATAGCTGGATCGATACCGCTCTGTATCCAGCACCATCTCGTCGCCCTCTTCGTCAATGAAGGTTTGGACTTGGGCCAATGTCGGTCCGGCGGCACAGGCCGATAGGGCGATCGCACAGACGGCGGCCCGCAAAAATGATCTAAGCATGATGTCCCCCTGCAGGCTGGTGCCTGTTTGGTCCCTCTTAGGTGGGGAAATCATAATCGGCCGTAAAACCGGCGGTACGGTAGCCATAAAAAAGCCGGACTGTTTCCAGTCCGGCTTTTGCTTGGAACCTCTAGAGAGGCAGGCCTTACAGGCGCGCCTTGGCCTGTTCGACCACGGCCTCGGCGGTGATGCCGAACTCCTTGTAGAGGACCTCCGCCGGAGCCGAGGCACCAAAGCCGGTCATGCCGACAAAGCCGCCGTCTTCACCGATGAACTTGGCCCAGCCCTGTTCCAGACCGGCCTCCACCGCGATGCGGACGGTGCCGCGGGCGATGACGCTGTCCTGATAGGCCTTCGGCTGTTGGGCGAACAGTTCGAACGAGGGGACCGACACCACGCGGGTGGCGATGCCTTCGGCTTCCAGCTGTTCGGCAGCCTTGAGGGCGATGGCGACCTCGGTGCCGGTGGCGAACAGGCTGACCTTGGCGGCACCGTTGGCGGCCTTCAGCTCATAGGCACCCTTGCGCGACAGGTTCTCGCCTGCGTCGGTAGTACGCACCGCCGGGGTCTTCTGGCGCGACAGGCACAGGGCCGACGGCGTGGTCTTGTTCTGAAGCGCGACCTGCCAGCATTCCAGCGCCTCGACCGTGTCTGCCGGACGGAAGACCAGCAGGTTCGGGATGGCGCGCAGGGCGGCCAGATGCTCGACCGGCTGGTGGGTCGGGCCGTCTTCGCCCAGACCGATAGAGTCGTGGGTCAGGACGTGCATCACGCGGATGCCCATCAGTGCGGCCAGACGGATCGCCGGACGGCTGTAGTCCGAGAACACCATGAAG
Source organism: uncultured Brevundimonas sp. (assembly GCF_947305955.1). Classification (GTDB taxonomy): domain Bacteria; phylum Pseudomonadota; class Alphaproteobacteria; order Caulobacterales; family Caulobacteraceae; genus Brevundimonas. The sequence goes on from NZ_CAMZFB010000015.1 coordinate 44,055, forward strand.
GTGCCGCCGTACGGAATGACACCGCCGTGCAGGGCCATGCCGTTCATTGCGGCGGCCATGCCGAACTCGCGGATGCCATAGTTCACATAGCGGCCCTGATAGGTCGGGGCGTCGAAGATCTGGGTGTTGGCCACGAAGGTGTTGTTCGAGCCGGTCAGGTCAGCCGAGCCGCCGACCATTTCCGGAATGGCGTCAAACACGGTGGCCAGAGCCTCGCCCGAGGACTGGCGCGTAGCCATGGCGGGCTTGTCGGCGACCAGTTCCTTGATCTTGGCTTCCAGCGCGGCAAAGGCGTTGTTCGGCAGATCGCCGGCCATGGCGCGGGTGAAGTCGTCACGCTGCGGGTGGTTCAGCAGGCGGGCTTCCCACGCCTTGCGGTGCTTGGCACCGGCCTTGCCGATCTTCTTCCATTCCTTGTCCAGATCAGCCGGAATCTCGAACGGCGCAGCGGTCCAGCCCATGGCTTGGCGGGTTGCGGCGATTTCGGTCGCACCCAGCGCGGCACCGTGGGTCTTGTGGCTGCCTTCCATGGTGGCAGCGCCCTTGCCGATCTTGGTCTTGCAGGCGATCAGGGTCGGCTTGTCCTGCTTGGTGGCCCAAGCCAGAGCCTTCTTGATCTGGCCGTGGTCGTGGCCGTCAATGGCCTTCACAGCCCAGCCCGAAGCCTTGAAGCGGGCCAGTTGGTCGGTCGAGTCCGAAAGGGCGACCGAGCCGTCGATGGTGATGGCGTTGTCGTCCCACAGCACGGTCAGCTTGTTCAGCTTCAGACGACCGGCCAGTGCGATGGCTTCCTGCGAAATGCCTTCCATCAGGCAGCCGTCACCGGCGATCACCCAGGTGCGGTGGTCGACAAGGTCCGAACCGAAGCGGGCGGCCAGATGGCGCTCGGCCATGGCGAAGCCGACCGAGTGGGCAATGCCCTGCCCCAGCGGGCCGGTGGTGACCTCGACGCCTTCGAGGTGGCCGTACTCGGGGTGGCCCGCCGTCTTGGAGCCCCACTGGCGGAAGTTTTCCAGCTGTTCGCGGGTGGCCTGCTTGTAACCGGTCAGGTGCAGCAGGGCGTAAATCAGCATCGAGCCGTGACCGGCCGACAGGATGAAGCGGTCGCGGTCGGCCCAGTCGGGGCGGCTCGCGTCAAACTTCAGGAATTTCGAGAAAAGCACGGTCGCGACGTCGGCCATGCCCATCGGCATGCCCGGGTGCCCGCTCTTTGCCTTTTCCACGCCGTCCATAGCCAGCACTCGGATGGCGTTGGCCATCATTTGCGGAGAGGTTTTCGAGAACATCGAAAGGGCGTCTGTCACGGCAAAGCCTTTTTCAGAACAGAGAAATGGGGATAGCGCCGCTTTACCCCGCCGCGCCTACGGGTTCTATAGCGAATCTGAAGAAAGGACGCATATGGACGCCTTGACCGCTGCCAAGGCCCGCATCGACCGGGCTATGAACGAACTGGAGCGCAAGCTCCTCGAAATGAAAGCCAAGTCTGACGCCGCTTCATTGCCGGATAATGACCTGTTCGCGCCCGATTCTTCCGATCCGGCCAATGCCGCGCGTCTGGCCGAGTTGGAGGCTGCCGGACAGGAGGCCGCCGAAGCTCTGGCGGCGGCTGCACAGGCTGTTCGCGTAATTCTGGAACAGCCGGCCGACGAATCCATTAGTGAAGTAAGCTCTGTATCCGAAGTGGAGTCGCGTTAATGGCGACAGTAACTGTCGAAGTGAATGGCCGTTCCTATCCGGTCGGCTGTGCCGATGGACAGGAGGCTCGCGTCACCCAGTTGGCGCAGGAGTTTAACAATCGCGTCTCTCAAGTCGCCGATCAGGTCGGTCAGGTCGGTGACCTGAAACTGTTTCTGATGGGCGCGCTGATGCTGGCGGACGAGCTTTCCGAAGCCCGCCGTGGTCGTCCGGTCGCTTCTCCGCCCGCAGCGGCAGAGGCAACTCCGAACAATGATGGCGTGGCCGAGGCCCTGAACGCCGTCGCCTCGCGTCTGGAGAAGCTGGCGCAAAACTTTTAGCTGATACGCCCCCTTTCCGCATCGCAGACACCCAAACGCCGCCGCAAGACGGTGCGTTCGCGTGCGCGCAAGCCAAAGGGGGATGACCGCCAACTGGACCTGCTGGACTGGCTGGATGCCCAGCCCAGCTATGCGCCCAAAGCCCCCGCACGATCGCGTCCGCGCCTTGTCGCGGGCACCGATGTGGACGAGGACCAACTGGACCTTGTGGACCTGATCGCATCGGTCACCCGCGCAGCCTGAGCCGTTTCCCCTTGAGTGGAAACCCTTGCGGCCTTATTTAGTGCCTTGGCGGGTCAGCTGCGGCCCTCGTCGGGGACTACATTCCTCCCGGCCTTAATCATCTCGAAGGGAGCTGTCCCTGCACGGGCCCGAGGGCCTGAGTATATGGTGCCCACCTGTCTTTCAGGTTCGAGAGGATTCATCGCCCCACGGTTCTTGTGGCGCCGCCAACCCAAAACCCCGTCCTGTTCCGCAGGGCGGGGTTTTGTGTTTCATAGCCGCATGGACAAGGCCGACATCCGCGCCCGCATGCGCGCCCAGCGCAAACTGCTGAACACCCCCGACGCGGTTGAGGCCATCGTGGCCCATGCCGCCGATCTGCCATCGGGCGAGGTGGTGGCGCTCTACCGATCCATCGGGGCCGAGGTGCCGACAGATGATCTGGCCGAGGCCCTTCTGGCGCAGGGGCGAACCCTGTGTCTTCCGGTCGTGACCTCGCGCGAGGAGGCGATGGTCTTCCGCCACTGGTCGCCGGGTGATCCGCTGGAGGATGATCTGGCCGGATGCCCCGCACCGCTGGATCTGGCCAGCACTGTCATGCCCGATCTGGTCATCACACCGCTGGTGGCGTTTGATGCCGCCGGATACCGGCTGGGGCAGGGCGGGGGCTATTATGACCGAACCTTCGCCGCCTTGCCCGATGCCGTCCGTGTCGGTCTGGCCTTTGCGGGCCAGCAGGTCGAAACCCTACCCGTCGAAGCGCATGACATACGTCTGCATGGTGTTTTGACCGAGAACGGCTATAGAGCCTTCGTATGAGACTGGCTTTCTTCGGTGACGTAATCGGCAAAAGCGGCCGCGATGGTCTGACGGACCATCTGCCCGGCCTTCGCCGCGACCTTAAACTCGACTTCGTGGTCGTGAACGGCGAGAACGCCGCCGGTGGCTTCGGCATCACCGAACACACCGCCAACGAAATCTATGCAGCGGGGGCGGACGTCATCACGCTGGGCAATCACTCGTGGGACCAGCGCGAGGCCCTGACCTATATCGTGCGCGAGCCGCGCCTGATCCGTCCGGCCAACTATCCCAAGCTGATGGACGCGCCGGGCCGTGGTGCCGACGTGTTCGTCACGCCGGACGGCATGCGCGTTCTGGTCATCAATGTTCTGGGCCGCGTCCACATGGACCCGATGGACGACCCGTTTAGCGCCGTCGAGCGCGAGCTAGAGGCCGCACCGCTCGGCGTCGTGGCCGATGCCGTGATCGTCGACATGCACGCCGAGGTTACCGCCGAGAAGATGGGCATGGGCCATTTCTGCGATGGCCGCGCCTCGCTGGTGGTGGGTACCCACACCCACGTCCCGACCGCCGACGCCCAGATCCTTCCGGGCGGCACCGCCTATCAGACCGACGCGGGCGGCTGCTGCGACTATGACTCCGTCATCGGCAACGACAAGGAAGAGCCGCTGCGCCGCTTCACCACCCGCCTGTCGGGTGGCCGCTACGCCCCAGCCCACGGTCCGGCGACCGTCTGCGGCGTCTTCGTCGAAACCGACGACCGCACGGGCCTTGCCAAACGCATCGAGCCCATCCGCGTCGGCGGACGCCTGAAACAGTCGATCCCGACGCTCTAAGCCTTTAAATCTAAACAAGATTTAATGAGGGCGGCTGCATCTGTAGCCGCCCTTTTGTGCATCTTGCCCTCAGTATTCATAAGGGTAACCCCATGCACAAACTGACCGCTTTCGCCTTGGCATCGCTCGCGCTGCTGTTCACATCCACAGCCGCCACAGCCCAGTCGCCCGAACCGATCAAGGTCATGGTCGTTGGTTCATACCATTTCGACAATCCGGGCATGGATTTGAACAATGCGCGTAGCGCGCCCGTTACCACGCCGGAAAAACAGGCCGAGCTTGAGGCGATCTCGAACCGCCTGATGGCCTTTGCACCGACGGCGGTCGCGGTCGAGCGCATCGCGCGCGATCCAGCCACCCTGTTGGATCACGTCTATCCCTCGTTCGAGATCGAACAACTGAACACCCACTCGGACGAGCGTTTCCAGATCGGTTATCGCTTGGCGGCAAAGATCGGCAATGGCCGCGTCTATGCGATCGATGAGCTGTCGGATACGCGCGACTACTTCCCGTTCGAGCCGGTAATGGAATGGTGGAACGCCAACGGCAAGACCGATGCCTTTGCCAAGATCAACGCGCCCATCGCAGCATGGATGGCGGAACTCGAACGCCGCCAATCCGTCGACAGCATCGGCGACATTCTGGCCGATATAAACAGGCCGCAGGTCACCCAAACCAATGCGGGCTTTTACTTCTCGGTTCTGACAGCCGGCGATGGAGTGACCCAACCAGGCGCGGCCCTTGCTGCCGGATGGTTCGAGCGCAACGCCCGCATCGTTGCCAAGCTGATGAGCGTCGCCCAGCCGGGCGACCGCATCGTCGTGGTCTATGGCGTAGGCCACAACTATTGGCTCCAGCAACTGATCGCCAATACGCCGGGGTTCGAGCTTGAAGAAGCCTCGCCCTATCTGGCCGATCCGGTCAGCTGATCCGTTTTCGCGCGCGCAGTCGCAGACGCATCGTCTCGCGGCTGCGCAGCGTGATCTGGTGGACCGGCACGGGCTCTATAGGCGTGATGGCCTCGACATCGGCGGCCTTCATGATCTCGGCCAGTGCCACGACCGCCTCCTGCATGGCGAAGGCCGCACCGATGCAGATGCGCGGCCCGCCGCTGAACGGCAGCCAAGCGTATCGGTCAATGCTCTTGCGGTTTTCCGGCAGGAAGCGTTCGGGGCGGAACACCTCCGGCTCGTCCCACAGCTTTTCGTGCCGCTGGATCAGCCACGGGGCGATGACGATGCTGTCGCCCGCCTTCACCTCATGGCCCTCGATCACATCGTCGGCCACGGCCTGACGGATCATGGCGGGGGCAGGGGGGAACAAGCGCATCGCCTCCTCGATCACGGCGCGGTGCCAGATCAGCCCCTTGATACCCTCCGACGAGCGGTCCCAGCCGTCAGCCTCTTCCTTCAGCTTTTGGGCCACGGCGGCATCGCGCGTGATGAGGTGCAACGTCCACCCCAGCGTCAGCGCCGTCGTCTCGTGTCCCGCAAGGATGAAGGTCAGGATGTTGGACATGACCT
>NZ_CAMZFB010000016.1 GCF_947305955.1 uncultured Brevundimonas sp.
CGACAGCCCGCCATGCACCAATCCCACAAAGTTCGAGTGACCCGCGTCTACGTCGCAGACCATCCGCATGAAGCCTCGATCCGCCTCAACGGGGTGGGCGGCTATGCGCTCTACAAACCCGCCGGGCGTCTTGGTGGCTATCCACTTACGAGCGAGCTCCAAACCGCTTTTGCTGGTGTCCAGCTGGAACGAGGGCGGGGTGATGATGGGCGCGGTCACGAAGTCATCTCCATTGCGCGGCTGTGGGCAGCGAAACGGTCGATAGCGGTCCAGTATTCGGCCTCGAGGCGATCGACAATCTGGGCGGTTGGCAGCACTGCGTCGATAGACTGAAGCCCCTGACCTGCAGCCCAGATATCTTGCCAGCGCTTGTGGGCGGCGTCCCCCGAATAGTCACGGGTGACGGGGGCGCTGAGCTCCTTCGGGTCCAGTCCTGCGGCGACCAGACTGGGGATCAGCCACGAGGCATTGGTGCCGGTGATGGCTGGTGACACCAGCAGGTCATCGGGACCGCTGTCGACCACCATGGCCTTATAGCCGTCTTGCGCGCGGCTCTCGGTCGCCGCAAGAAAGCGGGTACCCATATAGACGAGGTCCGCTCCCGCCGCGATGGCACCGGCCACGCCAGCGCCGTCGGCAATCCCACCACCCACAGCGATATAGCCGTCGAAGAAGTCACGGATGGCAGAGATGAAGGCGAACGGATTGAGGTGTCCGGTGTGGCCACCTGCGCCCGCGCTGATACAGGCCATGCCGTCAACGCCTGCCGCCGCCGCCTTGCGCGCAAGGGCCATGTTCACGACATCGGCAAACACCAGCCCGCCATAGCTCTTTACCGTTTCCATCACCGGCTTGGGGGAGCCCAGCGCCGTGATGACGATCTGCGGCTTGTATTCCGCCACGAGGGCGAGATCATCGGCCAGTCGGGCATTGGTGGAATGGGTAATCAGATTGGCGACCCACGGCCCGTTATCGGGTGACAGGGCATCGGTAATCTGGCCCATCCATGCGTCTAGCTCTGCGGATGTGCGGCAGTTGGGCGTGGGAAAGGCCCCGCCAATGCCGGCCTTCGCTGCCGCGATAACCAGTTCGGGCCCACTGACAAGAAACATGGGAGCAGAGATGACCGGAAGGCGCATCTTGAATGGGAAGGGCGCAGTCATCATTTTGCTCCCGTCTCGGTCAACTGAAGGCGCAGATCGCGTTTCAGCACCTTGCCGACTGGATTGCGCGGAAGGACGTCGATCACCTCTAGCCGCTCTATCTGCTTATAGACCGCCACTTGTTTCTCTTGCGTCAGATAGCGGTTGATCTCGACCATGTCGGCGACGTGGTCCGGTTTGAACACGACGAAGGCGCACAGGCGTTCGCCCAAATTTTGATCGGGTGCGCCCACGACGGCGACATCGGCGATCGCGGGGTGACCTTGCAGGTGGCCCTCGATCTCTTCGGAGGAGATGTTCATTCCGCCGCGAATGATCACGTCCTTCAGCCGCCCGACAAAGCGATAGAACTGTTTGCGATCGCCAGCGATCTCGAATAGGTCGCCGGTCTTGAACCAGCCATCTTCATCGAAGGCGCGGGCGTTGATGTCAGGGGCACGCCAATAGCCGGAAAACACGGTGGCCCCCTTCACCCGCAATTCGCCGGGGATACCGGCGTCGGTAATCTCGGCCTCAGTCTCGGGATCGACCAGTCGTGTGGCTAGGCGATCGTGCAGGATGGCTTTCCACTTAAAGTCTGGCCCTAGTCGCGGGAACAGGGCGGCGCGTTCGGCGGCGTCCGGCACATCCTTCTGGGCGCTGGGAAAGGAAGCCCCTTCGTTGGAGCCGAAATAGTTGACGATCTGGACCCCGTATTTCTCGTAGAAGGTCCGCACCATCCATTCCGACAGTGGGGCCGAGCCGGAACCGATCGAGCGCAGACGCTCGAAGTCGATGCCCCCTAACAGCCGCTCATTCTGGAGCAGAAGGTTGAGGACGGCGGGCGGTGCCACCGTATAGTCGATCTTCTCCTCGCGGATTTGCTGCAGGAAGACCGGCAGGTCGAACGGCTGGTGCTGGATCAGGCGTCCCCCGAGGATCAGCCATGATACATAGCTGGTGGAAATACCCGCCATATTCACCATCGGGAACGGGTTCAGCAGAACGGCCCCGTCCTGCAGGTCTGCGGCATCGCTAACGCCTAGACCCATGATAATCCATTCATTGTGACTGCGTGGTACGCCCTTGGGCTGCGCCTCCGTGCCGGAGGTCCAGCAGATGGTCACCACATCGTCGGCACAGATGTCAGCCGCGGTGGCGGCCTTCTGCCCGTTGGCCAGAGCCTCGCTGTCCTGATCATCGGCCAGCCGGTCAAGATCGAGCGTTCCGTCAGGGGCATTGCCGCCTATGACGAGCACATGCTCAAGGGTAGGAGCCGCAGCCTTTACGCCCATCATCATGGCCGCGTGCTCGTGCTTGCCGATACGGGCAGCCGTGATGATCGCCTTGGCATCGGTACGGGTAACAATCGAGGTCAGCTCATGCTCGCGATACTGGACCGGCGCGGGGGTGATGATGATGCCCAGCCGGATACAGGCGGCGTAAAGCAGGCACAGCTCGGCCACATTGGGTAACTGGAAGGCCACGATATCGTCCTTGCCCAGACCCAAAGCCGTCAGGGCGGCGACGTAGCGATCGACCCGGCTGTCAGCCTGAGCCCATGTCAGACGGGCCGGGGCCCCCCCTAAGATTGCGTCACGGTTGACGGGATCGACTACGGCGATCTCTTCGGGTTTGGCTGCCACGTGCTTCCGGAACAGATCGTCCAGCGTGGTGTCGCCCCACCATCCTTTGGCCTTGAATGCGTTGATCCGCTCTTCCGGCACAATAATCATCGCTGCCTCCTCCCTTGTACGAAATTTTGCCCAGCGGTCATTGGATTGCCGTCTGGATCATCTTGAGCACGTCGCTCCGCACCACCTTACCGACAGGGTTGCGAGGCAGGGCGGCCACGACATGGATGACTTTCGGTGTGCGGACCGCACCCACGCGATGTCGCACAAAGTCGCAGAGCGTGGCCGTATCGGCCTCCTCTTTGAGCGCAACCACGGCCTCCAGCCGCTCGCCCCACAACCCGTCTTCCAGTCCGAGTGCACAGGCTTCCTTCACGGCGGGATGGGCGCACAGGGCCGCTTCCACCTCTGCGGGATAGATGTTGTAGCCGCCCGAGATGATTATCTCCTTGGCGCGGCCCAGTAGATACAGATGCCCGTCGGCACCGCGCCTTCCCACATCGCCTGTACGCAACCAGCCGTTGATGCGTGCGGCTGCGGTCTGTTCGGGATCATCCAGATAGACAGTGGCACACAGATCGCCGCGCACCAGAATCTCGCCCTGACCGGTTTGACTTTGGATCACGCCGTCGTCGCTAAGGAAGGCGATGTCGAGGCCGGAAAATACCTTGCCCACACTGGACCGAAGGACTTCGTTCTGCATGTCGGCGGGCGACAGTCCGGCAATGGCCATTGGCGCTTCGGTCTGGCCGTAGAGGGTAGACAGCACCGGGCCGAAACGCGTGATGGCCTGTGCGATGCGCGGCGGCGGCATGGGGGCGGCGGAATAGGTCAGATGCCGAAGGCCGGGGAAGTCGGAAGGGGTAAACGCCGCCTCTTCCATCAGCAGATAGATCAGCGTCGGCGGCATGAAGGCACAGGTAACGCCCGCTTTCAGCGCCTGCAGAATGTCTGCCCGATCCGGCTTGCCCAGCAGGTGGTGACAGCCCCCCGCCGCCAGCACCGGCAGGATATAGTGGGAAGCGCCATGCGTCAGGGGCGCGACCGCCAGATTGAGGTCGTCTGCGCCAAACCGATAGAAAGCCTGCAAGGAGGCTAGCGCCGCGGCCGCGCTGCGAACGGTCTGCACTACGCCCTTGGGAACACCGGTTGATCCGCCGGTGAATTTGATGGCGAAAACGGCGTCGGGATAATCCTCTATGTCCGGGAGAACCGCAGCGCCCGCCGCCTGCCAGTCGTCCAGACAGAGGGACGAGCCAGACAGGCCCACCTGCTGGATCGAGGCGCGATCATGGAGCGTCAGTACCAGCTCCGCCCGTGCATGAAACTGTTGGTTCAGCGATAGTCCGTTGCGCGGATTGAGCGGAACCCACACCGCTCCGGCACGCAGTATCGCTAGATAGGCGCAGAAGTGGTCGATGCTGTTGTGGGCACACAGGCCGATGCGGTCCCCTGCCTGGATACCCCGCGCCATAAGGTCGGCGGCACGCTGCTCGACTGCGGCGACCAATTCAGCGTGGCTTAGAGTGCGTTCGCCGTTCGTCACAGCAGGGCGCGCGGCCTTTTGCTGCAGGTTGTCGTAAAGGGCGCGGACCGGATGGCGGATCATGGCGCGCGCTCTAGTACTGTCACGACCGTGGCGGCTTCTTCAACGCCGAGGAAGCCTCCGCCGTTTTCCGCTACGCCGATGCGGGCGTTTTCGACCTGTCGCTCGCCAGCCTCGCCGCGCAGGTGCTGGATGAGTTCATAGAGTTGGGCCAATCCGGTCGCACCGACGGGGTGCCCCTTGGCCACCAGCCCGCCGGAAGGATTGACCGGCGTGCCCCCGCCAAGAGCAAAATCGCCCCGTTTCAGTCGCCCGCTGACCGTGCCGGCCACCGCCAGGCCGAGGTTTTCTATCTGTTGGAGTTCGGCATAGCTGGTCGCGTCATGCACCTCGGCCAGATCGATATCGACAGGACCGACGGAGGCCTGTTCATAGGCCTTTAGCGCGGCGCGGCGGCCGATGTGGTTTTCGAAATCTTCCGGCGCACGCTGGCTGGCACTTACAAGGGCACAACTACGGACCCGCACGGCCCGCGATGCCGCCCCCAGTTTCGCCAGTCCCTTGGCGGTGCAGACGATGATAGCCGCCGCCCCGTCGCTGATCGGCGCGCACATGGCGCGGGTAAAGGGATGGACAATGGGTTTGTCGGCCAATACCTGCTCCACGGTCATCGGGGTGCGGTACTGGGACTTGGGGTTCAGGCGCGCCGCCGTGTGGTTCTTGGCGGCGATGCGGGCGAGGTCTTCCTGCGTCGAGCCATATCTTTCGGCATGGGCACGGGCCTGCGCGGCATAGAGGTCCATGAACAGGCTGCGCCCGTCACCGGGGGCTTCGCCTCCCATTGTAGCAATATAGTCAAGCACTGACTGACGGTTATGGATATCGGTCCCGCCCGCAAAGGCTGCGGCCACACGCTCGGGACGGTCGGGAAAGATCATCTTCTCCGCACCGACCACCAGGGCGATATCGCCCGCGCCCGCCTTCAGCCAGTTCATCGCCTGCCATAGGGCGGTCGAGCCGGACGCACAGGCATTCTCGACATTGGTCACCGGAAAGCCCGTCAGACCCAGGGGGCGCAGGGCGATCTGGCCGCGCACGGTGTTCTGGCCTTCCAGCATGGGCTGGCGGGTGTTGGAAAACCACGCCGCCTCGATGTGCGAAATCTCCGCGCCCGCATCGGCCAAGGCGTCACGCACGGCTTCGGCAGTCAGTGACTTCACGCTGTCGCCCAACCGCTTGCCCAGTGCCGTCATCGACGCTCCGGCGATGAAGACCCCGGTGCTCATGCGCCGGGCCGTCTGCGCTGGACGATGCGGAAGCGCGAGGCGACAAAGGCCAGATCGGCCAGACAGGCATTGCCTGCGGGGTTCAGTCCCGTGACGTGATAGTCGCTATAGGCGGCGGCAAAGTTGATCCACATCGCCCCCGTCAGATTGATCGTCAGATTGGCACCCGCCATTTCGTAAAGCGGGGCCGAGCGGGCGATGAAATCCTCGTCCGTCGAATACATGTAGGACGAGATGGAGCCACGGGTCTTGGCCAGTGTGGTGGCCTCTTTCACGGCCTCATCGCCGTCCATCGACACGACAAACAGAACCGGCCCGAAATGCTCCTCGGCATAGAGATCGGCTGCCGAGCCCTTGCTGGCGATGACCAGCGGCGTCAGGGTGCGTGCATCCGGAAACTGGGGGTGGTCATAGGGCGCGGCCTCGCGCAGCACCTGCACGCCGTCGCGGCCCTCGATGGCGCGGCGCACATCGGCCACAGCCTTCAGGCTGACCTCGCCCTGGATGGCCCCCATGATGCCGGCGGCCTGTGCGGGATCATCGGCGATGGCATCGATCTGGCGGACCAGTGCCTGTCCGAACGCCTCGGTAAGGGCAGGGGCCACATAGATGACCTGTGGACTGGTGCACATCTGGGCCGAGAACAGCGACGAGGCGCGGGCGATGGCGCGGGCGGTGTCCTCCAGATCGGCGACCGAATGGACTACCACGGTGTTGACGCCCGCTGTCTCGGTGAACAGCAGCTTGCCCGTCACCGTGCGTTCCAGATGGCCGCCGTAACGGGGGCTGCCCGTAAAGTCGATGATCTGGATGGCCGGATGGTCCACCAGCACCTGCGCGACGGGCTCCTCCAGCGTATCGGCGGCAAGGGTGATCAGGTTGGCATCAAACCCGTAATCCATCAGAACCTTGCGGCATTCGCGTACCACAATGGCCATCGGCAGGATGGCTATGGGGTGGGGTTTGACGATGACCGGATTGCCCGTCGCCAAAGAGGCGAACATGGCGGGATAGGCGTTCCACGTCGGGAAACTGGCGCAACAGATAACCAGACCGATACCACGCGGCACCAAGCTATAGGTCTTGTCCAACGCCACGCGTTCGGCCCCGAACAAACGCTCGTACCGTCCTGTGCGGGCCACGTCGCGTATGGCCTTGGCGGCGTAGGCCAGCGCCTCGATCCCCCGATCCAGCGCATTGGGACCGGACCCGCTGAAGGACTGGGTATAGCTCTGACCCGCCACATGCATGACGGCCTGCGCCATTTCGAAATTGGCGTCATACAGGCGCTCGGCCATCTCGACACACAGGGCAAGGCGCAGTTCGGGATCGGCCTCGCGCCACGCGGGCCACGCGTCCTCTGCTGCCGCGATCACGGTGTCGGGCGAACAGCGCGGATAGGTGATGCCCAGCGGCTTTTGCGTATAGGGCGACACCTCTGCCCCGACCCGGTCCACCACGCCGGGCTGGTCCAGATCGAAGGGCTTGCCCAGCTGGTTCTCGAACGCCGCCTTGCCCGCCACCGGCTTGTCCGGTCCGTGGATCTTGGTCGAGGGCGAGTCCTTGAAGGGCGACCAAGCGATGCGTGTCTCGACCGCCGCGATGGCTTTTTCGATCAGATCGGCATGACGGGCGACCAGAGCGTCACGGTCCATCTCAGCGCTCCAGACGCTCGACGATCATGGCTGCGCCCACGCCCTGAGCGCCCGCAGCCACCACCAGACCATAGCGCCCGCCGGATTCATCCAGCGCATCCAGCAGCGAGGACAGAAGTATGGCCCCCGTGGCTCCCATCGGGTGGCCTTTGGCCAGATGGCCGCCACCCACATTCACCTTGTCCGCATCGACTTCATAGTCGCGCAGGAATTTGGCGATGACGACGGCAAAGGCCTCCATGAACTCGATCCGGTCCATGTCGGCCAGCGTCAGTCCGGCCTTGGCCAGCACCCTGTCCATCGCATCGAAGCCTGCTGTCAGCGAGGCCGCCGGATCGCCGCCCACATCGACCGAGGCGATTATGCGGGCGCGCGCCCCCTCGGGCGATGCCGACACCAGTGCCAGTGCGGCACCGTCCGTCATGGGCGGAGCATGGGCGATGGTATGTCGAAAGTCGATTTTGCGGCCTTCCAGCGCATCGGCATAGGGCTCGGCCAAAGGCTCGAAAGCGGGCGGAAGGCTGGCGAGGAAGTCGGCATTGGTCCGGGGGCGGGCTGGCTCTTCCTTGGTCAGTCCATTCACGGCAATCCGCGACGCCACCAGCGGCGTACCCTCGGCGGCGGCGGTGCGCTGTTGCGAGGTCAGGGCCACAGCATCCAATTCCTCACGGCTGATACCGACATCCTCGGCCAGGCGGTCGGCGGCCACCGCCACCGGAATGAAGCGGGCGCGCGGCTCCAGTTCATTGTCCCGGTAATAGTCGGCCTTGTCGGCCATGAAGGCGACACGCGACATCATCTCGACTCCGCCCGCGAGGACCGATTTGGCACTACCGGACGAGACCATCTGTCCGGCCTGGGCGATGGCGGTCAGTCCCGAGACGCAATAGTTGTTCAGGCTGATGGCAAAGGCGCTGTCGTCCAGCTTGGCATGGAGTTTGGCTACCAGAGCGATATGGCCACCTTGTGCGCCCACCTGACCCACGCTGCCTAGTAGCAGCCCCTCGGCCTCGCGCGGGGTATGGCCACGGGCTTCCATGGCATCGATCAGGGCGGTCACCAGCTGCTGCGGCTTCAGCGCGGCCAGAGCGCCTTCGGGGCGGGCCTTGCCACGCGGCGTACGGACAGCATCAACGATATAGGCGGTCATACTTGCGGCTCAGCTCCGGGCAATCTGGTCGCCGCGTGCCCATGTGCCGTGGAAACCGGCAGGGACGCGTGCAGGCAGGAGGACGCGGGCGACCGGCCCGTCCTCGAAGTTCTTCGCATCGATGATCTGGACTTCGGATCGACCGGTATTCTCGTCGGTGGCAAAGGCGATGACATAGCCGTCGTCCTCGTCCCTGGCGTCGATGCGCGGGGCAAAGGCGGGCTCGGAGCCGAACATCTGCGGCTCATAGTCATAGGTCTTGGCCGCGCCGGTGGTCAGGTCATACTTGATCAGACCCTTGAACCGCTGAAGCTCCGTATTGGACATGGCGACGTGGTAGGACCATTTCGTCGGGCGGCTGGCATAGTCCAGATTGACGACGGGGAACTCGCCGATGCGGTCATCCAGCTGGCGCTTTCTTATTTCTCCGGTGCGCATGTTCATCCGCCACTCGACCGGCACGGCGTTCAGCGCCAGCACATTCACCATAGCGGCATAGGGGCCGTAGTCGGGGTTCAGCGGATAACCGTTGGACACCATCATACAGGCGGTCATCACCACCTCTTCGCCGTCCTCCCAGCTGTTGACGACATGGTAGATGTAGCAGCTGTCGGTTTCGAACCAGCGGATCTGGTCGCCCCTGCCTCTGCGCGGGACGACGCCGAAACGGGCGGGCTGGTCGGCAAAGTGGATGTTCCACTGGCTTTTGCGCAGTCCGCTGTCGGTAAAGACGACGGGCAGGTCGTGCAGGATGACGTAGTTCTCGGTCAGACCCATGTCGTGCGGCAGGCGCGGTCCGGGCAGTTCGACACGTTCGAAATGGGTCAGCTCGTTCCGGGCGCTGACCGTGCCGAAGGTCATCCACGGCTCGTAGAGGGAATAGTCGAAAAAGACGAACTCGCCGGTCTTGGGATCAACCTTGGAGTGGGCCGAAACATGGCGGGGCAACTTGCCGCCAAAGTTCTCGATGCCGATGGTTTCAAGCGTGCGGGCATTTACCCGCACCGGTTGGCCCGAGATGTACCATAGGGCCATTAGCGAGCCGTTGTGGACGACCACGTCAGTGTTGGCGGTATCCTTGTAGACCCGCTCGCCGCGCGTCGAGTGGGGATCAGCCCGCGTGGACGGATACATGACCCCGCCCGCGCCACAGCCACCGTTCAGGTCGGCGACATGGTCGGGGCTGCGGATGAAGCGGTTGCGATACTCCGCCTTACCGTTCTCGAAATAGATGGCGTGCAGCATGCCGTCGCCATCGAACCAGTGGTGCAGCCCCTCGGGGGCCTGCGCGGGGTTGGGGCCGTTGCGATAGAAGCAGCCGTAAAGATCGCGTGGAATCTCGCCGATGACGTCCAGTTCAAGCGCGGTGGTCTCTTTCGCCACCGGCTCATAGGCCCCCTGAAGATAGGGGTTGAGCTGGTTGAGCGGGCTGAGCAGTCCGGTCTCGATACGATGGGCATTATCGGCCATGGCGATATCCTTCCCTGTGCGCAAGCACCGTCATGGGCACCTACATGCTTTTATAACGCGACTATGCGGATATTAGTCTGTTAGTGCAAGTCACAATGGTGTGGGCAGATTGGCCATCAAATCTTCAAAGGCGATCTGGCCATCTCCGAATGTTTTCCATGCGGAGATATCGGTCAGGGCCTCCAGATCACGAGTGAGGTCTTCGGGCGAGAAATCACCTTCGTAGTGGATCCCGGGCCCCTCGATGCGGGCGGCGCGGCGGACCGTACCGCAGCCTGCGACGATGGATTCGCCGTTCAAGGGGCAGTCCGACGACATCAGCCAGCTGGCTACAGGGGCCACGCGTTCAGGGGACATCAGCTTGGCACGAGTATCTTCCAGATACTCTGCCGTCATACCTGTCGCGGCATAGGGAGCCAGCGCATTGCAGTGAACGCCGCGCGGCCCGCCCTCCAGCGCAATGGTCCGCATCAGGCCGATCAGCGCCGCCTTGGACGCCGAATAGCTGGCCATACCGTGAACCCCATGTAGCCCTGCTGCCGAGGTGGACATGACAATGCGGCCATAGCCCTGCTCGCGCATGTGTCGATAGATGGGCAGGGTCGGAGTTAGGCTGCCGAAGAAGTTGACCTCGAACACCTCGCGAAAGGCTTCGGTGGTCTGTTTGTGAAGGGTCTTGGCCTCAGGCGCGCCCGCATTGTTCAGCAAGCCATCCACGCGGCCAAAGGTGTCCAGCGCCGCTTGCAGCAAACGCTCGCCCGAATCCGCCGCCTCGACGGCCAGCGGGGCGGCGACAGCCTGTCCGCCGATGGCTTTGATCTCGGCGACGACGCCCTCTGCCGAGCCGGGAGCATCGGCGGGGCGGGCGCGGGTGTTAACAACGATCCTGGCACCGCGCTTCGCTAGATCTAGGGCATAGGCTCGGCCAAGGCCGCGACCGGCACCGGTGATGATGATGACTCTGTCTTTAAGGCCGCTCATGCGCGGGTCTCCGTGACTTTGGAACTGCGGGGGCGGGGGAACGGGAAGAAGCGCGGCGTGCGCGCGCAATAGGCGGCCCAGGCTTCGGGGCGCGTGCGGGCCATGTGGCCCTCCTTGAACGGCGCAGCCGAGGCAAAGCCCATGAAATAAGTGTTGTAGGCAGGGCCGATGATACTCAGCCAGCCGAAGGGGTGACTGAGCGCCATGACAAACCAGCCGGCCCACATCAGGCTCTCGCCAAGATAGTTGGGGTGACGCACAAAGGCCCAGACGCCCGTGTCCAAAAGACCGCCCCGATTGGCCGGGTTGGCCTTGAACGCAGCCAGCTGACGGTCCGCTGTCGATTGCAGGCCAAAGCCCGACAGCCAGACCAACAGGCCTGCCCCAGCGATCCACAGAACGTGCGGCGTCGGGGCGGTCAGGATGAAGGCGAACGGCGCACACCAGACCCAGATGGTCACGCCCTGCAGCAGGTGCACCTGAAAGGCACTCCACCACAGCCAGTCCTTGCCAAAGGTCTTGCGCCAGTGGGCATAGGGCTGGCGCTCTGAGCGGATGTTGTGGCCCCATGTCTGGACCGACAGCCGCACCGACCACAGGGTCAGGGTGGCCAGAAAGCCGAGCGACAAGAGGTCATTGGCCGGACGATGGATGGTGTAAAGCGCCCATCCTGCGACCGCGGGAGCCAGCGAATAGGCCACATCCATGATGCCGTGATTACGCTTCATCGTCCCCGCCGCCCATGCGAGCGCTGTGATAACTGCGATCACCAAGCCACACGTCAGCCAGTTCGTGATGCCCTCCGCTAAAAGTGGTGGAAGGTCCAGAAGCCGCACAGCAAAGACCAGAAGTGGCACCGACATTATTACGTAATGCCATGCTTTTCCGCGTGTTTTTTTCGGCATGGCAACCAGCCATAGCACGCAAACCAGCGCCCAAATTGTCAGACTCAATGCCCGTGCATCCATCGGCATAGTGCCCTCCCTTGTTATTACTTTTATAAAAAGACTTGCAATAAAGGTTCACTAGCGCAAGCTTCATTTTGACCAAGGAGCCTCCGATCAACGGATGCCGGGGAGGTCAGGGAGCGAACATGAAATACATTGCGTCCAGTGCGTCAGCTTTGGCCCTTGTCATCGGTGCAGGCATGGCTGCACCGGCTATGGCCCAGTCGAATACCCAGGATGATGCTGTCAGCCTTGGCGAGGTGGTAGTCACCGCCCAACGCCGCGAGCAGAGCCTGCAGGAAGTGCCGCTTGCCATTACCGCCTTTGGTTCCGAGGCGCTGGAGCGCACCGCCGCAACGGGCATTCAGGATGTCGCCGGCAAGGTGCCGGGCGTGACCCTGACCCAGTTCAATATCGGAGAGCCGCAAATCTTCATCCGCGGCGTCGGCACGACCAGTGACTCGGCGGCTAGCGACCCGTCCATCGGCGTCTCCATCGATGAAGTCTCGATCGGTCGTTCAGGCGGTTCGTCACTGGGCTTCCTCGACATCGAGCGCGTCGAGGTGCTGCGTGGTCCGCAAGGAACCCTGTATGGCCGTAACGCCTCGGGCGGCGCGATGAACGTCTATACCAAGCGTCCGCGCTTTGAGAACTCGGGCCAGATCACGGCCCGCGCCGGCAGCTTTGAGGAGTTCGGCGTCGAAGGCTATCTGAATGGCCAGATGGGCGAGGATACCGCAGGGCGCGTGGCCTTCCGCTGGAACACCAACGACGGCTACGCCAAGAATATCGACACGGGCGGCAGCCTCGAGGGCGGCGACCAGTTCGGTCTGCGCGCGCAGATCCTGCACACGGCGGGGGATTGGGCCTTCCTTGGCGGCATCGACTACTCCAAGGACGAAATGCAGGGCCATGCCCGTATTCCGGTGACGGCCTCGTCCACGCCTGCGGCCTTTGTCGCCCTGATCAATAACATCCGTGGAGACATGACGGTCCGCGAGAGCTTTTCCTCGGCGGATAACTATCAAAACCGCGAGAACTGGGGCCTGACGGGTCGCATCGAATATGCGGGGCACCAGAATTTCGACTTCGTGTCGCTGACCTCATACCGCAGCAACGACTATGAGTGGCGCGACAATCTGGGCGGTATTCCGTTCCCGGCCTTCCCGCTGGCGGTTGATAATGCCGCTAATGAAGCGGCAACCCAGTTCAGTCAGGAGTTCCGCCTGACGTCCAAGGCGGGGTCGCGCATCAACTGGGTCGCGGGGCTTTACTACTTCCAGGAAGATGTGGACCGGACCGAATATTATTTGGTCCAGACGGCCCTGCCGATCGCACCGCCCAGCTTCGGTGGTGATACCAAGTTCGATCAGGTCGCATCCAACACCAGCTATGCCGTCTTCGGTCAGGCCACCATTCCGTTCGCAGAAATCTGGGAACTGACTGTCGGTGCCCGCTGGACCCACGATGACCGCGAGGTCCATCAGGTGGCGATTGATCGCGATCCGCTTCTGCCGGTCGGTATCCCGCTGGGGCCGACGGGGGCACCCTATGATGTGAAGGCCAACACTTCGTTTGAAGAGCCGACGTGGAAGCTGGCTCTGTCGGTCGAGCCGGTCGATAACGTCCGCTTCTATGCCAGCTATGACCGTGGCTATAAGGCCGGTGCCTATTCGGCCGGTGCCCAGACTGATCTGCAGGCCCAGACCCCGCTGAAGTCGGAAATCCTCGACAACTATGAACTGGGGGCCAAGACGACGCTGGCCAATGGTCGTCTGCGCCTGAACGCGGCTGCCTTCAAGCTCGATTACAACGACCTGCAGGTCTATGAGCTGGCCGGTCTGGTGCTGGTGACGTCAAATGCCGAGGCCGAGGTCAGCGGTTTCGAAATCGAGACGGCCTTTGCCGTGAACCACAACCTCACCATCGGTGGTTCCTATACCTCGCTGGACGCCAAATACACTTCGGACGCGACCGCCTTCGGTGCGACCCTCCCATATAAGGGCAATGTCATGCCGCGCTCGCCCGAGAGCCAATTCACCCTCTATGCGGACGGTCAATGGGATGCCTTCGGTGGCATCCTGAGCGCCCGTGCCGACTATCAGTGGACGAACGATTTTTACTTCGATCCGTCCAACGCCGCCGAAGTGCGCGTTCCAGCCTATGGACTGATCAGCGCCTTTGCCTCTTGGGAAAATGCCAACGGCTTCAAGGT
Organism: uncultured Brevundimonas sp.; assembly: GCF_947305955.1. Classification (GTDB taxonomy): domain Bacteria; phylum Pseudomonadota; class Alphaproteobacteria; order Caulobacterales; family Caulobacteraceae; genus Brevundimonas. The sequence continues at coordinate 14,027 of NZ_CAMZFB010000016.1, forward strand.
CTCGGTCTATGGCAAGAACCTCGGTGACGAGGAATACCGCCAGCACGTGATCAAGAACGCCAACATCGGTTTTAGCGTCTTTGGTGCGCCGCGCTCCTTCGGCATTGCACTGAGCAAGTCCTTCTAAGACCTGCCTACAGGGCGATCCTGACCGTGACCCGCCGGTGCGCCACCGGCGGGTTCTCTTTTGCCCTCAATCCGCCCTTTCGACGTCCCAGCGGGTGGCGCGCGGGTTCATGGGTTGGCCGGTTTCAAGGTCGCATACAGTCGGCTTCAGGGCCTTGCCGCTATCGCGGTCCTTGAGGATCAGTGGCCGCTCACGGGGAGACAGCAGCCACTTCTGGCTCCATCCCAGCATGGCCAGAACGATGGGGTACATATCGCGTCCGGCCCTGGACAGCCGGTATTCGTAGCGGAGCGGCGTCCTCTGGTAGGGGCGTTTCTCCAAAACGCCATGGGCCGTCAGACGGGCTAGTCGATCGGCTAGAATATTGGTCGCCACGCCCAGAACGCTGTGGAACTCGTCAAAGCGGCGCACACGGAAAAAGGCCGCCGACAGTACGGCCCAGCTCCAATAGTCGCCGATGATCTCGGTCGAACGGTCGATGATCGGACGGTCCGAGGACGCGGGAACTGAACGCCGCCGTCGCGAAGTGGGGGGATCAATAAGCTTCAGGCCCGGCCCCGCTTCCCACGTGACGCGAGTGGGGTCCACCGGCTTGCCAAAGGGTTCGGTCAGGACCACGGGCTGGATACGGCCACCGCTCTCTCGGTCGAAGAAGGCAATCTCGTATCGTTCCTGTAGCGCGGACGCCGCCCACACCCGCTCCCACTGGCCCTGCATGACCGCAACGCCGAACAGATCCAGCCCTCTATCTGTGAGGCGATATTCGGTTCGCAGTCCGGTCTCGGCCTGTGTCTGGACAAAGATGCCCGCCTCGACCAAACGGCCAAGACGGTCAGTCAGAACGCTGCGCGGGGTGCCCAGCCTTTCGCACCAGACGTTGAACCGCCGTACGCCGTAAAAGGCCTCGCGCAGGATGAGCTGGGTCCACGCATCGCCGACAATGGCAAAGGCCCGCGCGACGGGATTGCCCATGACCAGTAGTCGCAGATCGGGATGCTGCACGGTGCCTCTCAAGGGGTCAGGGGCAGTTAGGCGACGTCGGCAATGTTTGAACAGGAACTATTCAAGAAACGAAGCTATACGAAGTTTAGACGGTTTCCTTGGCGCCCGACAACATTAAACAGCTTGTAAATTAAGCTTTGCCGGATTTGATCACGACGGCGCTGTTGGCATCTGTCTTGTCGATCAGCAGGCCCTGCAGGACCATGTCCAGTACGGTGTCTGCATAGCGGCGGCGCAGATCGTCATCGATGCGGTCAACGCCGAAACAATGGTGCAGGATGTGCTGGCCAAAGAACAGGTGATCACACGCCCCCAGCACGATGAAATAGAACATCATCGGATCGATCTCGCGGATCAGCCCTGCCGCGACGGCTTCGTCGAGCAGCTGTTTCTGGGTGGCGGCCAGCGGTTTGGAAACGGCCTCGGTCACTTCCTTGGCCGTATCAGGCGTCTGGAACATGGCGTGGATCAGCCGGTTCACGAACGGATAGCGGAAATAGACCGTAATCACGCCCTTGATGTGCAGTTTCAGCTTCTGGACAGGATCGAGATCCATCTCGACCAGCTCGCCCATCTGCACGATGGCGCGTCCAAGGATGTCCTTCACCAGTTCCAGCAACAGGCCGTTCTTGCTGCCGAAGTAATACTTCACCAGCGCCGAGTTCAGCTGTGACTTCTGGGCAATCTCGCTGAGCGAGATATCGATCGTGCCGCGTTCGGTCATCAGGGCGGCGGCGGCCTGTAGCAGTTGGACCCGCGAAGAGGCCTTGGTGGTGTCGGCATCCATGGCGCGTTCCTTCATCAGTTCGAGGCCTGTTCGAACGCGGCCAGCAGGGTTGCGGCATCCGTCCGGACCGGTTCTGGCGGGCGCGGCGTATCGCACGGCGTCGCCGAATAGCGCGGGGCAGGGGCGGGCTGCGCCACACCGCCGACGGTGATGTAGGTCTGGCGCGCCTTGTTGTGCGGGTGCTCCAGCGTATCGGCCATGCTCAGCACAGGGGCGAAACAGGCGTCGGCATCGGCAAAGGCTGTTTCCCATTCGGCGCGGGTGCGGCTGGCGATGACCTCGGTCAGCTTCGCCTTCTGCGCGGCCCAATCGGGCGGGCTCATCTGGTTGGCGAACAGGGGATCGTCCGCCAGGCCGGTGCATTGCAAAAGCTGGGCGTAGAACTGGGGCTCGATGGAGCCCAGCGCGATGTATTCTCCGTCTGCTGTCTCATAGGTGTCGTAGAAGGGCGCGCCGGAATCGAGAATGTTCACGCCGCGCTTGTCCATCCAGAGACCATTGGCGCGGAAGCCCCACATCATACTGGTCAAAAGGGCCGAGCCGTCGGTCATGGCAGCATCGATCACCTGACCCGCAGCGCCGTTCCTGACGGCCAGAAGGGCGGATACCATGCCAAAGGCCAGCATCATGCCACCGCCGCCAAAGTCGCCGACCAGATTAGCCGGCGGCGTGGGCTTCTTGCCCGCCCGACCGCACATGCCCAGTGCCCCCGAGACGGCGATATAGTTGATGTCGTGACCCGCCTTATGGGCCAGTGGGCCGTCCTGCCCCCATCCGGTCATCCGCCCGTAGATCAGCGACGGATTGTCGGACAACAGCACGTCCGGCCCCAGTCCAAGACGCTCCATAACACCGGGGCGGAAGCCCTCGATCAGGCCATGGGCGTGTCGACACAGGGCGCGGAACTGTTGGCGATCCTCTTCCTTCTTGAGGTCGAGCGCGATCATGGTGCGCGAGCGCAGCAGGGGATCCTTGGCATCGAACGGCGCATTGGGGCGCTCAATCCGGATGACCTCTGCGCCATGGTCGGCCAGCATCATGGCGGCGAAAGGACCGGGGCCAAGGCCGGCGATTTCTATGATGCGAATGCCGCTGAGTGGTCCGCTCATGACAATGTCTGCCCGTCGTCGATGGTGAAGACCGAACCGGTGACCTGTGCCGCCGCGTCCGATGATAGATAGAGCACGGTCGCGTCCAGCGCGTTCGTATCCATGAAGCGCGGACGGGCGAATTTGGCGATCAGCGCCTGACCCGTGCGCGATTCCGGCAGGCCCTCGGTCAGGTCGGTGTGCATATATCCGGGCGAGATGACATTCACATTGATGCCCTTGCCCGCCCAGTCGCGGGCCAGAACGCGGCCCATCTGGGTCACCCCCGCCTTGGTCGCGCTATAGGGCCCAAGACCCGGCGAAATCTGTTTGTCGGTGATCGAGGAAATAATGACGATGCGGCCACGGCCCGACTGTTCGGAGCCGTGCTTCATCATCCGCTTGGCCCCTTCGCGGACCGTCAGAAAGGTGCCGCGCAGATTGACCGACACCACCTTGTCGAACTCTTCGATCGGCAGGTCGATGGCACGGCCCACGGCGCTGAGACCCGCATTGGCGATGACCGTATCGACAGGGCCGAAATGCGCCTCGGCGGCGTCATAGGCGGCGATGGTCGAGGCCTCATCGGCGACGTCCATGGCGACGCTGAAGGCTTCGATACGCTTGGATTTCAGATCGGCCTCAACCTCGGCCAGCACTTCGGCGCGTCGTGCGGCCAGAACCACGCGCGCACCGCTCAGACCCAGAACCTCGGCAAAGCGGCGACCGATACCGGCAGACGCGCCGGTAACCAGTGCGGTGCGCCCCGAAAGATCGAAATTGAAACCGGCACTGACGCCTTGGTCGGACATACGAACAGCCCCTCACTCCATCCCTTGAGGGGATTAGGGACGGCGAGGGGCTGAAAGTCAATCGATTGATTAATTACGCGGTCGCGACGGCCAGTGTCTCGCGCTTGATCTTCTTGGCGAGGCTCCATTTGTGGACCTCGGTCGGGCCGTCATAGATGCGGAAGGCGCGGACCTCGCGGAAAATTTGCTCGACCACGGTGTCTCCCGACACGCCGGTCCCGCCCATGATCTGGACGCAGCGGTCGGCAATGCGGAACAGGGCTTCGGAGACCGCGACCTTGGCCATGGAGCTTTCAGCCGTACCCAGCACGCCCGTGTCCAGGACGCCCGCGCACCAGTCGATCATCAGCTCGGCCTGTTTCAGCTCGATCAGGTTCTCGGCGAGCATAAAGCCGACGCCTTCGTGATCGATCAGCGGCTTGCCAAAGGCGTGGCGCTTCACCGCATAGGCCGAGGCGATTTCGTGTGCGCGGCGGCAGGCACCCAGCCAACGCATGCAGTGCGTCAGACGCGCGGGCGACAGGCGCACCTGCGCGTATTTAAAGCCCTGATGCGGTTCGCCGAGGATGGCGTCGGAGGAGACGCGCAGGTTGTCGATCTTCAGGATCGAGTGGCCACCGGGCATGGAGCTGTCGATCGTTTCCAGCACCCGCTCGACCGTGATGGCCGGATTGGGCAGGTCGATCAGGAACATGGTGGCGGCGACCTTGCCGTCACCGGCATCGGTCTTGGCCATGATGATGCCGACCGAGGCCCCCACCGCGCCGGTGATGAAGGCCTTGCGTCCGTTGATGACCCAGTGGTTGCCGTCCTGAACGGCGGTGGTCTTGATCATCGACGGATCGGCACCGGCTCCGCCATCGGCGGCGGGTTCGGTCATGAAGAAGGCCGAACGGGCGGTGCCCGCGATCATGGGCTTGAGGAAATGGTCTTTCTGGGCGTCGTTGGCGACCTGACCCAGCATGTAGATATTGCCCTCGTCGGGAGCCATCACATTCAGCGCCACAGGGCCCAGCGGTGACAGGCCCGCCGCCTGCAGGATCAGCGCCGTCGAGCGGTGCGAGACGTGGTCTATGCCGCCCGGAATATGCGGGGTCAGCAGACCTGCCGCACGGGCCTTGTCACGCATTTCCGCGACCAGTTCATCGGTCGGGCCATGGCTTTCGGCGCGATGGTCCTTCTCGTAGGGGATGATGGTTTCGCGCACAAAGGCTTCGACACGGGCGGCGATTTCGCGGCCACGTTCAAGGTCATTCATAGTCATGCGGCGGCTCCGGTCTGAGCCCAAGCGAGGGCAGCGAGTTCGGGGAAGTTATCGGCCATGGTCTGGGCGTGCTCGGATGCGGCACTGCCACGCAGCAGGCGTCCCTTGATGCCGTGGAAGATGGCGGCGAAGCGGAACATGTTGAACGCGAAATAGAAACGCAGTTCGGCGTCGCTCGGCACGGTGCGGCCCGTCCGCTCGCAATAGGCGGCCAGATAGTCTGCCTCGGACGGAATACCGAGTGCCGCAAGGTCCGCGCCTGCGAACCCGCCGATCATGTGCGGCGGCAGGCGGTACATCATCATGTGATAGATGAAATCGCCCATGGGATGACCCAGCGTCGAAAGCTCCCAGTCCAGAACGGCACGGACAGTGGGGCCATCGGGCGCGAAGATCAGATTGTCGGCACGATAGTCGCCGTGGATGATCGACGACGCGCCGTCGTCAGCTGGCATATTCGCCGGAAGCCATTCGATCAGGCGGTCCATATTCGGATCGCGGCCAGCCAGTTCATCGGCCAGATACTGCTTTGACCAGCGCTCGATCTGGCGGGCGAAGAAATTACCCGGACGGCCATAGTCACCCAGCCCGACCGCTTCGGGATCGATGCTGTGCAACTTGGCGATGGTGGCGTTCAGCGTATCGAAATGGGCGGCCCTTTGTTCGGGCGTCAGATCGGGCAGGGTCGGGTTCCAGAAGATGCGCCCCTCGACCAGTTCCATCACATAGAAGACGCTGCCGATGACGGCTTCGTCCTCGCACAGGGCGACGGCGCGGGCGACGGGAAAGCCCGCCTTGGCCAGACCGGAGATGACGCGGAACTCGCGCTCGACCGCATGGGCCCCTTTCAGGATTGCACCGGACGGCTTGCGGCGCAGGACATAGGCCCCCGAGGGCGTGTCCATGCGATAGGTGGGATTGGACTGGCCACCCTTGAACTGGCTCAGCCGGATCGGCCCCTTGAAACCCTCGGCATGGGCTTCCAGCCAGCGCGTCAGCTCTTCCAGTGGCAGTTCGAAGCCGGGGCGAACCTCACCAGCACCTTCAAAAACACTCATGCCCCACCCCTCTATTTAATCGTTCAACTAACACTATTCGCCCATTCGGGTGACTTCAACGAATAATGCATGTGAACCACCTCACAGGGGGTGGGGTGTCATAGTCAGTCTGTTTATGCAAGCCTTAGTGTTGCAGGGTCTCGACCAGATCGAGGTCCTCGACCATCACCACTGTCAGGCGGCGCGTCTCGCCCGACGGGTTCGGCCAGTCGATCGTCTCGCCCTCGCGCAGCCCGAGCAGGCCCGCGCCTACGAAGGACAGAACCGAAATCTTGCCCGTGTCGATATCTGCATCCTTGGGCAGCACCAGACAGACGCGTCGCACATCCTGTGCGCCACCGTCGGTGAAATGAACCCAGCGGTTCAGCCCCACGGTCCCCTTGGGCAGGTCGGTGTCGGCGACAACCTCGGCGCGGTCCATCTCCTGTTGCAGCAGACCTGCGGCCCCCGTGCCGGGCAGATCCCCGACCAGTCGTTCAAGGGCGTCGAAATCGCGTTCGGTGATGGTGATGGCGGGCGGCGGCTGGGCCTTGGTGCGGGGACGGGACATGTTTTCTACTCCGGTAATGTTCAGTGATCAGGCGGCGCTGGGGCCGTCCGGATCGTCTGGGATGATGGGTTTGGTGATGATGGTGGGGCGGGCCCTGAACGGGATCACCTCGGCCATTTGAGGGACGGGGCGAGCGTGGTCGCAGCTCTGGTGGGCGGGGTGCGATTGACCGCAGCGGTCGCAATCCAATTCGTCAGGTGCAGACATGACACCAACTCCTTTTCAGTCGCGCGAATGAAGCAGGAACCCGACAGCCGGACGCGGCGCATTGGCGCGCAGACACCCGTCAGGTGTCTTTCAAATCCGGATTGAAGAGGTCAGGAACGCACAGAGACGGCCCCCGTAGCGGGGACCCGCCGGAACATCGGCGCGGTAAACCGCTACGGGCTAAAGGCCTTCGACGCGGCGACCCGCGTGCGTGAGGCGTCGAGCTTGGCTGACGAACCGTTGCATAACGGCTAGAGGCTGATCCCGACGGGTGTAAAAGTCAAATCCGCACACCCCATTTGGTGCATGGAGCCACTAGCGTATGACCCTGACTGGCCTGTTGAACGCCCGCCGCCGTCCCTTGGTGATGGGCATCGTCAATGTGACGCCCGACAGCTTTTCCGACGGCGGCCAGTACAATGGGCTGGACGCCGCCGTGGCCCATGCGCACCAACTGATTGCCGATGGTGCCGACGTGCTGGACATCGGCGGCGAGAGCACCCGTCCCGGCTCCGATCCCGTCAGTGCCGAGGAAGAGATCGCCCGCGTGGTTCCGGTGATCGAGGCCGTGCGGGCCCTATGGGATGGCGTTATCAGCATCGACACGATGAAGCCGCAGGTGGCCCGCGCCGCCGTCGCCGCCGGAGCCACCGTCTGGAACGACGTGACGGGGCTGGGGTTCGACGCGGACAGCCCCGCCACCGCCGCCGAACTGGGCGTGGATGTCATCCTTATGCACATGAAGGGCGAGCCCAAGACCATGCAGGATGCCCCCGCCTATGAGGATGTGACCGCAGAGGTCATGGCTCATCTGGCGGCCTGTGCCGAGGTGGCCGTCGATGCGGGCGTCGATCCCGACAGGATATGGCTCGATCCGGGGATCGGCTTTGCCAAGACGACGGCCCACAACCTGCGCCTGACGGCGGACCTGCCCGTGCTTTGCTCGCTCGGCTATCCGGTTCTCTATGGTGCCAGCCGCAAGCGTATGATCGCCGAGATCGACCCGTCAGCCACCGATGCCGCCGATCGTCTGGGCGGCACTCTGGCACTTCATCTGGAAGCTGTCAGGCTGGGGGCTGATATGGTGCGCGTGCATGATGTGCGTGAAATGGTTCAGGCGCTGAAGGTTCAGGCCGCGCTGTGGTCGTGCGGGGAGGCGCTCTGATGTTCGGTGTATCGCCCTATATTGCCCCGATCCTGCTGCTGGCGGTGTCGAACGTCTTTATGACGTTTGCGTGGTACGGCCATTTGAAGGGCGACCCCAAGCCCTTGTGGATCGCCGTCCTGCTCAGCTGGGGTATCGCCTTTTTCGAATACTGGCTGGCGGTTCCGGCCAACCGGATCGGCCACACCGTCTATTCGGCGGCGGAACTGAAGACGATGCAGGAAGTCATCACCCTTGCCGTGTTCGCGGGGTTTTCGGTGCTTTATCTCGGCGAGAAGCTGACCATCAACCACTTGATCGGCTTTGCCTTTATCGCTCTGGGGGCGTGGTTCATCTTCCGCGGGCCGATCGGCTCGTGAGATAACACAGGGTTTCGCGCGCGACGCGAGCCTTGCACCCGACGGCGGCTTGGCCCATCAGGCGGGCCATGTCTTGGCTCCTCTCTCTCAATCCGTGGCTCGTGCTGATCGTGGCGGGCATGTTCGAAGTCCTGTGGGCGTCCGGCGTGAAGCACGTCGGCGTGCAGCGACCCTTCATCTCGCTGGGCGTGGCTCTGGCGCTGGCGGCCAGCATGATCGGCCTGTGGGCAGCGACGCAGAAGCTCCCCGTGGGCACCGCCTATGCGGTGTGGACGGGCATTGGCGCGGTCGGTGCCGCGGTGGTCGGGATCGTGGTCTATCAGGAACCCGCGACGGCGGTTCGCGCCGTCTGCATCCTGTTGATCGTGGCCGGCATCGTGGGGCTGAAACTGTTTTCGGGGGCAGGGGCATGAGCCAATCAGAGAATTCTCTCGCTCAAGCCGCGGGCGACCGCGTCGCACGCGATAGCGAAACTAAAATGGGTAGGGTGTTGGTTATTGCCGGATCGGATTCCGGCGGTGGTGCGGGCATTCAGGCCGACATCAAGGCCATCACCATGCTGGGCGGTTTTGCGGCCACGGCGATCACGGCGGTGACGGTGCAGAACACGCTGGGCGTTCATGGCGTCCATCCGCTGCCACTGGATGTCATCACCGCACAGGCCCGTTGCGTTCTAGAAGACATCGGCACCGACGCGGTGAAAACCGGCATGCTGGGCACGGTCGATGTGGTGGAAACCGTCGCCGCCCTGCTGGACGAGGCCAAGGCTCCCGCGGTGGTCGATCCGGTGATGATCGCCAAGGGCGGCCATCCCCTTCTGCCCGATCTGGCGGTCGAGGCGGTCAAGTCCCTGATGGTGCCGCGTGCGGCGCTTCTGACGCCCAATGCCCCCGAGGCTGAAGCTCTGACGGGTCTGTCCATCACCGACGCCGACGGCCAGCGCCGCGCGGGCGAGATGCTGCTGGGCATGGGCGCCAAGGCCGTGCTGATGAAGGGCGGCCACGTCGAGGGCGATACCGTCATCGATATCCTGATGACCCCCGACGGCGAGACGGTTCTGGAAAGCGAGCGCGTCGATACCCGCCACACCCACGGCACCGGCTGTACCCTCGCCAGCGCCTGCTCGGCAGGCTTGGCCAAGGGGCTTCCGGTCCATATCGCGGTGGCTGAAGCCTGGGCCTATGTCGCCGAGGCCATCCGCCGCGCGCCGGGTCTTGGCGGGGGTCACGGCCCGCTGGACCACGCATGGCCGGTCCGCAAATGACCGAGGCCGAACGCGAGGCGCGTCTGGTCGAAATCCTGCGCGATAACGACACCCTGATGCAGGTGCTGCGGACGGTGCGCGATATCGGCCTGCCGGATTGGCGGCTGTTTTCCGGTTCGGTCTATCAGTCGGTGTGGAACGCGCAGACGGGGCGTCCGGCGGGGTTCGGCACCAAGGACTATGACATCGGCTATTTCGACCCCGACACCTCGTGGGATGCAGAGGATGTGTGGATCAAGCGCGTGGCCGCCGCTTTCGACGAACCGCTGAAGTCGCAGGTCGAGGTCCGCAATCAGGCCCGCGTCCACCTGTGGGCCCCGCAGAAGTTCGGCGAGGATTTCGCCCCCCTGCTGTGCACGGATGATGCGCCCGCGCGCTTTGTGGCACCGGCCTTTGCGGTGGGCGTGCGTCTGGAAGCCGATGACAGCATCAGCGTCCACTCCGCCTATGGTCTGGCCGATGTGTTCGACATGGTGATCCGCCCGACGCCCCGCCGTGGAAAGGCCAAGGGCTGGGACAAGATTATCGCCAAGCTGAAAGACCGCTGGCCCGAACTGACGGTCGCGGACTGATATAAGGAAAAGGGCGCGGCTCCTTAGGGAAGAGCCGCGCCCTTAAATCCGGCGCGAAGCTGGCGGGGCTTAGGGACCGCGCCGGACTTATGGTCTAGCCCTTAGCGACGACCCGGCTGCGGGCGGAACTGCGGGCGGCTTTCACGTTCCAGCTTTTGCTCGAAACGGTCCAGCTGACGGTCCAGAGCCTGACGCTCCTGACGGCTCAAGCCGTTACGCATCGAGGCGCGGGCCTGACGTTCGATTGCGGCCAGTTCTCGCTTGAAGTCACGGGCCTCGCGGGCCGTCAGACGGCGCTGGGCGGCGGCACGGTCAACGCGGCGTTCCAGCTCGATCTTGCGCTCGACAAAGCTGTTCAGGCTTTGGGCCGAGGCATGAGCAGGTCCGCGCGGCATCGGCTGGGCCGAAGCGGCGACCGGCATGGCCGTGGCAAACGAGGCCAGCGCCAGGGCGGGAACGATCATCATCTTCAACTTGCTCATCTGGATCTCCTTTCGAGCGTTACGCCTTGGAGGGTTTCGGGGAGGGAGGTCTCCTCGGCGTTGAAGACAGAAAAACACGCCGTGGCTGATCCGAAGCTGAACGGTGCCAGACAGGTTCCATTCATCTGGGACGGGCCAAATCGCCCCTGTCAGAGGCCCTGGCAGAGCTTGAACGCGCGCGCGATACGCGGGGTGGTCACCTACGGCTTCTGCCGCTAAAGTTTGCAGGCAGGGGATGAAAGCGTTGTGGTAAGATTACATAACGGTCACGTTCAGCCCCTGTTCAGAGGCGTGGGTTTAGAAAGATGCACATGATGATCTCTCGTGCCCTTCTTATGGCTGCCCTGATTGCCGTTGTTCCGGTTACGGACGCGGTCGCACAGTCGCGCGACCGTGGTCAGGGCCGCTACGAACAGAGCGACAACCGTCGCGGCGCTCCGCAACGTGATAGCCGTGGCGATGATCGCCGTGCGCCCGAACGTGGTGGTGATCGTGATGGTGGCCGCCGTGCCAACCCCGCTGACGTCGCCCGTCAGGTCCAGAACGGCCGTCCGGGTCGTATGCTGGGCATGCGCGAAAACGGTCGCGGCGACTACACTGTACGCTGGGAATATCCGGGTGGCCGTGTCGATGATATCGACGTCGACGGCCGTTCGGGTCGCCCCCGCTAATCCTCCCTTTTCAGGATAAATGACTTCATGCGTGTTCTGCTGGTTGAAGACGATGTCGACCTGTCTCGCCAACTCAAGGCAGCCCTGACCGACGCGGGCTATGCCGTAGATCACGCGCCGGACGGCGAGGAAGCCTGGTTCCTGGGCGATACCGAGCCGTACGATGTTGTCGTGCTGGACCTTGGCCTGCCCAAGATCGACGGCGTGTCCGTGCTGGAGCGCTGGCGCCGCGAGGGCAAGACCACGCCGGTGCTGATCCTGACGGCCCGTGCCGCATGGTCGGACAAGGTGGCGGGCTTTGATGCCGGTGCCGACGACTATCTGACCAAGCCCTTCCACACCGAGGAACTGCTGGCCCGCCTGCGCGCCCTGCTGCGTCGCTCGGCCGGTCACGCTACTTCGACCCTGTCGTGCGGTGGTCTTCGCCTCGATCCGCGCGCGGCCCGCGCCACGGTCAATGGCGAGCCGCTGCGCCTGACCTCGCTCGAATACCGCCTGCTGCACTATCTGATGATGCATCAGGGCCGCGTCATCAGCCGTACCGAACTGGTCGAGCATCTCTACGATCAGGACTTCGACCGCGATTCCAACACCATCGAGGTGTTCGTCGGCCGCCTGCGCAAGAAGATCGGTTCGGACCGTATCGAAACCGTTCGCGGCCTTGGCTATCGCCTGTCGCCGCTGGCCGGTGAAAGCGACGCGGGCTAAGGCCCGTGAGCGATACCGAAAACACACCCGCAAAACATACCGCGCGTCAGGCGTGGATGCGCCTGCGCCCTAGCCGATCCCTGACCCGTCGCCTGATCTGGCTGGCGGCGGGCTGGATCTGTCTGGCGCTGATCCTGACAGGTCTGGTGCTGACCTCGCTGTTTCAGGAATCGGCGCTTCGCCGTCTGGGCAGCACGCTGAATGACACCATTGATGAAGTGGTGGTGGCCGCGACCTTTACGCCCGAAGGGCACCTGTTCATCGGCGAAATCCGCGATGCGCGGACCGAACGCCTGTTGTCCGGCAAATATTGGATGGTGGCAGAGCCAACCGCCGATGGATCGCTGGAAGTGGTGGCGGGCTCCGAATCGCTGGGTGGGTCGCAGCTGACCTTTAGCCCCGACCTGCTGGATCGGCTGCAAGGTGCTTTTGGCCAGACGGTCAGCTACAGCACCGACGATGGCCCCAAGGGCGAGCCGCTGCGCATTGCCGCCAGCATCAAAACCCTGCCCGGTCGCGAGACGCCGATTGTCTTTTTCGCGGGCGTGGACCGGACCGACGTTGACGCCGATACCCGCCAGTTCGCGACGGTGACGTGGCTGGCCCTGCTGATGCTGGGGCTGGGTCTGGTGGCCGCCGTGTTCGTTCAGGTGCGCATCGGCCTGCGCCCGCTCTATGATCTCGACCGCGCCATTGCGGCGGTTCACCTTGGCCGCTCCAACCGCGTCGAGGGCAGCTATCCACGCGAAATCCAGCCTCTGGCCGATCAGGTCAATCTGCTGCTGGACCACTCGCAGGAAACGGTCGAGCGCCAGCGGACCCACGTCGGCAATCTGGCCCATGCGCTGAAAACGCCGCTGGCCGTCATGCTGGCCGAGGCTGGCACCAAGGAAGGCCCGCTTCAGGACATCGTGCGCCGTCAGGCACAGGTCATGCGCGATCAGGTCGAACACCACCTGCGCCGCGCCCGCGCTGCCGCCCGCGCCGCCCATGGGCTTGGTGAGAGCACCCCCGTCGAGGAGGTGCTGGACGAACTGGCCGTGATGATCGAGCGCGTGTTCGAGGAAAAGGGCGTCGAGATCGACTGGCGCGCGCCCGAGAGCCTTGCCTTCCGTGGCGAGCGTCAGGACCTGCAGGAAATCTTCGGCAATCTGATCGAGAATGCGGGCAAGTGGTGCAAGCGCCGCGTCCGCGTTCTGGCTGGCCCGTCGGTGCCCGGCCAGATGGTGGTGGTGGTCGAGGACGACGGCCCCGGCATCCCCGAGGAACAGCGCGACGCAGCCCTGAAACGCGGCACCCGCATGGACGAGGCCACGCCGGGGACGGGTCTTGGCCTGTCTATCGTGGATGAGCTGGTGCGTGCCTATGGCGGTCGCGTGACCTTGGGGGCCAGCGATCTTGGCGGCCTGAAGGTGGTGCTGGAACTGCCCTCGTCCGAAGGCTAGGTCTGGTGAGGCGGCGTTAACCGAGCTCACGGCACACTGCCGGACTTATTGCGCCACCCCCACAGGAGCCGACGGACCTCTTCATGGCGGAACTGAAATCCGCACACAGGGCTGCCCTGACCGAGGTAATCGCACGTTCTCCGGACCGCATCCTGTCACTGCTCGAAAGCGCAGTCGGGGAGATGTCGGGAGAACGGGCCGAAGCCGTGCGCGTCATGATCGCCGAAGAGATTCAGGATCGGGGCCGCCGAGACAAGGTGCTGCGCCCGCTTTTGGCCCTGTTCCGCGAGCGTCAGGACGGGATGGAGGGCTTTACGCTTCCGCCCACCTTGCTGCCCTTGTTGTGGACGGCGGCCAAGCGCAATGAGCCGGAGCTTCTGCCGCAACTGGATCGCGATGACGATCTGGCGCGGATGATTGCCGACCGTCTGACCAATACCGCCGCTGCCGCTGTCCGCGACCACGGGGCAAAGCTGTGGCCGGGCGGGACGGCGGAGCAACGCGCGCGGCTGGCGCGCATGCTGGATCTGGCGCCGACGGCCCGCACCACCTTGAGGCGGCTGGCCGACTGGCAGGGCAGGATGGGGGCCGAGGAAGCCGCCGAGATGAAGCTCGCCTTCCGTCAGGCCGCGGCCATCGGCGAGGACGGTCCCGACTGCCTGATGGAAATCTACTTCGCCCATCTGCGCGAAGGATTGCAGATACTGCGGCTGGCCTCGCATGCCGCGGCGCTGGAAACGCCGTCGCGCTTCCTGTCCCAAGGCCACTATGGTCTGTTCGTCGAGCGCGTTCTGGCGGCGCTGGTCACCAAGACCGAGGCAGTGGTCGGCTTTGATCTGGCCGAGGGGCCGTCGGGCGTCCTGAAATATCGCGACAACCTTCAATGGATCGCTGCCGCCCTGCAGGAATTCGAGATGGTGGTCTCGCCCCGTCCCGACAGTGTCTGGGCTCGGACCATCCGCCATCAGAAGCTGCGGCTGACCACAACTCTATCCGATCATTTCCGCAGGGCCGATGACGCTGTCGACGCCCTGTTGCCGCAGGAGAAATCGACCCTGGTCGGTCGCATGACCCGCGCCGTGCCCCATCTGACCGCACCCATGGACGACAAGGATGTCGAACAGGCCCGCCTTCTGGTCGGGATGATGTTCACTGCCCGTGGTCCTGCGGCGGTCATCGGCTGCGAGACGGAGCGGCGCCAAACCTCTGAAGGCTTGGTGGGGCGTATCTCCAACTGGTCCGGCGAGGCGCTGGATCGCCTGAACCGAAGTGCGCCCGATGACGGGGGGCAGATGGCGCGGCGCAGACTTCAGGTCATGGTCGATCTGTTGCAGCTGGCAGGGGCCAAGGAAGCGGCGCGTACCGTCCGCAGACGCCTGTCCGTGCTGGGTGCGTCACAGGGCGTCTCGCTTCGTCAGGCTTGATCCGCTACAGCGACAGCTATGATATTTTTTTGGATCATGACCGCTGTTTTGACAGCCGTGACCGGACTGCTGGTTCTGAGCGGTGCGCGTCGCGGTCTGAACCGTGTTCAGGTCGCTACAGAGACGCAGACAGACCGCCTGTCCGGTGCGCGTGAACTGGCCGAACTGGATCGGCTGAAGGCAGCGGGCCAGATGGACGAGGCATCGTGGACGGCCGCCCGCGCCGAGGCCGCGCGCCGCATCCTTGCCGCCCGCCGTGCCGATGTCGAACTCAAGACCGGCAGTCGTGACGGCTTTTGGGTGCTGGTCGGCGTGGGCGTGGCCGCGGCTCTAGCGCTTGTGATCTATGTCGTGATCGGTACGCCCGGCTATGGCGACCGTGCCTATAGCGACCGTGTCGCCGAATGGGCGGCCCAGCCCGACAGCCTGTCTCCCGATCAGGCCGCTGCCGTGCTGTCCGAGGTCGTGGCCAAAACGCCCGAGGATGTCCAAGCCCTGTCCATGCTGGGGGCGGCCCGTTTCGAGGCGGGTGATGCTCTGGGCGCGGCCTCGGCCTTCCGCAAGGCTCTGTCGATCCTGCCGGACAATGCCCAGAACTGGGCGCGTCTGGGGGAAAGTCTCGTGCGGGCCAGCGACAACCGTATCGGTCCCGATGCCGAAGCGGCCTTCGCACAGGCCCTGAAACTGGATGACAACCAGCTCGGTGCCCATTTCTTTATGGGGGATGCGGCGCTGGGCCGTGGCGATGTCGCGCAGGCCGAGCGTCACTGGAACCGTATTCTGGCGGCGCTTGATCCGGCGGACCCGCGCCGTGCCGAACTTCAGAAATCGCTCGCCGAGGCGCGGGCCAAGGCGGCCCGATGACGGGCCGCACTGTTTTCATTTCCTGTGCGGGCCAAAGTCCCGCCTCTTGCGTGTGTTGACGAGATGAGCTGGCTTCCAAAGTCACCCAAGGCCCGCCGACGTCTGTGGGTGGTCATTGCCGCCGCGCCCGTGCTGGCGCTGGCGGTCGGCCTGTCGCTGTGGGCGATGCGGGACAATGTCACCTATTTCTATTCGCCGTCCGAAGTGACCGTCGAAAAGGTGCCGGCGGGCCAGATGATCCGTCTGGGCGGGCTGGTCGAGGCGGGCAGTGTGGTCAAGTCGCCCGACGGATCGGTGCGCTTTACCGTGACTGACAATGCCGCCAGCGCGGTGGTGCATTTCAAAGGGGATCTGCCGGACCTGTTCCGCGAGGGGCAGGGCATTGTGGCACAGGGCCGCTATACGCCCGACCGCACCTTCGAGGCGACGCAGGTTCTGGCCAAGCACGACGAGACCTATATGCCGCGCGAAGTGGCCGACCGTCTGAAGGAAACCGGTGAGTGGCGACCGGAATCCGGCTCCTATACGCCGTCGGAGAAATAGTCGCGTGATCGTCGAGTTCGGCAGTTTTGCACTGATACTGGCCCTCGCGCTCAGCGTGCTGGGGGTGGGGCTGGCCTGTTGGGGGCGGATCGCCCGCAGCCCTGTCGCGGCGGGCGGGGCCTATGCGGCGCTGCTGGGTTCGGCCATCGCTATCGTCGTCGCCTTTGCGGCGCTGATCTGGGCCTATGTGACGTCCGACTTTTCGGTCGCCAATGTTGCGTTGAACAGCCATACCGACAAGCCGCTTCTCTATAAGGTGGCGGGCGCGTGGGGGAACCACGAAGGCTCGCTTCTGCTGTGGTGTCTGGTGATGACGGCCTTCGGCGCGGTGCTGGGCCTGTCACGCGGATTGCCGTTTGGCCTCAAGACCTCGGCGGTGACGGTGCAAGGGGCGCTGTCGGCCCTGTTTCTGGCCTTTGCGGCCTTTGCCTCCAACCCGTTTGTGCGTCTGGTTGAGCCTCCGGTTCAGGGCAATTCGCTCAATCCCCTGTTGCAGGATCCGGCGCTCGCCTTCCACCCGCCGCTGCTCTACGGCGGCTATGTCGGCTTTTCCGTCTGCTTCTCTCTGGCTGTCGCCGCGCTGATTGAAAAGCGCGTGGATCCGGCGTGGGGCCGTTGGGTGCGTCCGTGGGCGCTGGCCTCGTGGGCGCTACTGACGGTCGGTATCGGGCTGGGCAGTTTCTGGGCCTATTATGAGCTGGGCTGGGGCGGCTGGTGGTTCTGGGATCCGGTCGAGAACGCCTCCTTCCTGCCGTGGCTGGCGGGCGCGGCCCTGTTGCACAGTGCCATCGTGACCGAGCGGCGCGGGGCCTTGGCGGGCTGGACGGTGTTTCTGTCCATTCTGGCGTTCAGCTTCTCCATGCTGGGGGCCTTCCTTGTGCGCTCGGGTGTGCTGACGTCGGTTCATGCCTTTGCCGTCGATCCGGAACGCGGCCTGATGCTGCTGGCCATTCTGGGCGTAGCGTCGGGTTCGGCGCTGGCCCTGTTTGCGGTGCGCGCGCCGGCCATCCGTTCGATGGCGACCTTTGCCCCTGTCAGCCGCGAGGGCATGCTGGTCCTCAACAACCTGTTCCTGACGGCGGCGGCGGCGACCGTCCTTTTGGGCACCCTTTATCCGCTGGTGCTGGAAGCCGTGACGGGCGCGACCATTTCGGTTGGCCCTCCCTATTTCAACGCCGTGTTCGCGCCCCTGATGGCGGTCGCCTGCCTGTTGCTGCCCGCCGGACCGATGATGGCGTGGAAGCGCGGCGATGCGCGCGGGGCCTTCCAGCGTCTGCGCTTTGCCATTGTGCTGGCGGTGGTCGGGGCGGGCATTTCCTATCTGCTGTTCGATCCGAAAAAGGCACTGGCAGCAGCCGGTGTCGCCTTGGGCCTGTGGCTGATCTTTGGGGCACTGTTTGAACTGGGTGACCGTATCAAACTGGCCCGCGTCCCGTTTGGTGAAAGCCTGCGCCGTGGTCGCGGCCTGCCGCTCGGCGCATGGGGGATGGCGCTGGCCCATGCGGGTCTGGGCGTCTTTATCCTCGGGGCGGTGGTCGAAACCTCGTTCAAGGTCGAGGCCGCCAAGGCCCTGCCGCTGAATGGCGAGCTGTCGGCGGGGCCGTGGAAGGTCACCTTGCGCGATGTGAACATCATCGAAGGCCCCAACTATCTTGCCGAACAGGGCAGCCTCGCTGTCAGCGCCGTAAAGGAGAACCGTATCGAACGGACGGTAACGTCCGAGCGCCGCTTCTTCCCTGCAGGCGGTCAGACGACATCGGAAGTGGGCCTCGACTTCCGTGGTCTGGACGATGTCTATGTCGTCATGGGCGAGCGGACAGCCACGGATGCGGGCGAACCCGCGTGGATGGTGCGCCTGTACTGGAACCCGTGGGCGCGTCTGATCTTCCTTGGCCCGCTGTTGATGGCACTTGGTGGCCTGGTGTCGCTGCTGGATCGCCGTCTGCGCGTGGGGGCCGGTGCCGGTCATCGCCGCCGCAAGGAGGCCTCGGCATGAAGATGCGCGCTCTGGCTGCAATGTCTGCTGCTGGCCTCTTGGCCCTGTCTGCGGCTCCGGTGATCACCGCTTCCGCATGGGCCGAGCCTGCCGCCATCCCCGACAAGGCCCTGTCCGACCCCGCACAGGAAGCCCGCGCCCGCGCCCTGTTCGCCGACATCCGCTGCGTCGTCTGCCAGCACGAATCCATCGCCGACAGTCCGGCCTCCATCGCCGCCGACCTGAGGCGTCTGGTGCGCGAACAGATCGCTGCCGGAAAGAGCGACGAAGACATCCGCGCCGATCTGGTCCGCCGCTATGGCGACTATGTGCTGTTCACCCCGCCGTTCAGGGCGGGCACGCTGTTGCTGTGGCTGGGTCCGGTCGCACTGGTGGTTCTGGTCGGTGGTGTGCTGCTGGTCCGCAGTCGCCGTGCGGGAAAGGCCGCAGACGCACTGACCCCCGAGGAAGAAGCCGCTCTGGCCGAGTGGATCGCGGCTGGCGACAACGGCGCATCCCCCGCCCAATCTGACGACAAAGACATCTAGGGCCGTCCTTTCGCCCCAGTTGGGCCTTGGCTTTACCTTCGTCCGTACAGAACCATTGTTTTGAGGGCAGGCATTGGCTTTCGCGAATGCGCCCTATATCCGTTGGATGTGGAATCCGGTGGATTCCGAAACAGGACGACAAAGGACGACGATGCTGAAACGCAAGGAGTTCATTCTGGGGGCCGCTGTCGGCCTGACTTTCGCTGCTGCCGCAACGGCGGGCGGGGTCATCCAGTGGCCGGGAGCCGAGGCGGCACCGGCGTCAGCCTCACGGCTGGTGCCTTCTGCCGGCGCATCGGGCCTGGCGTTTGCGCCGCCGCAGGGCGCGCCGCTCAGCTTTGCCGATATCTTCGAACAGGTCTCGCCTGCCGTAGTCCAGATCGACGTCAAGACGCGGATCGAGCGCCGTCGCGCCATCCGCATTCCGGGCCTGCCTTTCCCGTTCGGCGATCCGCGTGAAGGCGGAGCTGACGCCGAGCCCGAAACCCAACTGGCACCGGGCACCGGCTCGGGCTTCTTTATCTCGGCTGACGGATTTATCGTCACCAACAATCACGTTGTCGCCAATGCCGAGGAAATCACCGTCAAACTCAGCGATGGCCGCAGCCTGAAGGCTTCGCTCGTGGGGCGTGACGAAGCGTCCGATCTGGCCGTGATCAAGGTTGAAGGCAGCGCCTTCCCGTTCGTGACCTTTGAGGAAACGTCCGAGCCGCGCGTGGGCGACTGGGTTATCTCGGTCGGTAACCCGTTCGGTCTGGGTGGCACGGCTACGGCCGGTATCGTGTCGGGCAAGTCGCGCGACATCGGCGGCGGTGTGGCCAACGACTTCCTGCAGATCGACTCGGCCATCAACCGTGGCAACTCGGGCGGTCCGACGTTTGACATCTATGGTCGCGTGATCGGCGTGAACACCGCCATCTTCACCCCGTCGGGCGGTTCGGTCGGTATCGGCTTTGCCATTCCGGCCAAGACGGCCAAGGAAATTACCGACCGCCTGATCCGTGGCGAGAAGATCGAGCGCGGCTACCTCGGCGTCCAGATCACCGATCTGAGCGCAGAGATGAAGGAGGCTCTGGGTCTTGATGCCGACACCAAGGGTGCCTTTGTGGCCCAGGTGACGGCGGGCTCGCCCGCGGCCGAAGGTGGCCTGCGCGAAGAGGACATTGTCGTCTCGATCAATGGCACGGCTGTGGATGGCAGCTCGGCCCTGACGCGCCGCGTGGCAGCGGCCAAGCCGGGTGACCGTCTGCGTCTGGAGGTCCTGCGTGAGGGCCGCAGTATTACGGTGGATGTCCGCTCGGGCCGTCGTCCCTCGGAAGAGGAACTGAACCGCGAGCTTGAGGGCGAAGGCCCGCAGGCCGAAGCCCCGTCGGCACCGTCGGGCACCGAGGTCGAGGGCATGACTGTCACCGCCCTGACGTCGGCGCTGCGGGACCGCTATGACCTGCCGTCCAACGTCAACGGCGTGGTGGTCACCTCGGTCGAGCCGGGCTCTGAAGCGGGCAAGATCGGTCTTCCGGCGGGCATCGTTATCCTGCGCGCCAACAACCGTCCGGTGACGACGGCACAAGAGTTCCGTGCCGCTGTTGATGCCGCCCGCAGCGCAGGCCGTCCGTCGGTCCTTCTGATGGTCCGCTATCAGGGCAGCAACCGCTCTCTGGTTCTGCCGCTGGCCAAACGCAACTAGGCGTCAATTGTGCCCGAAAGGGGATCAAACCTGACGAGGGATTAACTCGGGATTTCGGCGGTGATCTGTTAAGGTTGCCGCCGAAAGTCCGATTGGAGGGGTTCATGCGTATTCTGGTTGTCGAAGACGACGCCGAGGCAGCAACCGCAATGGTGCGCGGCCTTACCGAGGCCGGTCACGACGTCACCCATGCTGTGGATGGCGCATTCGGTCTGCTGGAGGCCCAAAAGGGCGGTTACGACGTCTATGTCGTCGACCGTATGATGCCGCGTCTGGACGGTATCGGCATGGTTGAGACCCTGCGCAAGGGCGGGGACCAGACGCCGGTTCTGTTCCTGTCGGCCCTTGGCGAGGTCGAGGACCGCGTGGTGGGCCTGAAGGCCGGTGCCGACGACTATCTGGTCAAACCCTACGCCTTTGCCGAGCTGATCGCCCGCGTCGAGGCCCTGTCGCGCCGCCGTGAGACGGGCGGTGTCCAGACCGTGCTCAAGGTCGGCGAGCTGGAAATGAACCTGATCGCCCGCACCGTGACCCGCGAAGGTCAGGACATCGACCTGCAACCGCGCGAGTTCCAGCTGCTGGAGTTCCTGATGCGCCACGCTGGCCAGTCGGTGACCCGCACCATGCTGCTGGAGAAGGTGTGGGAATACCACTTCGACCCCCAGACCAACGTCATCGACGTCCACATCAGCCGCCTGCGCTCGAAGATCGACAAGGGCTTTGACCGTGCCATGCTTCAGACCGTGCGCGGCGCGGGGTACCGGCTTGAGGCCTAAGGGCCTCCTATGCGGCTAAAGACACTTTTCCGGCGTACGCCATTCCGCCTGACGCTGCTGTTTCTGGCCCTGTTTGTGGGGATCGCCAGCGCGGTGATGGCCTATGTCTATATGGCATCGGCCGCAGAGGCGCGGGCGCGCGCGGAAGTCAGTGTCAGGGCCGAGGTTGAAACTCTGGTGGGCATCTATGGCGCGCGCGGCCTTGATGCCCTCAACCAGTCGCTGATCGACCGCACACTGCGCGGCGACAAATATCTGTATCGCCTGCGCGATGCCTCGGGCGAGGTGGTCACGGGCAATATCTCCGAACTGCCGCCCGGCGTGGACAGCGGCAATTGGGAAATCTTCCGCCTGACCGACACCGATCCCGAAGGGCGGGTCGAGCACCGCAAATCCATCGGCATCGATACGGCCCTGACCGGCGGCGAGCACCTGTTCGTCGGCGAGGACATCGGCGACATCGAAGCCTATCTGGATCGCCTGACACAGGCGCTGTGGATGGCGATGATCATCGTGCTGGCGCTGGGTATCGGCGGTGGTCTGCTGGTCAGCCGCCGTGTGGAAATGGCCATGGGACGGCTGAACCGCGTGGTGACGGCGGTTCAGGAAGGCGATCTGAAAAAGCGGGTCGCCGTTCGCAATTCCGGCGACGAACTGGACGAGCTTTCCATCGGCTTGAACACCATGCTGGACCGGCTGGAAGGCTCGATGGCGTCCATCCGCCATGCGGGCGATGCCATTGCCCACGACCTGCGCTCGCCGCTGACCCGTATGCGCGCCAAGCTGGAGGTCGCGCTGATCGACGCCGAGGCCGGTCGCATCTCGGGCGTCGATGCGCTGGAACTGGCGCTGGGCGAGGCGGACAGCCTGCTGAAAACCTTCAACACCGTTCTGGCCATCGCCCGCCTTCAGGCCGGTGGTGCGCCCGACCCGCGCGTGTTCGATGCGGCCTCTCTGGGCCGTGACATGGCTGAACTCTATGAGTTCGCCGGTGAGGAAAAGGACATCGAGTTTGCCTCGGAGATCGAGGACAATCTGATGGTCGAGGCCAACCAACCCTTCCTTGCACAGGCGCTGGCCAATCTGATCGATAACGCCATCAAATATACCCCCGCCGGTGGTGCGGTGATGTTCCGCGCCCGCCGCAAGTCCAATGGCGAGATCGAATATTCGGT
This sequence comes from uncultured Brevundimonas sp., assembly GCF_947305955.1. Taxonomy (GTDB): domain Bacteria; phylum Pseudomonadota; class Alphaproteobacteria; order Caulobacterales; family Caulobacteraceae; genus Brevundimonas. The sequence continues at coordinate 36,580 of NZ_CAMZFB010000016.1, forward strand.
CACCGACAACGGGCCGGGCATCCCCGAGGAAGACCGCGAGCGCGTGCTGCAACGCTTTGTGCGTCTGGACAGCAGCCGCACCGAGCCGGGGTCGGGCCTTGGCCTGTCGCTGGTTACCGCTGTGGCGGAGGCCCACGGTGGACGGATCGAATTGGCCGAGGGACCGGGGGCTTTTGATGGACGCGGGCCCGGACTTCGTGTTGCATTGGTGCTGCCTCCCGCACCTGAAAACGCCACATCTTCCGATAGCGAATGACTGAAACAGCCCTGCCCCTGATCGCCCGTATCGGCCCTTGCGGCCCCGTCAGCGATCAGGATGCCGCCGCCCGTCTGTATGAGCGACTGTCGGAATCGGCTGCCGAGGCAGGGTGGAAATCCGATCTGGATCAGGCGTGGGACGCGCTGGCTCCCGTCTTTGCGGCGTCCTCCTATCTGGGGGGGATTGCCCGCCGCTGGCCCGCGATGTTGCACCGTGTCCTGACCAGTGTGCCGGAAGAGCGGCTGGAACAGATACTGGCCGAAACCACCGCGCTGGAAGGCGGGCCGGACGAGGCCAAGTCTCCGCTGCGACTGTTAAAGGCCGAGCTTCACCTGCTGACGGCATTGTCCGATCTGGGCGGCGTGTGGGACCTTGATCAGGTCACCCGCGCCATCGCCCACTTTGCCGATGCGGCGGCGCAAGCGGCCCTGAAAGCCACGGCGGCCGACTGGCGCAGGCGCGGTAAGCTGACGTCGCAGCCGGATGATCCGCGCGGTCCTGTGCCGGGGCTATTTGTGCTGGCCATGGGCAAGGGCGGCGCGTTCGAGCTGAACTATTCGTCCGATATCGATCTCAGCCTCTTTTATGACCCCGAGGTGCTGGGCGCGGTTCTGGACGACAGCGTGGAAATCCAGAACTTCTGCAACCGTCTGGCCCAAGGTCTGGCGACCCTGCTGACCGAGCGGACGGGCGAGGGCTATGTCTTCCGCGTGGACCTGCGCCTGCGGCCCGACCCGTCATCGACGCCGCCTGTTGTCGCTGCGCCCATGGCTCTGGCCTATTACGAGAGCGTCGGACAGAACTGGGAACGCGCCGCCTTCATCAAGGCGCGGGTGTGCGCGGGCGATATCGCGGCGGGGCAAGATTTCCTGTCCCAGCTCAAGCCCTTTGTCTGGCGTCGCAGCCTCGACTATCAGGCCGTGCTGGACATCCAGTCGATCAAGAAACAGATCCACGCCTATAAGACGGGCGACGGTCTGGATGCGGCGGGGGCCAATTTGAAACTCGGTCGCGGCGGCATCCGCGAGATCGAATTCTATGTGCAGACCCAGCAACTGATCCTTGGCGGTCGTAATCCGGCGCTACAATCCTCGCGCACGCTGGAGGCGCTGGAGGCGCTGACCAAGGCGGGTCATGTGACGCCCGAGGCGTGCGATCAACTGAAAGCCGCCTATGGCATTCTGCGCGATCTGGAACACCGCGTTCAGATGCTGGAGGACGAGCAGACCCACGCCCTGCCCGAGGATGACACCCGACGCGCCAAGGTGGCGGCCCTCTATGGTCAGGATGATCTGGCCGAGTTCGACCGCTCGATCGAAAACCTTCTGGTCAGCGTCAACCGCATCTATGGCGAGCTGTTCGATGACGGCGAGCAGCTGTCATCGGACATGGGCAGTCTGGTGTTCACTGGCGTCGATAATGACCCCGGCACGCTGGAGACCCTGTCGCGCATGGGCTTCACCGAACCCGCCAGTGTTTCGGACACCATCCGAAACTGGCACCACGGCCACATTCCCGCGACCCGTTCGGCGCGGGGGCGCGAACTGTTCACCCGTCTGGCCCCGCGTCTGCTGGAAGCGGTGGCGGCGACGGGCGCACCCGATGCGGCGTTCCGGCGCTTTGCCACCTTCTTCTCGGGTCTGAAGGCAGGGGTGCAGGTACAGGCCCTGTTCCTGAACCAGCCGCACCTGTTCGAAATGGTGGTGGGCATCATGGCCTTTGCGCCGAGGCTGGCCCGCAGTCTGGGGCGACAGCCACAGGCGCTGGACGGTATTCTGGACGCCCGCTTCTTTGTGCCGCTGGGCGAGGATACGGGTGTCGCCGACCAGTTGGTGGCCGAAACCCGCGCTGCCGGCGATTTCGAGGAGGCGATGAATGCGGCCCGCCGCCTGCATCGCGAACAGGCCTTCCGCATCGGCATGAACATCATCACGGGGCGCACCTCGCCGGTACAGGCGGGCCTGACGACGACCTCGCTGGCCGATGCCTGTATTCGCGGTCTGGCCCCTGCGGCCCTGGCCGAGGCCGAGCGCATGGGCGGGCGTCTGGACGGGGGCGAGGTGGCCGTGGTGGCCCTTGGCAAGTCTGGCTCGCGCGAGATGACGGCGGGATCCGATCTGGACCTGATGACCATCTACATGGCCCCGTCCGATGCCATGAGCGCGACCAAGGGCTGGGGCGCGGAAACCTTCTATGGAAGGTTCACCCAGCGCCTGATCGCGGCCCTGTCCTCCCACACCGCCGAAGGGGCGTTGTACGAGGTCGATATGCGGCTGCGCCCGACAGGGTCAAAGGGACCGGTGTCGGTGCGGCTGAACACCTTCGTCGACTACTATGCCGAAGAGGCCGACACGTGGGAGTTCATGGCCCTGACACGCGCCCGCGTGGTCTGGGCGACCACGGACGCCTTTGCCCAAGAGGTCACTGCGACACTGGAACAGGTGCTGCGCCGTCCACGACCGGGCGTCGATATCGCTGCCGATGTCCGCAAGATGCGCGACCTGATGGATCGCGAGCGGCGCCCGAAAGGGTTCTGGGACAACAAACTGTCGGCAGGGGCGCAGGTCGATGCCGAGTTCGTGGCCCAATACCGCCAGTTGATGGGTGCACCGCACGGCAAGCCTCTGACTGTATCGACGCTGGAAGCGCTGGCCGATGATCCGGTGCTGCGCGAAAGCTGGCTGACCCACCAACAGCTGGGGCAGGTCATGGCCTGCGCCTTCGACGGTCGGGGCGATCCGGACGAGGAGCCGGCCGGCTTCCAGCAGCGACTGGCCATGGCCGCGGGCCAGCCGGACTATGATGCGCTGAAAGCCCATCTGATTGATCTGCGCCGTCGGGCGCGTGAAGCCTTCGAGGCTGTTCTGCCGCCGGTGACCGACGCCACCTCCGAACATTGATGTCTGCCGCGCGACGGAAAACCGTGACTGTCGCGTTTAATCCGTCGTTCTCGCTATCGACGGGTGGATCACATGCAGACGTCAGGAAGATGGAGGTCCGTGCGCAATGCGCCGTCGCGGTCTCTTGGCGTATGCGTCGATGTGCGGCAAAGGAGGGCGGACTCCCCCGTGGTCCATCCGGTCTGGCTGGTCTCCACATCTGCGGCAAGAGGTAGCCTTGGCACGGATCGACGATCCCGACGAAGACTTGCTATGCCGCGTCGCGCAGGGCGACCCAGCGGCCATCCAGTCCATGGTATCGCGCAAGCTTCCGCGATTGCTGACCTTGGCGACGCGCATGCTGTCCGATGCGGTCGAGGCCGAGGATGTGGCGCAGGAAGCCATGCTGCGGGTCTGGAAACAGGCCCCGCGATGGAAGCCCGGAGAGGCCAGGTTCGACACCTGGCTGCATCGTGTGGCGATGAACCTCTGCTACGATCGTTTGCGCCGTCGCCGCGAGACGCTGATGGACACCGTGCCGGAAACGGTGGACGAGGGGCCCGCACCGGATCGGGGATTGCTGGCTGCAGAGACGGGGGCACGGGTTCAGGCCTGTCTGATGCGCTTGCCGGATCGGCAGCGCGAGGCCATCGTCCTGTGTCACTATCAGGAACTGGGAAATATAGAGGCCGCCCGCATCATGGATGTCAGCGTGGAAGCCTTGGAAAGCCTGCTGTCGCGGGCCCGTCGCAGCTTGCGGGCATCACTGGCCGATATGGCTCCGATGCGTCGTGGAGGGTAATGTCAGCATGACCCCTGACCGTTTTTCTTATCTGTTGGACGCCTATGGAGCCGACTTTGCCCGCTGGCCGCAGGCCGAGCGCGATGCGGCGCGTCTGGCGCGGGATGCCGATCCGGCCATCAAGGTCCTTTGGGATGAGGCGCAGGCGTTTGACGACCTGATCGCCCTGCCGCGCGTTGCGCCCGACGCCGATCTGCGCGAGCGCGTGATTGCCATGGCCGCCACCGCAGGCCTTCGTCCGCGCGCGCCGCTCAATCGCTGGTTCTCCCTGTGGTCGGGGGCGGGCATTGCCGCAACCGGCGTGGCGGGCGCTTTGCTGGGTGTCGTCTTGGCCAATCACCTCAACGCACCGATGCGCGCCGAGACCGTCCTTTATCAGGCCAGCCTGCAGGCCACCGACGATGTCGATGTGCTGGGCATGGATGTCGCCTCGCTGGAGGATATGCACTGATGCGGCGGATGAAATTTGCCTTGGCGGCTTCGGTCGCGCTCAACGTCTTTCTGGTCGCGGGCGGCGTGGCTTTGTGGCTGAGCGTGCAGGAAGGCCGCAAGGCCGAACAGCAGCACAAGCTGTCCCGATCCGAAATGGTCATGGAGCTGGTGAGTACCCGTTCGCCCGCCGTGGCCGAACCGATCAAGGCACGTCTTCGCGAGATCGCACTGGCCGCGCGTCCTGATTTTCAGGAAGCCCGCAAGGCGCGTCTGGCTGCCATCGAGCAAACCGAATCCGATCAATTTGACGCTGCCGAGGTTGCGGGCCTGCTGGAGCAGTCGCGCGCTTCGGAAATGCGCGGTCGTGCACGTCTGGAAGCGGGGGCGGTAGCCGTTCTGGCCGATCAGGCCCCAGAGGATCGCAAGGCCCTGGCGCGCATCCTGTCACGGCACCATCCCCATGCCCCGTTGCAGCGGACGCCTTCACAAGGCCAAGCCAAGGCGGATTAAGCGGTCTGGTGAGACCGGACGGGTCGGGTTTGCATCTCGTCGTGGCGGATCGCGGGTTGGGCTTTCTGACCCTGGACCTGCTGTGGCCTTGCGGGCAGGTCGAACCAGACGGTGGTGCCGGTACCGATTTCGCTGTCGATGACCATCTGGCCGCCGTGCATCTCGATCAGTGACTTGGTCAGCGCCAGACCCAGACCCGTTCCTTGGGTGGTTTTGGCGTGCTGGTTCTCGACCTGAACGAAGGGCTGGGCGAGGCGGGCGATATCCTCTTGGGAAATGCCTATGCCGGTGTCACTCACGGCGATGCGGATATGGCCCGGACGGTCGGTCAGGGGCTTCATCTCCACCGTCACCCGCCCGTTGCGCGGGGTAAATTTGATGGCATTGGAGACAAGGTTCAGCAACACCTGTTTCATGCCCCGCAGGTCCACCTCTGCCTCCAACAGATCGGGCGTTTCCAGCGTCAGGACCTGACCGGCCTCTTCGGCGCGGCCCCGCATCAGGCGCAGAACATCGCGCCCCAGAGCACCAAGGTCGATCCGCTCGTAATAGAGGTGCAGCTTGCCCGCCTCGATCTTGGCCATGTCGAGGATGTCATTGATCAGGCTCAGCAAATGCTTGCCCGAGTTATGGATGTCCGAGGCATAGCCACGATAGCGGCTGTCACCCAAGGGGCCGAACATCTCCTTGGCCATGATTTCCGAGAAGCCGTTGATGGCATTCAGCGGGGTCCGCAGTTCATGGCTCATATTGGCCAGAAACTCGGACTTGGACTGGCTGGCGGCCTCGGCACGGATCATGGCCGCCTCATATTGTTGGGCGAGGGTGGTCAGGCGGCTGCGGCTGGCCTCCAGTTCATCGACCGTGCGTTGCAGCTCCTCGGCGGCCTTGCGGCGCTCGCTCTCTTGCTGGCGGATCAGGGTGACGTCGGCCCCGATCACCACCGTCCCACCATCGCCCGTGTAGCGCTCCGTCAGCTGCAGCCAGCGTCCGTCGAGCAACTCCACCTCGCGCACGCCGGCGCGGCGTGCCTCGGCACGGTGTTCGGACCGGATGGCCTTGGCGGCAATACGGTTCAGTTCGCTCTTGTGCGCCCCGCGATAAAGCGCGGTCGGCGGGAAGTGGAAGGTGTCGGCAAAGGCCTGGTTCCACATCACCAACAGCCCCTGTCGGTCGAACAGGACAAAGGCGTCCGACACGCTCTGGATGCCGTCGATCAGGCGGTCCTCGGCGGCCTGGGCACGGGCCTTGGCGCGGCGGGCCTCGGTGATGTCGATGGCGATGCCCATGAAATGCAGCGCCTCGCCATTGATGGGCAAGCTGCGCGATCGGCCCCGCGCATCGAGCCAGATCACATCGCCGTCGGGCGAGGGAACAGGGAAGGCGGCCTCGAACTGTCCGGTGGTGCGGGCGCGGGCGATGGCCCCTGCGAACTCGTCCCGGAACAGCGGATGCACGCGGTCGATCATCGCCTCGGTCGTCAGGACCGTACCTGCGGCCAGGTCCAGCATCTTGGCCATATAGTCCGACAGGATGATCCGGCCCGCTTCCAGATCCCATTCCCAGACCCCGCAACGCGCGGCCTCGACCGCGATGCGGAAACGGCGCTCGGTGTCGGCCCATTCGCGCGTAGCCCGATCCTGCCGGAAGGTCCGCAGCGCCAGATAGATCATCAGCGCCAGACCCAGCGCCAGCGGGATTAGCATCAGTCGGGCATCATCGCGCCAACGCACCCACAAGGCGCGCGCGGGACGATCTGCCACCACCGCCAGCGGGCTGTCCCCCACGCGCACGGCAAGGGTGACGCGGCTCTGCCCTTGCGGATCGGGCAGGACCACATGCCGGTCATGGTCGAACAGGGTGTCCGGAAGCTGGCGGGCCTGACGCAGGTCCAGCCGGACCGAAGGGTCACTGGGCACAAGTTCAGGGGCGGGCAGGGCCGCGGCGATGATCTGGCGGTTGGCGCGGGGGCGGGCCAGATTGATCTTGCCCTCGGCAAGGGTGATGCCGTTGGTGGTGGATGCGCCGCCCGCATGGACGGCTAACGGATTTCCGCTGGGGCTGGCCAGAACCAGCACGGCGTCGGGGGCTTCTTTAGCCGCGGCCTCCAGCGCGCTCAGCGTCTTGTCGCCCGCGCCCGACAGTTCGGCGTCGGCGCGGTCCAGCACACGCTCTAATTGGTTGAGTTTGTATCCGACCTGTTCGGCATAGAGCCGTGCTTCCAGCGCCAGGGCTTGACGGTTGCTGGCCTCGATCTCGCGTTCGGGTCTGGATCGGTCCCGCGCCACCAGCAGTAACGCCATGGCGAGGATCATCAGGGCTGTCAGAAACAGGGCGCGTTCATGGGGGCGTCCCCACAGACCCGGGTGGTCCGTGGAACGGCGTCCCCGACTGTCCTTGCGCCGCTCTGTTCCCCGCACGACGAAGGCTCCCTCCCCCAGACCTGCTAGGGAAACAACCTAGGCTGTTTCGCGTAACGCTGTCGAGAGCTTCGCCCTATCGAAGATAACGGGGGTCAGGCGACGCGTTCGTCTAGTTTCACCACGGCAGAGGGCGTCGCATCGGCGGGCTCGGCCAGCTGCGGGCGCTCGGTCGGCAGGGCACGGCGTTGCGGCATGGGCTGGCTGTGGATGCGGCGCAGGATAGCCTTGGCGGCATCGGCCAGACGGCGCGCTTCGGGCGGGGCATCGCCCGGGGCCTCGTCCACGCTGTCGATCAGTTGGGACAGGACGGACAGCATTTCCGGCGCAGCGGCGATAATGCGGGCCTGTTCCTCGATACGTTCGGGCATGCGGTCGTATTCGGCACCCGGAACGCGCCAGCCGCCCCAGTCGGCCTCGTCGGTCACGACGACCGGATAGCTGCCGGGGAAGGGGTGGTGGGCACAGTCGTTCTGGTCCTGCCACTTGTTGCGGGCGCGCAGGACACGCCAATTCCCCAGACCCGAGGATGTCGCGCTTTCAGGCAGCTGCAGTTCGTGGCCCTGGAACTCGCGGCCCAGTCCGACCTCATAGGTCACGCGGACCGGCTCGTCGAAGCCCTTGGCCCACACCGGAATGACCCGTTCGATCTCGGCCCACAGGCCGACAGCCTCGACCCAGACCTTCTGACCTTTTTGAAACTGTGCGCGTGCCATAACCAGCCCCTTCACTCGGGCAGAAACCTAAACGAAAGCCGTTAGCAGGCTCTTGGTAGAAATGGTTACTGCCAAGGTTTGGGGCTGGCTAGATTAAAACGCGGTTATTCAAAGCTTTAGCTTTGGGAAATGCTCTCCAGCGCCTCGCCGGCATAGCGTTCCTTAACCTTGACCGACAGGTCGCCCAGAGACACCACGCCCACAAGGCGGGTATTCTTGTCGACGACAGGCAGGCGGCGGATACGCGCACGGCTCATCAGGTCGAGAGCGATCTTCAGGTCATCGCTGTCCAGCACGGTGATGGCGTCGCGTGACAGGAACTCGCTGACGGGGCTGGACGGACCCGCCCCCTTGGAGACGGCGCGGACGGTGATGTCGCGGTCGGTGATGGTGCCGATCAGGCGGTCACCCTCGACGACCGGCATAAAGCCGAAATCGCCGGTGGCCATGCGTTCGGCAACCTGTTGAAGCGTATCGTCTGGGCGGGCGATATCGACGTCGCGGCTCATGAGGTCTTTGATCTTCACAGGCCATCTCCTTGGGATCGATGAAATCAGGGACCTGATGAAAGCGCCGGATTACAAGGTTCGGTTCCTGACGGGCGCGGTGGGGTGAAACAAATCCGCGTGCGCGCGGTTGTAAGGCTGGCGGTTGTGTGGGCGACTGTCTTTCAACCACGATAGGGGCAGGGCGTAGATGGCCACCGAGGCAGCATCGTTTGGACTGGGGCACGTTGCGGCTCTGCTTGGGGCGGGCGTCGTCGCCGTGTCGGTGGCCCGCAAGGTCGGGCTGGGCGCGGTGCTGGGCTATCTTCTGGCGGGCGTGGCTCTCGGGCCGTTCGGGCTGGGGTTGGTGAAAGAGCCCGAGACCATCCTGCATGTGGCCGAATTCGGGGTCGTCATCTTCCTGTTCATTATCGGGCTGGAGATGCGGCCATCACGGCTGTGGGCGATGAAGGGCGAGATATTCGGCCTAGGCACCGCGCAGGTGGTGCTGAGCGGACTGGTTCTCACCGGCATTGCCTATGCGGCGGGCGTGTCCCTGCCGGTCGCCTTTGTGGGGGCGATGGGCTTTGTCATGTCCTCCACCGCCGTGATCATGCAGATGCTGGAAGAGCGAGGACAGATGGCCAGCGCGGGTGGGCGCCGTGCCGTCTCCATCCTTCTGTTTGAGGACTTGGCCATTGTGCCGCTGCTGGCCATTGTCGCCCTGATCGGCGCGCATATGGCCCCTGTCGAGACGTCCGGCCCGCCTATGTGGATGACGGCGGGGCTGGCCATTCTGGCAGTGGCGCTGGTGCTGGTGGCGGGGCGCTATCTGGTCAATCCGTTCTTTGGCTTCCTCGCCCGCAATGGCGGGCGCGAGGTGATGACGGCGGCGGCGCTGCTGGTCGTGACGGGCACGGCATGGCTGCTGAATGCGGTGGGCCTGTCGATGGCCATGGGCGCGTTCCTGGCCGGTGTCCTGCTCTCCAACTCGACCTTCCGCCATCAGCTTGAAGCCGATGTCGAGCCATTCAGGGCCATTCTGCTGGGGCTATTCTTCCTGTCCGTCGGTATGGCGCTGGACCTGTCGGTTATTGCTACAGACTGGAAGATCGTGCTGGCGGGCCTTGCGGCCTTCATGATCGCCAAGGCGGCGGTGATCTATATTGTGGGGCGGGTATTCCGCGCCTCCCACCGCGAGGCGATCGAGCGCGCGGCCCTGTTCGCACAGGGGGGCGAGTTCGCCTTCGTCCTCTATAGCGCTGCCGTCACGGCAGGCGTTCTGGACGGTCAGGCCAGTGCCGCCCTGTCGGCCATTGTCATCCTGTCCATGGCCCTGACGCCGCTGACCACACTGGCCATCAGCCGCCTCCTGCCCAAGGAGACCGGCGTCCGCTTCGAGGATGCCGATGATGTCGAGGCGGCCAAGGATCTTGTGGGCCGTGTTCTGGTGATCGGTTTTGGCCGCTTTGCACAGGTCGCCTCGCAGCCGCTGCTGGCGCAGGGGGTCGATGTCTCGATCATCGAAAAAGACATCGAGATGATTCAGGCCGCCGCCAATTTCGGCTTCAAGGTCTATTACGGCGACGGCACGCGACTGGACACCTTGCGGGCCTCGGGTCTGGAAAAGGCCGAGGCGGTCCTGATCTGCGTCGATGATCAGGAGGCGGCGGACCGGATCGTCGAACTGGTCCACCACGAATTCCCCGGCACCAAGATATTCGCCCGCGCCTATGACCGCGGTGCGACCCTGCGCCTGCTACAGGCGGGGGTCGATTTCCAGATCCGCGAGACGTTTGAATCCGCGCTGGTGTTCGGTGGTGCGGTCCTGCGCGAACTGGGCACGCCCGATGTCGAGATCGAGGAGGTGCTGGAGGATGTCCGTACCCGTGACGCCCAGCGCGTCGATCTGGAACTGGTCGGCGGACTGGATGCGGGCCGCGCCATGATCCGCGGGAACATGACAACGCCCAAGCCTTCGCCCTATATCAAGCCGGAAAAGGAAGGGCAGGTCTTCACCGTTGATCCTGCTGTCTCCCAAGGTCCGGAAAGCTGATACCCCATGGTCAATGTCGATCTCGCCAAGCGTGCCTATGATCATAGCTGGCGACTGGACCCGATAGTTCGCAGCCTGTTGGACACAGACTTCTACAAGCTGCTGATGCTGCAGTTGATCTGGCGGCGGTTCCGCGATGTGCCGGTGACCTTTACCGTCATCAACCGCACCAAGACCGTGCGTCTGGTGGATGAGATCGACGAGGCGGAACTGCGCGCCCATCTGGATCACGCCCGCACCCTGCGGTTCACCAACAAGGAGCTGATCTGGCTGGGCGGTAACACCTTCTACGGGGTGAAGCAGATTTTCACGCCGGACTTTCTGGCGTGGCTGGCGACATATCAACTGCCGGAATACGACCTGAAAAAGGGCGAGGACGGCCAGTTCCTGCTGACTTTCAGCGGGACGTGGGCCGATGTGACGCTGTGGGAAATCCCCTCCCTGTCGATCATCAACGAGCTTCGCGCCCGTAAGGCCCTGCGCCGTATGGGGCGGTTCGAGCTGGATATCCTCTATTCCCGTGCCAAGACCAAGCTGTGGGAGAAGATCGAGCGCCTGCGTAAACTGGACGGCTTGGTGATCTCGGATTTCGGCACCCGCCGCCGCCACGGCTTCCTGTGGCAGGACTGGTGCGTGGCCGCGATGAAGGCGGGGTTGGGCAATTCGTTTATCGGCACCTCCAACGTCCTTCTGGCCATGAATAACGACATGGAGGCCATCGGCACCAACGGCCATGAACTGCCGATGGTGGTCGCGGCCATGGCGGGCGAGGATGACGACGCCCTGCGCGCCGCGCCCTATCGGGTGCTGGAGGAATGGCGTCAGACCTATGACGGCAATCTGCTGATCGTCCTGCCCGACGCCTTTGGCACCAAGGCGTTTCTGGATGACGCGCCCGACTGGTTGGCCGACTGGAAGGGCTTCCGCCCCGACAGCGCTCCGCCCATCGAAGGCGGCGAGATCATCATGGACTGGTGGAAGTCCAAGGGTGTCGATCCAAAGGACCGCCTGCTGGTGCTGGCCGACGGGCTGGATGTCGATACGATCGAAGAGGCTCACAACCATTTCAAAGGCCGCGTCCGCACAAGCTTTGGCTGGGGCACCAATCTGACCAATGACTTCCGCGACTGTGCGCCGATAGAGGCCCCCGAACTGACGCCCATCTCTCTGGTGTGCAAGGTGACGGCGGCGGCGGGCCGTCCGGCGGTCAAGCTGTCGGACAACCGCGCCAAGGCCACCGGCGATGCCGACGAGGTCGCCCGCTATCAGCGCGTGTTCGGCGAGGTCGGCCGCGACCAGCGCGACGTGCGGGTTTAAGGCCCCGCTCACAGCAAACTCAGGAACAGGCCCGTGCGGCGGGCATTGATGGGGGTGACCTTCAACGCGAACGGAGCCCCCGTCCCATGTCCGCACTCAAGATCGGCGTCATCGTCGGCAGCCTGTCCAAGGCGTCCATCAACCGCAAACTGGCCGAGGCCCTGAAGGGGCTGGCCCCCGATGGCGTGTCGTTTGAAGACATCAGCATCGACCTGCCGCTCTATTCGGCGGACTATGACGCCGACTATCCGCCCGCAGGCAAGGCGCTGAAAGCGGCGGTCGAAGGGGCCGATGCCATCCTGATCGTGACGCCGGAATATAACCGCTCCATCCCCGGTGGTCTGAAGAATGCGCTGGACTGGGCCAGCCGCCCGTGGGGCAACAGATCAAGCCTGGCCAGTGCCACGCCGAAGATCGGAACAGCTAAGGGGACACGTAGGGCTTCGGTCGCACAATAGGGCA